>JAKLQJ010000150.1 GCA_022013385.1 Elusimicrobiota bacterium
AATCCAACAGGCCGTTCAAGTGGAGCCAGCACCGTACAAAGACCTGATCATGCATCAGCAGACCACCAAGCCGCGCCGGACGAATCTACTTCAGCAAAGGGGATAGGCCTTTTTGGCAATTAGGTTACAAGGGATAACTGGCCTGTCCCGCCTCTATGGCGGGATGACTTGTTTGCAACTGGTGACTATAAAATAGGCAACAAGGTAATTTGGCAATTAGGTTACAAGGGATGACTGGCAACTGAGGGCTTGCATGTCCGCCTTAGGCGGGACAACTTGTAACCGGTCAAAGGAGCTACAATGCTGTATTATCTCCATAATTTTAACGAATATTTAAGTCCTTTAAATGTTTTTCAATATATCACATTTAGAGCAGGCTGGGCGATAATAACTTCTTTTTTTATGAGCCTGCTTATAGGCCCGTATCTCGTGCGAAAAATAAAAAGCTATAAAATACTTCAAGTGCAAAGAACCAATGGCCCCAAAACTCATTGGTCAAAAGACGGAACTCCCACTATGGGGGGACTTTTGATATTCATAACATTGATAACAACAACGCTTTTATGGGCAAGAATGGACAATCGCTTTATACTGCTTCTTTTGTTTACCACAATAACACTAGCTTTTACAGGATGGATGGACGACTATATCAAACTTGTCAAAAGAAATCCAAAAGGCGCAAGTTCCAAGTTTAAGTTTTTTATGCAAATAATCACAGCCACCGCGGTTGTTACCTATCTTGCCGCATATCCGCCGAACATAAATTTTTCCACATGGCTGCTGATTCCTTATACAAAAGAGTTTTATATAAATCTATATTCCGCTTATTTTGCCATGGCCATGATTGTTATTATCGGCTCTTCCAATGCCGTAAATCTTACCGACGGCTTGGACGGACTTGCGGCGGGCAGCATAGTTCTTGCCGCTTTGACTTTTGCCATTCTCGCTTATTCTTCCGGCAATATTAGAATCGCGGAATACTTAAAGTTGATTTATGTTCCCGGCTCGGGTGAAATAGCGGTGTTTCTGGCGGCTATGATAGGCTCATGCTTGGGATTTCTTTGGTTTAATTCATATCCGGCGGAAATTTTCATGGGAGACACCAGTTCGCTGTTTTTGGGCGGCGCCATAGGCGTCGCGGCGCTCGCGACAAAGCAAGAGCTTCTGCTGCCAATCGCCGGAGGGATTTTTCTTATTGAAACACTTTCGGTGATACTTCAAATGAGCTCTTATAAATTACGCAATAAAAAAAGAATTTTTTTAATGGCGCCATTGCATCATCATTTTGAGCTTAAGGGAGTAGCCGAACCCAAAGTTACAATGAGGTTTTTAATCTTGGGAATTATGCTTATGCTTCTGGCTCTTTCCTCCTTAAAAATAAGATAAATCTATGTAGTAGGAATTTCAAAGTGTAACAGTTTAATTGTTTTGTAGCTGCAGAGCTTGCTCTGCCTAATTTAAAAATACAATGTTTAAGCCGACTGAATTCATAAATAAAAAAGCTCTGATAATCGGAGCGGGTAAATCCGGAATATCTTGCGCCAATCTTCTTATTTCAAAAGGTTTTGATGTTTTATTAACTGAACAAAAAAAATTGAATAAGAAAAGCGGAATATTTAAAAAACTGAATAGAAAAGTTGAACTTGAAACCGGCGGCCATTCTGAAAATATTTTTTCTTGCGGTTTTGCCGTTAAAAGCCCGGGTATCCCCAATTCAAATTCTGTAATAAAAAAGCTTAAAAAAAAGAACATCTCGGTATTCAGTGAAATTGAAATCGCTTTGGCTTTTATCAAGGGCGCTAAAATATTTGCCGTTACCGGAACCAACGGCAAAACAACAACGGTTACTCTTTTAAATGATATCTTTAGACAAGCCCTAAAAAAATCAAAACACAAAACTTGGGCCTGCGGAAATTTGGGGACTCCTGTTTCGCTTATAGCAAATAAAGTTAAGCCGGGAGATTTCCTGGCGATGGAAATATCCAGTTATCAGCTTGAAGACTCGTCTTATATTAAACCTAATGTATCTTCCATACTGAATATAACTCCCGACCATGTAAAGCACCACGGCAGTTTGAAAATATATATTCGGGCAAAAACAAAAATATTCAAATTTCAAAATAAAAACGATTTTTGTATTTTAAATTATGCCGACAAAAACAAATTCTCAAAAAGCAAAACTTCCACAAAGAAATTATTCTTTTCCATCGCCGCTAAATCCAAAACAAACGCGTATTTAAAAAATGAAACCGTTTATTTTAAATTAGTCCCGCCTATGGCGGGAAGCTACAACACTTTGAAATTCCTATACATAAATTTAGGAAACAAAAAAATAAAGCTTAGGCCGCCCAAACTATACGGGCTTCATAATATTGAAAATTCCATGACGGCCGCTTTAATGGCCGTTGCCGGCGGCATAAAAGCGAAAAGCGTTCAAAAAGCTTTTGATAATTTTAAAGGCGTTAAACACCGCATTCAGCCGATAAGAGTTTTAAGAGGAGTAAAATTTATAAATGATTCAAAAGCGACAAATATCAATTCCGTTATGGCAGCGCTCAAAGCGTTGGCAGAGCCTAAAAAAAATATCCTGCTTATTCTCGGAGGAAAAGATAAGGGTTCATCTTATAAACCTCTCGCGCCGCTTATCCAAAAGCATATTAAATGTATCTTAACAATCGGAGAAGCCGCTCTAAAAATAGAAAAAGAACTAAAAAATGCGTCTACTATAATTTCAGCTAAGACAATGGATACCGCAATAAAAACCGCTTTTAGAAAAGCGGAAAAAAATGATATTGTGCTTCTTTCTCCGGCTTGCGCCTCTTTTGACCAATTTAAAAACTTTGAAGACAGGGGCGAGACATTCATAAAAATGGTAAAGAAACTAAAATGACAACAAAAAGAAACAGACAAAGGAGATTCTTCTCAAACTTATTCAATAATAAGGCCTTTAGGCGCATGGATTTTTCATTTCTTTTTTTAAGCGGAATACTTTTGACATTCGGACTACTTTCTCTATATTCCGCAAGCGCCATATACGCCGTCAATAAATACGCGGATTCGTTTTATTTCCTAAAAAGGCAAGTTTTATGGATATTTATAGGACTTGGTTTTATGTTCTTAGTAAGCGGTATAAACTTTAGAAACCTAAGGCTTTTTGTAAAACCCGCCATTATAAGCGTCATAGCTCTTTTGATAATAACCCTTTTTTGCGCCCCTATAGCTAATGTTAGGCGTTGGATTTCGTTGGGTTTTATGAATTTTCAAACCAGTGAATTGGCAAAAATAATGATAATAATCTACTTTGCCGATTATTTTGACCGCAATATAAGTAAAATAAGTTCTAATTGGAAGGCTTTAATACAGCCAATGGCGATTTTCGTCGCAATACTGATTCTTATAGCCATACAGCCGGATTTGGGAACGCCGGTAATTATATTTGCGACAGCGCTATTAATTTTCTTTGCCGCCGGATTAAAAAAACGCCATATCATCACTCCGATATTGGCAATGATACCTTTGTTTATATACGAATTATTCGCCCACAACTATCGCTTGGAAAGAATAAAAGTGTTTTTATCGCCTTGGAACGATCAAACGAATGCGGGTTATCAAATTGTGCAATCCCTTCTTGCCGTAGGCTCGGGAGGCTGGTTTGGAAAAGGTTTGGGCGCGTCAAAATTAAAGCTTATGTACTTGCCCGAACCACATACCGATTTCATATTTCCGGTAATAGCGGAAGAACTCGGATTGCTTGGCAGTATGGCGGTAGTAATGCTCTTTTTGATTCTTCTCTTGAAAGGAATAAAAATCGCCAAAAACGCCAATAATTTATTTTCTTCACTATTAACGCTTGGGATAATATTCAGCATATCTCTGCAAGCTTTTTTTAATATTGCCATGACGATAGGGCTTATTCCGACTAAAGGACTTCCTCTGCCTTTTTTTTCTTACGGAGGATCTTCCATGGTTATGACTCTTATTGCAATAGGCATTGTTCTTAATATTTCAGCACAAGGAAGCAGACAATGAGCAAAAAAATGAACGATGGGAATATGGTAATAGGATGATATGGACAAAAAAAGAAACCAAACAGCATAGCTTATGTTAGTAAAATGATAAGCTGACACTATCGTATTCACTTATCACCGTATAAGCGTATTTTCGTATTACTCTGTTTATGTATCATTATATTTGTTATTGGAAAGATTATGGATATAAAAAAAAGAATACTTATAGCGTCGGGCGGAACGGGAGGACACTTTTATCCCGGTTTTGCCATAGCCCAAGAACTTAGAAAAAGAAATTGGGAAATCGTTTTTTTAGTCAAAAAAAATGACCCTGCCCTGCCGATAATTGAAAATAATAATTTCGCCGCGTGCCAATTGGATATAAAATCTCTGCCGAGAACATTAAATCCTTTTAAATTTCTCTCTTTCAACGCAAAGCTTTTGAAATCCATAATTCAAACAAAAAAAATAATAAAAGATTTTAAGCCGCTCTTAACTATCGGAATGGGAAGCTATGTCTCTTTTCCCGCGGTCATTGCTTCAAAATTTTCAAACATTCCGATTATAATTCATGAATCAAACGCCAAATTCGGAATAGCCAATTATTTTTCGGGATACTTCGCGAAAAAAGCGCTTCTTGGCCTAAAAATCAAAAAAAATCCTTTCAAAAAAAAGTCTTTATTGTCAGGCACCCCCGTGCGGGAATTTTTCTCTCAAATCATAGAACAAAATACAGCCAAAAGACTGCTTAATCTAAAAGAGAATTTACCAGTTTTTTTGGTATTCGGCGGAAGTCAGGGCGCGAAAAAAATAAATCACGCGATCGTCCGCATAGTCAAACGCCTTGAAAAAAATTTGGACAAATTTCAAATAGCGCATATAACGGGAAACCGCGATTTTGGCATTATAAACGAAGAATATAAACAACAAAATCTTATCGGCCGCCCGAACATAAAGATATTTGATTATCGCGGCGATATGAATATTTTATATTCCGCGGCGGATATTGTCATTTCAAGAGCGGGGGCAAGCACTATCGCGGAACTTATGCGATTAAAAAAACCCGCTTTCTTGATTCCTCTGCCGAACTCGGCGGGAGGTCATCAATTCCAAAATGCTAAAATTCTATCGGATAATGCCTGCGCTGTTTTGATAAAAGAAAACGATTATTTTGAAAAAAGTCTTTGCCAAAATTTTGAAAATATCATAGAGGACTCTTTGATTTTGAAAAAAATGCGCGACAATTATGAAAATATAAAAATGCCGGATATATCGCGAGCGGCATCGTTTATAGCGGATATAATAGAAGAAAGCGTTAGTTAGGCAACATGGCTATTAGCAACATGGCTATTAGGCTTGCAAACGGCAAAAGGCGCAGGCGATGTCAGTACCGCATAGTTATCGTCACGGGACAAACCATGGGATAAACCCATGACAGGCCCATGACGCCATGATGCATATCGGGGCTCGATTTAGATTTTAGAGAAATATGCAGAGTATCAAGGCCTATGGCCATCGGACAACCAAAGTAGCGAGCGATTTTGTTTTGCGGATTTGGCGATTGACGATTAGTAAAATTTTGCGTAATCTGCGGTTATAAGGAGAACAAAAATGAAAATTGAAAAAGGCGCCGTATGGATTAAATTTGATATTATGGAAAGTTTCATAAGAGATGTTTTTATGGGCATAGGCGTTCCCAAAAAAGACGCCGCGATATGCGCGAAAGTTCTTATAGACGCGGATAAACTGGGTTTTGATTCGCACGGCATATCAAGGCTGAAAACAATCTATTATGACCGAATAAAACAAGGAATACAGTTTCCTAAAACAAAGTTTGAAATAATTAAAGAAACAGCCGCTACCGCGGTTATAGACGGACATAATGGAATGGGCCATGTTATAGCCCAAAGAGCCATGCAATTGGCTATAAAAAAAGCGAAAAAATACGGCATAGCAATGACAGTCGTAAGAAATTCAACTCATTACGGAATCGCGGGCTATCACGCTTTACTTGCCGAGAAGGCCGGCATGATAGGAATAAGCGGCACAAATGCCCGTCCATCCGTCGCTCCAACTTTCGGCACGGAAAATATGCTGGGCACAAATCCCATGACTTTCGCCATACCTACCGATGAAAAATTTCCGTTTTTGCTTGATTGCGCCACATCCATAACTCAAAGAGGCAAAATAGAAATATCAGCCAAGATGGGGGGGACATGCCCTAAGGGATGGGTAATTGATTCAAAAGGCAAATCGGAAACAGACAGCAAAAAAATATTGTCCAATCTTATAAACGGCTCAGCCGCTCTTGTTCCTTTAGGCGGAGTGGGTGAAGATTTGAGCGGATATAAAGGCTATGGCTATTGCACCGTAGTTGAAATTTTATCAGCCGCTCTTCAGCAGGGCTCATATCTCAAAATGCTGACCGGAAATAAAAATGGAAAAAAAGTTCCTTATCATCTCGGACATTTTTTTATAGCCATTAATGTTTCCGCGTTTACTAATATAAAGTTTTTTAAGAAAATCACGGGCAATATATTAAGACAGCTTAGAAATTCAAAAAAAATGCCGGGGCAAAAACGAATATATACAGCGGGTGAAAAGGAATATCTAACATGGCTTGAGAGAAAAAATAAAGGGGTTCCGGTAAATAAAGGCGCTCAAAAAGAAGTTCTTATCATGCAAAAGGAATTGGGACTTAAAAAATATAAATTCCCGTTTAAAGACGCGGAAATAGTTTAAAGCCGGTCGTTTGATAGGCATAGCTTTGAAAGTTTAGAGTTCAAAGAAGAGCGTAGCGCGAGAGGCGCAGGGAAATGGGCCATCGTGTAGCGGCGTTGTGGCAGTCAACCACAAAAGGTTGCCACTGCAGGGGAACGATTATGGAAAACAAAGATACGGCGAAAACATTTATTTATGCGGGTTTTTTCCTGTTTTTCTCAATCACTATATTGAATTTTTTAAAAATAGAGCCGGCGCATAATCTTTACTACCTTTTCGCTTGGTGGTCGTATATATTTTTTATTGACGGCATAATATATACCATAAGGAATGAATCCCTTATAATATCCAGAACCAAACAGTTTTTTCGCTTACTGCCTTGGTCGGCGTTTATATGGTTTGTATTTGAGCTTATAAATTTGAGACTGCAAAATTGGCATTATTTATATATACCGAGTTCGGATTATCTGCGCTGGAGCGGATATATTCTTTCTTATGCCACAGTTTTGCCTGCAATTTTTGAAACAGCGGAATTACTTGAAACACTAGGATTATTTAAAAAATCAAAAATTAAACCCGTAAAAATCGCTCCTAAATTTCTTAACGGATTAATGGCAACGGGGTTAGCTTTTATATTATTGCCGATATTATTTCCCAAATATTTTTTTTCGCTAATATGGGGGGGATTCATATTTCTGCTTGAACCCATAAATTACCGCTTAGGCCTAAATTCTTTTCTAAAAGACCGGGCGCAAGGCAATATCAAAAAATTTTATACTATTTTGCTTTCCGGCCTTATTTGCGGAATTTTATGGGAATTTTGGAATTTTTGGTCGGGAGCCAAATGGGAATATACCGTTCCCTTTGTTGGGAATTTAAAAATATTTGAAATGCCAATACTCGGATATTTGGGGTTTCCGCCTTTTGCCATATCATGCTATGTAATGTACTCCTTTATATCTTATATATGGCGCGGAAAAAATCATGAATTTGAGGCTTTAGAAAATTTGAAAATCCATAATAATCCCTTGCTGATTATTGGAGCCTATATTCTGCTTATTATTCTTTCCGCCGCAACAATCGCCGCCATAGACAAATATACTGTATGGCTTTATATAATGTATCTTTAAAAAACCCAAACCAGTCCCACTTCCGAAGTGGGACTGGTTTAGAGAAAATTATGAATAAAATACAAATAGAAGTTGCGTTTTTGACCGCGGATGAGGCTTTATTTAATTCCAGTATTTCAAAATTTCGGGAAGGACAAGTTGGAATTTATTATGCCCCAACCCTCTCTGAATTCAAGAATATCATCAGGGAAAAAACTGTAAATGCCATTATTTTGGATTCCGATTATTGCGCTAATATTTTTGGATTTAGCGCTGAAAACGCAGTTGCCAAACTTAAAAAATCTTTGGAATTTGTGGTAATAATTGTTATCTTGCAAAAAGAAAATTATTCCGGTCAAATATTAAAACTATTGGAGTTTGGCGCTCATGATGTTTTGACAAAGCCGATAAACCCGCGAATAGTCGCCGAACAAATAAAGGCTCTTGTAAGGGTGTTCTCCCAAAAACCGAAAAGACATAAAAAATATTTCTCATCAAGAGGCGATTTTATAATAATGGATTATCCCGCTAGAAAGTGTCACATCAAAGAAAGGAATGAAAGAAGAGAAATCAAATTAACAAAAATAGAATTTCAAATACTTTACAGGCTTCTTCAAAAAAAAGACGAGCTGGTTTCCTTCAACGATTTTCAAAAAAATCTTTGGCCAACCGCGTCTTCTCACAAAGAAATGATCCACACTTTGCATCAACTCATTACAAATATCCGAAAAAAAATAAAGGGCTGTCCTTCTAAAATTGAAAACCTTAGAGGCGAAGGTTTTAAACTTTCCTAACCGCAAATTACATAAAATTGAACGCAAAATGCACAATAATGTGTATATTTATTGATTATCTATTGATAAATTATTGATTGTTTATTGATTGACAATAGTCAAATGGCACCGTATAATATCACGAGGTTTTGTTTATGCCGAAATATATAAAACCAATAGCTGTTTTTATTATTGCTTTTTCTTTTTTCAGTCAAAAACTATGGGCATCAATTGAGATGGTAAAAACAGATGTTTCAGGAGCAAATTTTATTGAAATTTCAACAGGCAATTATTCAATTACAACCGCCATAGCGGGAAGCAATGCCTCATTAAGCGAACTCAAGACTTCAACAATTTCACTCGTTTCAGGTTATCTTTCACAAATACCGTCTATTTCGTTGTTGCCGCAAGTAATTAGCATTGAAGGCGGTCAGATATCTGCAAACAATAAAACCATAGGGCTTGATGAGTCTTCACAGCCCGAAATCCTCTTTACAAATGACATATCAACTTATACGATTTCCACTTCAACAATTAAACTTATGGAAATCTTTGATCATTCAGGCAATGCTAAATCTCAAATATGGCAGGCCGACATGAACTATGATTTCAAAAACAAAACATTAAAATTTAATCCCGCATCCGGAACATGGCCAATGGGCAGTATTTTTGAGGTGAATTTGTCATCCTCTGTAAAAGATTCAAACCTTCTGTCAATATCTGGGACAACAGTTTATTTCACAACTCTAATGAATTGCGCTGTTGATAACACTATTCCGCTAATTGAAACCCCTCAAACGAAAGTTTATATACAGGCAAATGATTATGAAGAGAATTTCTTTGTGGCTTTGTCAACTTCGCTGAGCCAAACAGGCGTAAAAGAAGCAAATGAAAAACTTGTCGGCGCATTAGGGGCCGAAAAGGAACCTGTGAAAATTCTAAGTATTGCCGTATATAATTCTTCGGCAAACAATATATCCGGTTCCTTAACGGCATCGTCAAAAATAATATTCTCTTATGATGATTTGGATGAAAATGATGACGGATTTATAGATGCTTTGCCATCAAAATTGAAAACAAAAAACTTCTCTCTTTGGCGGCTCAATGAAAATAAAAATTTATGGGTAAGACAAAGCGGCTACGAAGTTGACACATTTAACAGTCAGGTTTATATAAACACGAACCATTTTTCAACCTATGCTCTTGTGCCTCAAGCGGATAATGAAGTTACAACCGTTTACGCTTATCCCGTGCCTTTCAGACCCAATGCCGGCAATATCGCAAGATACGGCAGTTGGAACGATGGGATTACTTTCACTAATTTGCCGAGCGAGGGAAAAATAAGGATTTATACTATCAGCATGGAACTCGTAAAAACTCTTGAAATTACGCCTAATGAAATAAATTGGGATATAAAAAACTCAAACGGAGAAATTGTAGCAAGCGGTATTTATGTATGGGAAATAGTGTCCGGTAAAAATAGGAAAACCGGAAAGCTGATGGTAATCAAGTAGTTTAGAGTTCAGAGTTCAGAAACCCCGTAGGTGGCTGCGAAACTTCTTGGTTGTGTGTCATCTAAAGACTCCTGCGGGGTTGGAAAGGGAGGGCAAGCAGGCAAACAGAGTTTAGAGAACAAAAATCAGAAGCAAAAGAACAGAAACAACAATAACAAGAAACACAAAAGAGGTCGCAAAAAATGAACGGTAAAACCAAAAAAATTTCCAAACTCGTCTGTCTGCGTATAAATACGCGCAGGCAAATATTGGCTGATTTTTTTCTGTCCGCCGTTTTTTGCGCTTTGTCTTTTGCGCTCTTTACGATCCTCTTCTGCGCCTTTGCGCCTTTATCTTCTTATGCCGGTGCGGGGGAAAGCGGCCTTCAGTTTTTAAGGATAGTTCAAAGTCCGAAATCCGTCGCCATGGGCGAAACAGGCGTCGGTTTTTACGGAGATTTATCAAGTTCGCTCGCGTTAAATCCGGCATCACTATCTCTTATGCGGTACAATGAATTCTCATTTATTTACAATATGTGGGTGGAAGATATTTCAATACAGCAGATTTCATTTTCTCACCCAACGCAAAAAAGCGGCGCCTTCGCCGGTTCTTTGAGCATGCTCTCGGTAAAACCTTTTGCCGCCTATGACAATTCGGGAGGCCCCGCCGGTCAAGTTCAAAGTAGCGACTTAGCTCTTCAAATCGCGTACTCAAAAAAACTTTGGGGGCAATGGAACGATAATAGATACGGCATCTTTGCCGGCGGCGGCTTAAAATACGCGCGAGAAAAACTTGATACGGTAAAAGCGGATACTCTGCTTTACGATACGGGAATTCTTTATATGAAGAAATTTCACGAATCAAGATTAGGCGTCGGCGCCTCCTTTATGAATCTCGGCGACGGTCTTAAATTTGACAAAGATAAGGATACTTCTCCAGCGATTTACAGATTGGGAGCAAATTATCAAATAATGTTTTACGGAGATTATCTTTCATTTTCAGCCGACTTGAAAAAAAATTCCGACGGCAAAAAAATTATGCCGTCCTATGGCGCCGAATTTATGCTTAAAAAAATAGTGGCATTGAGACTCGGCTATGCTCCAATCAGAGATATTGGAAACGGATTAAGATTCGGTATTGGTTTCAATCTTAAAAATCTAAAAATAGATTATGCTATCGCCAGTTACGCGAAATTTGACTATGCTCATAGAATAGGCATCTCTTACAGCTTTGGCAAACCGATTGAAATTACGCCGCATCTAAAACCCGCGGAGGAAAAAGCAAGATGGAAAGTTAAAAGAGCCAAAACGCTTATAAAAGACGAACTTTATTATCAGGCCATTTTGGAGCTTAATGAAGCGCTTAAAATTGACCCAAAAACGCCGCATGCGCTTGAACTGATGAAAATTATAGGAGACAAAGTTGAATTGGGAAAATAGAAAACACAGAGGACGCTGGCGCGGAAAGCCATAGCAAGACCTGTCCCGCCCCTCCACTACGACTTCGGCGGGCAGGCCCTCCTCTGGCGGAAAATCTTGGCGCCATAGGCGCCATGTAGTAATGGAGAGTGCCTAAGTGGTACTGGCGAAAAAGGCGGGAGCCACCAGCATCGCTAGAAATGATTAAAATTGTAATGGGCGAATCACTGGAACAACGAGCCTGTGGCTCATCAAATGTCATAAACTATGTGAATGACCATTCGCCGAAAACAAAGAGCAAAAAGAGGAAAATATGAGAAATCTAAAAATTATTAAAACCCCGAAGGTTGCCTCTGGAATCCTGCGGGGTTGGATAGGTATAGAAATTATCTTTTCAATATTAGTCTTGTTTTCAATATGTGGCGAATTATATTGCGCGGTTCCATGCGGCATAATATATCAAGGCACAATCAGAAAAGACAGCGCCATATACACCGGGCAAATTGACGCGGTATTTAGAATAACAAATCAAGACGGCAGTATAGAATATTGGACTTCAGGCTCCACAACCGTTTATGTAAACGGCGGT
>JAKLQJ010000151.1 GCA_022013385.1 Elusimicrobiota bacterium
GCGATACAGCGCGGCAGAGCTACAGTAACAAGACATCAGCGCGACAGCGATACAGCGATACAGCGCGGCAGAGCAACAGTAACAAGACATCAGCGCGACAGCGATACAGCGATACAGCGCGGCAGAGCTACAGTAACAAGACATCAGCGCGACAGCGATACAGCGCGGCAGAGCAACAGTAACAAGACATCAGCGCGACAGCGATACAGTGTGGCAGCGATACAGTAACAACAGAAACAAGTCATCAGCACGGCAAGCTACCCCATTAGAACTTCCCGCCATAAGGCGGTAACAGAGAGGAGTCGTCCTTTGATGATTTACTTCTTAATCGGGTAGCGCCTTTGCACTTTTTACCACTTATTTACATAAAAATAAGACCCACGACAAGCATTAAAGTTCCGACTACAGCTAAAGACCATGTAAAAAAACATGCGAGTGTCCAAGCAAGGAGAGCAACTCCTCCACACCAAAAAAGAAGTACAGCAACTACTACTGCAATAATACCGAGAACTATGAGTATCCAGTTTAAGGCGCCGCCAAAATCGTCATCACAATCGCAAGGCTGTACCTTCATGGAATCATACATACTGCAAGACATTTTTTGATCCAAGCCTCTGCATTTTTCAGAAAGAATGCCTGCATTAACATTAAAATCTTCACATACAACTTTTATGCCGTCCAATTTGCTATTGTATGCCGCGACAGCGCCGTGGTCGCAACAATCGGGGGGACTGCCCAAGGCATCTGTCTTAGCGTCTATTTCATCGGCATCTTCGCTCATCTTTTTGCCTTGAACAGCTTGAGCATCCGTGCATTCTTTAGCCACCTCCTGAGAAGCGCTTACTCCGGAAAGCAAACCGCTGGTAAAAGCGGCATCCGGAACCGACGCAGATGGATCCATAATATCCGCATCCATATCATTTCCGTCATAGGTTGAACCTACATAAGCGGCTTGATATTCATAAGCTGAATTAGGGTCATTGTAAGCGGAACCTGTCGTTGAATAGGTTTCGGAAAGCTGAAACATGGCGCGCTTATCGGAACTGCCCCTGAGATTGGTATTGGTTTTCTTGCCCCTATAACCCACATTCTTCCATGAAAAACCCGATGCCTTGCCCATTTTTCTTTTATTGACCTTATCAGCAGGCTTGCCCGACAAAGGGACACTTTCGCTAGCCTTATTCAAAGCCGCATTATATAAGGCATCGTCCTTGTCAACAACACCGGTATTCATAGCCATTAAATCCTTATTCATATACGGACTACTCCCTCTGCCATAACCGGCACTGCCGCCTCCGCTCATCCTATCGGCTAAATTCTCTCCCATTAAATTGCCAAGCAAACCGTCATTTCCGCCGTTATTACCGCCCATTAAACCCGCCAACATATTTTGAATATCCGGCACATTGCCCTTTTTACCGCTCGCTTTTTCCTCGCTTCTTGCCTCTTGCTTCTTGCCTCTTGCCTCTTGATTGCCTCCTCCCTCTTCTCTAAGAACATCCGTCCCTGTAACCAAAGCTATGGAAGAATGAGAGCCGGGCGTATTTGAAGTTCTCTTTTGAAATAATCTCTTCCAAAAAGAACTGCTCTTGTCATAAGCTTCAACCTTAGCAAAGGTTTCTTTTAAGTCCTTTGCCGAATAAGCGGGATTTATAACGGAAAAAACCTTGGAAAGTCCGGTGAATTTAAGAAATGAAGCTACGGAAGGCAGTTCAATTATTCTTGAAACATTTTCGCTTGTCGCTATAAAGGGAGTAGACACTCCACCGACAAGCAAAAGCGGCAAAAAATATTTCGCCCGTCCTCTAAAAAGCAAGAGAATGGCGGCAAGAATGCTTTTCTTTTTATGTTTTTCAATGAATTTACTGCCCATAAAATCTCCATAAAACAGCGCGGCAGTGATACAGCGCGGCAGTGCAACAGTAACAACAAAAACAAGTCATCCCGCCATATTCGCCAATACTACTTAGGCGCTCTCCATTACTACATCGGTGCTCCCCATTACTACATCGGTGAGTCCGCCGAAGTTGTAGTGGCGGAAGTCCGCCAAAGATTTAGTGGCGGAAACCAGCCGAAGTCGTAGTGGAGGGGGCGGGACAAGATAGTTTCCTTTTTTTCCCGTATTCCCATATTTCCGTATTTCCATTTACTGTCGCTAAACTCTAAACTGTTTTTAGTTGACTGTAGCCGGTTAGCCAGTGTGCCGGTTACTGTTTACTGACTACCTGTTACCAATCGCCTAATTGCCTTTTTTTTGCCTTGTTTCCAACCCCTGAGGTTTCTTCGAAAAAACTATGTTCTACCGGTCGTTCGTATAACTTACGACACCTAATGAACCAAAAGGTTCGTGTTCCGTATCAAGCGCTATGCGCGTCAAACAGTGAAACCACATCTAACCAACCTCAGGGGTATTTCTGTTTACTGGTTACTGATTACTGTTTACTGTTTACTGATTACTGATTACTGATTACTGATTACTGTTCACCGTTCACTGATTACCTGTTACCTTGTTGCCTTTCCTTGCTGTTACTTATTGCCCGTTCATCATACTGCCCATCATGCCGATTATGCCGGCTGCTCCAGCGGCCCACAAATATTCCAACTTCGGAAATGTCACGCCCATCATAGCCAGAACCCCGGCAACTATCGCTACTACTGCCCCTATCACATAAATCATGCCAAGCATAGTCTGACCCATGCCCATTATTTTTATGCCAATCACTAAGGCCGCTATTGCCGCAAGCAGTGCCATAACACATAAAAAAATACCTGCAAACCACAAAGCACACCCAACACTCCACCCTATAACCGAACCACACATTGCTTGCCCTGCCCTTACCATAGCACCGCCGATGGCGGATAATGCGGCCGAAAGCATTATATATGTCATCGCCTGTGAAGCTAAATCCTTCCACGGGCTTACATCTTCGGGGGTAGCCGCATCCGGAACTGAGGATGAGCCGTCACTGTTGATATCATTCGGAATATCTCCGCTTCCGCCGCCGCCTCCTCCGCCTGCATTATCCAAGGAAGGCGAGGTAACAATACCGCCTCCGCCTTCTCCGGCGCTAAGACCGCCTCCGCCCGAAATCGTTCCGCCATCGTTTGTTCCTTCCCATGCGGCATCCTGCGTGGATCTCAATCCGTCAATCATATTGCCTGAATAACTCTTCTGGGTTTTGCTCACACCTTTTGACTGATTCCACGCGCCTCTGCCATATTTTTCTTTTTTGCCGGATGCCTGCTTTGAAATAAGGGCGCGTTTTCCGGATTTCATTGCCAGCTCTTTCTTTCTCGCATTAAATTTGGGCAATTCCTGAAAACTCGCTCCGACATTATTGCTAAAGCCTACTTTTGGGCCTGTCTGTCCGGCGCCGAATTTATTGCCGAAGCCGCCCATAGCGCTAAACTTATTACTGCCGCCGCCCATTGAACTGCTCAAATCTCCCGCGCCGCCGCCCATGAGTTTAGCCATCATGTCACTAGCCATATTTGTAGTATCCGTCTTTTCAGGGGCTGGCTGTTCGGGCGCCTCTCCTGAGGGCGCTTCGGAGCTTTTTGCAGAATCATCTTTGACTTCAGCTTTTGCCGCTTCATCGCCGACCAGTTTTCCCTTATTGGTATCCACAAACATCTCAAGGGACGAACCCTGCTTTTTCTGCCGGAGTATCGCCGGAATATAGGTACCGGCGGTTTTGCCTGAACTAAAAGCCGATTGAGCTTTTTCAGTGGTAGAAGTTTTATTTGACATATATAAACCCGCGCCGACAGCGCCGGCGGCTATAGCGGCAACAGCAATCATCGCCCCTTTGCCAGCTAAAATACCGCCCGCAAAACCGGATGAACCTATTTTGGCGGCGCTGAAAGCTTTACCGATATTAGCCAGTTTGGCCGCATTTGAAGCCTGAGAAGCTACTCCGGCTCCGCCGGGAGTTCCGCTAGCGGGGCTAAGTCCGAGTTTATGCCGAAGCCAAGGGAGAAAGCCTCGCTTTTCCCTTTTCTTCTTAAATTTTATCTCCGGTAAATCGTTCATAAAACCTCCATAAAAAGGCGCCGGTTACAAACAGGTCAGTTACCAGCCACCAGTCACCAGTCCACCAGACACCAGTTGCCAGTTGCAAGTCACAAGTTGCAAGTCACAAGTTGCAAGTTTACTGATTACCTGTAATCCTGTTGCTAATTGCCTTTTCTTGCTATGGCTTTGGCGCCACTATCTTTTCCCGACTGATTACTGTTCACTGATTACTGGTTACTGATTTGCCAGTCACCAGTTGCCAGTCACCAGCTAAAAGCAGGTCACCAGTTAC
>JAKLQJ010000152.1 GCA_022013385.1 Elusimicrobiota bacterium
CCAACGAATCGCTGTCAAGTAGGTCCGACAGTCTTCTTCCGTGGCGAACTGCCGCTCGAACTCCGGTAGCGTATGCGGATAGTTTACCATGTCCGTATTCTATAAATTTGGGCATACTTCAGTAAAGGGGATAGGCCTCTCCCCGGATACCGATATTACTCCCGTTATCGCTCATTCATTTAAGAGTAATTTTGTGATGGAAGACTCTAAAAACAATGCCTTATTGCATATGGTTACATGGGATATGCAAAATCGTCTTAAGGCCATTCCTCTTATTTCCCAAAAAATTAAAGATAAAAACAATATTCTGTGGGATAAATATTTGGAAGGGAAGGATTTTTTGCCAACTGAAACAGGAGTGCTTGCGATTTACGGCCCATTAACAACTACCGACTGGGGGCAGGGTACTCCTTGGAATGATTATTGCCCAATAGATCCCAATATTGGCGGTAGAAGCCTTGTTGGATGCGTGGCAACTTCAATGGCTCAAATAATTAATTATTTTCAATATCCAAGCGCTGTTACGTTTACAGCCGATGATAATTATACTTCAGAAATGGACCCTGATGATGGCAATGGGACAAGGATTATAGATATTACGGCAACAATGGCTAATTTTTCCAATATGACTTACCCTATTTCAAGCGATAGTGGGAAAGCGGCCTTATCTTATGCTTGCGGAGTAGCAAGTAAAATGGGTTATAGCAGTGCAGGTTCCGGCGCATATCATTGGAATTCCGCCGGAGCGTTTAAAAAATTTGGTTATTATTCAGCGGATTACAAATTTTCAAGTGTTCCGGATTTTTATTCAACACTACAAATAAATATAAAAAACGGACAGCCTGCTCAGCTTACTATTAGTAAAGAGGGAGTTTCGGATTATCATTCAATAGTTTGTGAGGGTTATCGTACAGACACGAGTCAATATTATTTAAGTTTTGGTTGGGCTAATGGTACATATGGCTGGTATACTCTGCCCGTTGGCATGCCGGTTGGATATAACACTGTAGAGGATGCTGTTCTTAATATTAATCCGCATGGTGACGGCGCCACAAAATTAAAAGGGCTCAAGGCTTATCCAAATCCAGTATATTTTAAATCTTCTTCTTGGCTTACTATTGTAGGTATTCCGGCAGATGCCACAGAACCAAAAGTGTATATTTATAATGTTGCGGGAGAATTAGTCAAGATAGTGAAAGAAATTTTAGATATTCCTGGAATCCTTCCCGGCAATACCGCTTATTGGGACGGAACAAATGGAAGCGGGGAAAAAGTTGCGAGCGGGCTTTATATTTATTTGGTAAAAACAGGAAATTACGGCAAAGGCAGCGGGAAGTTTTATGTTTTTTGGTAATTTTATGGAAATTGCAATTACATCTTTTAAAACATTAATAGCTGTATTATTTCACCTACAAGGTTTCCGCCGAGACCAAATTGTTCCCCACCTTGGAGGTGAAACGGACAGGATTAAAATTTTTGTAATTCTTTTATTATTTTTAATAGTTTTGTTGCCGGCGCAAGGGCTTAAAGCTTCTGTCGGCACGGAAGCGGCGGCTTTTTTGAAAATAGATGCGGGAGCCAGAGCCGCGGCTATGGGCGGAGCTTTTACCGCTATAGCCGATGACGCTTCTTCAATTTTTTATAATCCGGCCGGCCCGATTTTAATGGAAAGCGATGAATTATTTTTTTCTCATAATCAATGGATAGAGGAATTAAATACCGAGCATATATCTTATATTCATCCGGTTTCAGATAAGCTCGCTTATTTCGCGGGTTTTTCAACTCTCATAAGCCCAATGATTAATAGCTATGATACGGGCGGAAATACAACGGGCTCTTTTAATGTGGTTGATAGGATGCTTGGAGTCGGGATCTCTTTAGTTGAAAAGGGCGTAAAAGCGGGATATTTCTTAAAAGTTATAACTCAAGAGGCATACAATGAAAAAGGAATGGCTTATGCCGGAGATTTGGGCATCATAGAGACTTATGAAAATTTTAGATTTGGATTATCGGCTCAAAATTTAGGGACCAAAATGAAAATTTATGAGGAAGAATTTGAATTGCCGGCTATATATCGGGGGGGCGCGGCATATAGATTTATTGATAAATATTGGCTTGCGGGCGAAGTTGTAAAAATGGGCGAGGCGGACACCGCTTTCAGTTTAGGCGCGGAAGGGGAGTTTGATTTAAGCCAAAATGGAAAAGCCTATCTTCGCTGTGGATACAATAGTGGCCGTTCTGAAAATAGCGGTTCGGGAGTTTCAGCGGGCTTGGGCTTTAGCGTATCAAAATTTATTTTAGATTACGCTTTTTCTCCGTTCGGAGATTTGGGCAGTGTGCACAGGCTTAATCTTGCTTTAAAATTCGGCAAAGGAAGGGGCTCTAGTTTCCGGAAAAAATATGATAATGCCAAATTCGATAAATTAGATTCAAAGGCGGATGAGGTCTTTGAAGAGCCAGTCATCGCGGATAGGCAATATGTTAAAGAGCAATCCATACCCGAAAGCTATGAGGCTTACCTTGAATACGCCGAAGACTATTTAGCTCAGAGAGATTATGAAAACGCTTTCAATGAATTCGGAAAAGCGTCTGAATCCATTTCTATAGATGACGGGCGGCAGGTGTATATTCTGGAGAGACAGGGATTGATATTGCTGAAACAAAATAATTATTCAAGGTGTAAAAGATTTTATTCTGCGGCCATTAAAACGGCGAAAAGTTTAAATATCGCTGATAAAAATGTGGTGAACGCTTATCTCGGTCTCGCTTATTGCCAGAAAAAGACGGGCGGCGAGAAATGGGCGATAATAAATTATAAAGCGGTATTAAAATTGACGAAAGACTCTAATACCAAACTCAGAATAGAAAAAGCTTTAAATAAATTGGAATCCCCCCAATAATAACCATTTTCCACCTCGGAGGTGGAAAATGGTTTAAACCAAAAAAGGCCAGTCAGCGCGTTTTTTGTTCGTTCCCGCGGACAGCTTTTAAAAAACCACATCAACTGCGGGGGCTGATGTTCAGAACGCTAATAAATTGAAGCCGAACCCATGAAGTTTTGGATAAATATCCATATATGATATATAGTAACCGCCGCATACCATGTTATTATGGAAATTATCGCGGTATATATCCACTTTGTGTTATAAGATATGCTGGGTGAGCGCCAAATGAAATAAAGGCTAAGGGGGCCAAGCGCAAAAGTAAGAACTATTACGCCCCAATGGGTATAATACCAAGGAACAAATTTTCCTTGCCCTTTTCCGCACTTTCTGCAAAAATTATCTTCCGCGCCTATTTTCGCTCTGCATGCCCAGCAAACAATCTGCTTGGCTTCATTAAAATTATTATTCTGAATGTCCATTTATAATGCCTTCCTAGTTAAATGTATAGGTGCGCCGAATTTCAAAGTTTAGTCATCATTGATAACAATATCGTCTCCCGGAGCAAAAAAGTAGACCTTTTCTCCATCAGGATGGTCAAAAATGCGTTCCATTACAGTATTAGGGTCAAGATTTTTAATTTTCGGTTTAATTTCATGAAACAGATACAGATTTCCAAAGCAGTCGGAGTATTTAACAGGAATCATAAAGCCAATATGGCAGATATGACATTCTTCTTTAACAGTACAAACAGGGTCAAGAGAGTTTTGTCTCTCAAGAAGGCGCACCTCTCTTGGAGAAAGTTTGTATTCAAAAGAGCATTCAGTGCATCTTAGTAAAACAGGAGGTTTCTTTTTAAAGAAGCTGAAAATATCCATTTGCAATTTCCTTATGCATTTTAAGCAAGTTATGAGATTTGTGGAAAACAATATAACTTAAAACAATATACCAAATTTTTTAGCTGTTAGCTGTTTTCATTCCTTCAATTTGCCAAACTGTTTTGTTATAATTTAATTATGGTTAAACTTGCCGATGTAAATTCAAAACTGCTTAAAGCCAATTATGCCGTTAGAGGTAAAATTGTCATCCGCGCTCAGGAGCTTGAAAAACAAGGAAAAAAAATAATTTACTGCAATATTGGAAATCCGCAAGCGCTGAAACAAAAACCCATCACTTTCATTAGGCAAGTATTAAGTCTTGTTGAATATCCCGCTCTGCTGGATAAACCTTTGGCAAAAAAAATCTTCCCCGCCGATATTATTGAGCTGGCAAAAATGATTCTTGAAAAAAATCCGAACGGCACCGGAGCTTATACGCAAAGCGAAGGAATTCCTTTTGCGCGTCAGGCCATCGCCGATTTTATCGGAAAACGGGATAATATTCCCGCTGACATAAACAGGATTATGCTAACCGACGGCGCCAGCAAAGGCGTGCAGTCGGTTTTTACTCTGTTGACGAAAAACGGCAATGACGGATATATGATTCCAATTCCTCAGTATCCGTTATACAGCGCGACGATTGAATTGTACGGAGCCAAACAAATCAATTATTTCCTTGATGAAGAAAATAACTGGCAATTAAATGAGAATGAGCTGAGCCGAAGCATTAAAGCCGCTAAAAAAAATGGCATTAATCCCGTGGCTATTGCCGTGATAAATCCCGGCAATCCCACCGGCGCCGTGCTTTCAAAAGAAAATATCAAGATGATAATACGCTTTGCGAAAGCGCATAATCTGTCAATTCTGGCGGATGAAGTTTATCAAGAAAATGTTTATATTGAGGGGCTAAAATTCCATTCTTTCGCTAAAGTGATGAACGAAATGAACGAGAGAGATGTTACTCTTTTTAGTTTCCATTCGATTTCCAAAGGTTTCCTTGGAGAATGCGGACATAGAGGCGGATATCTTGAAGTAAGAAATATGTCCGATGATGTTTACGCTGAATTAATTAAACTGCAATCAATCGGCCTTTGCTCCAATGTCGGCGGACAAATAGTTACCTGTTTAATGGTGTCACCTCCCCAAAAAGGTTCTGAAAGCTATGAGCTTTATATAAAAGAGCGCGACGCGATATTAGATGAATTAAAAGAAAAGGCGGAAATACTCGGCAAAGGGCTGAATGAAATTGAAGGCATGGAAACCGTTATTCCCCATGGCGCGATGTACGCTTTTGTAAAATTTGAACTTCCCCATTCAAAAGATATTGACCTAACAAAAATGACTGATGAAGAAAAAATAAAATATGAGGCATCCAGAGATTCAAATTATTGCCTAAAACTATTGGAAGAAACCGGAATTTGCGTAGTGCCGGGGTCTGGATTCGGGCAAGCGCCCGGAACGCTTCATTTTCGCACCACCTTCTTGCCGCCAAAAGAGGATATCAAAGAGCTTGTGAAAAAGATGAAGAATTTTCATGCGTCTTATGTATCTAAAATTAAAATTTTTTAATTAGCTTTCTGTTTTTACTTTTGAAAATAAAAAAGCGGATTTAGATAGTGTTGGGTTATATGTTCGTAAATGCTCAAAGTTATTCTAATTTGTACAAGAATTTTACATCAATGCCTAAAGATGTTTTGTGGTCCTGTTCTATTTTAAGAAGCATATCCGCGCAAATTGAGTGTTTAGACCCGCCAAAAAGAGGCATACCATGATAATTTGTCACAAATAATCTTTTATTTGAATTCCCTCTGTATAAAGTTTCTCCGCTTTCCCTGTTCTGAACACACCAAATAACATGCTTGCCTTTGAATTTATGTTGATTGGAAACAACCTGTTCATAATCCAAATTTAGGCTTTTTGCTTCCTTTATCATAGGCTTGAACCTGTTAATTTCTTCTCTGTTTTTCAAGAAAGACGGATAAATGCTCATAAACCAAGAGTTCAACCAGTAGCCCAAAATAAATATCCCCAGTACTATGCCGAAAGTTTTTAGCCCGATGATAATGATTTTTTTGTCCTTCATAAAATTTTAGCCTCCCTTGTTTTTCTGTTCTTTGCTTTCTATTCTTTCGCTCAAATTTTATCAAACTAAATCTGAATTTAAAATTTATATCGGCAAAACTTCTTTTTTAAGAGCTTTTTTTAAATTAAATTTTGAAAACTCGCCGATTATCATGCCTGAAACAATACATAAGCCGCCGATCGCTTTTATAAGCATGAATGATTCCCCGCCCAATGTCCAAGCAAACATTGCGGCAAATACAGGCTCCATTGTAAAGATAAGTCCCACTTTGAAAGGTTCGGATTTTTTTTGCGCCAGCATTTGAATATAAAAGGCCGTAAGCGTGGGAAATACGGCAAGGAAAATAATAATCCACCAGCCATTAGCATTTGTTACGGCCATGGGATAACCCATAATCCATGATATGCCGAGTGAAATAATGGCCACCATCCAGAATTGATGGAAAGCGAGCAATATGGTATCCGCATTGGCTTTGACATATTTATCGGTTATTATCAAATGCCCGGAATAAGCCGCCGCCGCTATTAAAGAGAGTCCATCGCCAAGATTAAAACCTTCTACGCCCCCGGTTAAAAGCCACATGCCGAAAAGCGCGGTAAACGCTGAAATAATCTGCAAACCTTTTGGCTTTTTTTTTCTAAAAATAAACATAAAAACCGGTATAAAAATGATAAAAAGACCTGTTATAAAACCGGAGTTTGAAGCTGTGGTATAAAGAAGGCCGGTTGTCTGCGCAAGATAGAGCAGTGAAATAAAAAATGAAAGGATAAAGCCATCTTTTAAATGCCTCAGTTTATCTTTTCTCTTCATAACCCAAGGCAAAAGCAAGGCGGCGGCAATTAAAAATCTTATTCCCACCATACTGATAGGGTGAACAAACTCAAGAGCCGCTTTTGTAATTACAAAAGTAGAGCCCCAAATGGCGGCGCAATAAAAAAGGCCTATATCGGAAAAAAGTTTATTTTTTGAAAGTTTATTCATAAAAACCAATTATTGAATTATACATTTTAATTCCCAAATAATAATTAGCTATACTTTTCTAAAGGGGCGCAAACTAATTTAATTTAAACTCGGAGAAAATTTATGAAAAATGAAATACTAAAAAAAATCGAAAGTTATGAAGATTACGCGATTGAACTTCAAAGAGGTTTGACCGCCATACCCGCTCTCGCGCCTGAAAACGGCGGCGAAGGCGAATATGATAAAGCCGTATGGATTGAAAAAGAATTGAAAAAACTTAAATTTGATTCCATTGACTGGATAAACGCTCCCCAGAAAGAAGCCAAAAAAGGCATTCGGCCCAATATAACGGCAAGATATAAAGGCACAAAATCAAATAAAACATTGTGGATAATGGCGCATTTGGATATTGTCCCCCCGGGCGAGGCCAAATTGTGGAATTCAAATCCTTATGAACTGAAAATTGAAGGCAGAAAATTGATAGGCCGCGGCGTTGAAGATAATCAGCAAGGAATGGTTTCAGGCATATTGATGGTTAAAGCGATGATGGAATTGAACTACAGGCCAGAACATGATATCGCGTTATTATTTTGCGCGGATGAAGAAACAGGTTCCGGTTTTGGCGCGGATTATATAGCCGATAATAGACCCGATATATTCGGCAAGGATGATATGTTTTTTGTGCCGGATTCTGGGAGCGCGGACGGCTCTCTTGTAGAAATAGCGGAAAAATCCATACTTTGGCTGAAAGTTACTACTATGGGAAAACAATGCCATGCCTCTCGGCCAAGCCAGGGAATTAATGCTTTTAAAGCCGCAAGCGAATTAATATTTAAGTATAAATCCCTTTATGCTAAATTTCCCGCGAAAGACGAGCTTTTTGACCCGCCAATCAGCACTTTTGAACCGACCAAAAAAGAAAATAATGTTCCAAATGTTAATACTCTGCCCGGCGAAGATGTTTTTTATATGGACTGCCGCGTAATGCCTGTTTATAAATTGCAAGAGATAAAAGATGAGATGCGCGGACTGGCCGATGAAGTTGAAAAAGATTATGGCGTTAAAATAAAATTTGAACCTCAGCAGGAAGCGCAAGCCGCTCCCGCTACCGATGTCAATGCCCCTATCGTAAAAGCTCTTATGCTAGCGATAAAGGATGTCTATAATGTGGAACCTAAAGCTTATGGCATAGGCGGAGGAACGGTGGCGGCATTTTTCAGGCGGCTCAATTTGCCCGCGGTTGTTTACGCTAGATTGAATGAAACCGCTCACCAGCCAAACGAATATTGCTTATTAGACAGTATAATCGGCGATGCCAAGGTTTTCGCTTCAACCTCTTTTATATTGGAAAAAAATATCAAATCCGCGGATGCGGCGGTTAGACATTGAATTTAAAGAAACAGATGTCTCCGTCTTTAACGATATAGGCTTTTCCTTCTGAGCGGATAAGTCCCTTTTCGCGGAGTATTTTTTCGGTTTTATGCGCGCAAATGTTTTCAAAAGAATAGGTGTCGGATTTTATAAAGCCCCTTTCAAAATCCGTGTGTATTCTGCCCGCCGCTTGCGGGGCAGTTGAGCCTTCTCTTAAATTCCACGATCTAACCTCATCTTCACTGCCGACAGTAAAGAAAGAAATAAGCTTTAAAAGTTTTTTTGAAGCGAGAGCTATTTTTTCAAGGCCGGTGTATTCTTCGCCTATGTCTTGCAAGAAAACCGCTTTTTCTTCATCGGGAAGCTGGGCTATTTCGGATTCTATTTGAGCCGACACCCGCACAAAACCGGCGTTTTTAGATTCGGCGTATTTTTTGAATTTTTCAACCAATTCTCTGTCGGGCGTTTCCGAAGTGTTTGCCACATATAATATCGGTTTTACGGTTAAGAGATTAAAATCTCTTAATTCTTCATTAGAATATTCGCAGACTGAAGCGGGTTTGCCGTCAGAGAGAGCTTTTTTTATATTTTCAAGTTTCTCCATTTTAGCAATGGCTTCTTTATCGCCTGTTTTAACATAGCCGGTATTTTTGCTTATCATTTTTTCAACAGATTCCAAATCCGCTAACATTAGTTCTGTTTCAATAACTTCAATATCGCGTATAGGCTCAATTTCGCCCAAAACATGAACGACATCGGGATTATCAAAAGCTCTTACAACTTGAATTATGGCGTCCACCTCCCGAATATTGGCGAGAAATTTATTGCCAAGCCCTTCGCCTTTAGACGCGCCTTTAACGAGTCCGGCTATATCAACAAATTTTATGTACGCCGGCGTTTTTTTGGGCGGTTTGAAAATATCAAAAAGTTTATCCAGTCTTTTATCGGGCAGAGGGACAATTCCTATATTGGGGTCTATTGTGGTGAAAGGATAATTTGAAGACGCGGCTCCCGCTTTGGTTAAAGCGTTAAAGAGTGTTGATTTTCCGACATTGGGCAGTCCCACTATTCCTATTTCCATAAATTTGTATCCTTCACGAGTTAGATAGTCTGTGTGCTTATATAATATTAAATTTAAAACTGGTATAGAAATGTTTGTATAGGAATGTTGTATCTATTACATATAATCAGGGCCTCACAGTGTCAGATATTTTGCGCTTAAGGCTTTGTTCAATAAGCGTTTTCTAATACAGGAATGAGCCTGAAATAGGTTGTTATGGTGTAAGCGATTTTTTTTGAATCACTTCTCCTTTTTTCAGTAATTTTATGTCATTTTCATTCATAATTGAATTAAATAGTTTGCTCTTTGCATCTTGCATAATTTTAGCAAATTCATTATCCGTATGTTTGAGCGCTATAGCGTCCAGCTCTTTAAATGTAATGCCGGGCTTAAGATAGCTTTTTGCGTTTTTTAGTGATTTAAGCCGCTCATATGGCGTCATCCATGTTTCATATTTCTTCCGGCGTTTCCCTTTTTCATTTACAGTTACAGTCGCAAATCCACATGGTCTATGATAATTTAAGTAGACATTAAAATACTCCATGAAAAAACGGTTTATCTTATCCGCATACTTTCGTTCTATATGCCAGTAACCCATATGCTTGCGTATGACACTGCCGTTCTTGCCTTCCGCGAGGGCATTATCATTTGTCCTATTGGAACGGGACTTGCTTTGTTCTATCAGCAAACGATTTAGCATTTTAGCGATGTTCTTATTTATGAACTCACTGCCATTATCACTATGAAAATTTCGTAGTATAACGGGGAAACAGTATAGAGCTATTTCAAGTGTCGTAATAAGGTTTGCTTCGTTTATAGCTTCCACGCAGATAACAATTTCCCATTGCAATATCTCGTCCACCAGATTTATATGATAAACGCCTTTTTCTCCATCGCGATCACCTTGATGAACAGTATCCACGCGCAAATATCCAGGCGCGCCTTTGGGCTTTGGTTTACGCCTTATGCCAATGGATGATTGAACGGATTTGGTTTTTCCCACAGTCATAGAATGCGCTTGATAAGATTTGGATGCGCGCAGATTGTATATATGCGACGATGATATATTTTTAAGACACTCAAACCGTTTATCCTTGAAAAGGTTATATTGCCTCTTCAAAATATGTTTAGTTGCCGGTCCCGATAAGCGTTCATGAAGATTGTCCGTTTCTGCTAATAATTCTTTTTCAGCTCCGCCATATATTATCCTAAACCCTCTTTTACCTGATGGTGAGGTTTCTATATAGCCTTTCTTTAATTTTTTATCAATGAGTCTGGTTATTTGCGCTTTTGAAAGCGCTGTTATTCGCATGATATATTTTCTGACAAAACCTTTGTCTTTTTTTGACAAGGAATAATATTTGAAACGATCCAGTATTCCGTTTATCCAGATGTAGGTAGCTTTCCTTGATAAACCTTTGAACTGAACGCTTTCTGAAGAATTTAGAAAAATCTTTATTTGTTTTACATCGGTTACTTTTGAATCATCCATGGTTATTGTCATGATTCAAATTATGCCGCTTACTAACCGAACTGCGCAATAAGCCTAATTTCAGGCTCATTTATGTTGGAAACGCTTTTAATTTCAGGCTCATTCTGTGTTGGACAAGACTCAATATTGACAAATGTACATATTTAGTGTACACTATTGAAAATTGAACACACTGTTAAAGGGCCGATATTATTATGAATAAAAAAAGAAAGTATAAAGTTCAAGAAGAGCGAATATTAAATATGGCATTGAATGCTGTAGAGCGGACAGCTGAGTTACATGGAAAAGTTGGGAGTTGTTCTGCTAAAGGCAATAGTCCGCTGATGGATGCCAGTCTTGTTTTTAGATTTGGGCAAAAAAAATTTATTTATAGCGCGGAAATAAAATCAATCAATAGTATTTCCAGTCTGGGGCTTATTAAAATGAAGTTTGAAAAGTTAAAGACACCGTGTTTGTTGGTTGCTCCGTATATTACAGCTGAAATGGCAAATCATTGCCGGAAATTTGGGATACAGTTTATTGATACCGCTGGTAACGCATATTTAAAAGAGGAGGGTTTGCATATCTTTGTTATTGGTCAAAAACGCAATTTAGAAAACATCCCTTCTGCTAAAAATCGCGCGGCAACTACAAGCGGAATGCGCGTGGTTTTCATCCTTCTATGCGCGCCAAAACTGTTCAATGCCTCCTATAGAGATATTGCCAAAGCTGCAGGCGTTGCTTTAGGTTCTGTCGGGTGGGTGTTTTTTGCCCTTAAAGAAAGGGGGCACTTGCTATTGGATGAGAAAGGAAAGAAGCGTCGTTTTATAGACCCGAAAGGTTTAATAGAAGAGTGGGTTATAAACTATCCGATTAAGCTGCGCGCCAAATTACGAACGCAATGTTTTAGCGGACCGAACGATAATTGGCGGGAAAGTTTAAATCCAAAAAGATATGGAGCTTTATTTGGAGGGGAAATTGCCGGACATCTTCTTACCGGGTACAGAAAGCCGGGCAAGGAGCTTTTTTACATGGAAGGCGATCTCACAAGAATCGTTGTTGATAATCATCTTAAAGCCAATCCTCATGGTTCCGTGGAAATAGTGGAAAAATTTTGGGACTTTAATTTTGATGATAAAGGAAAGCAAGTGGTCCCTCCGCTGCTTGTGTATGCGGACTTAATTGCATCTAAAGACCCTCGCAATCATGAAGTAGCAAAAATTGTTTATGAGCGATATATAGCCAATGCTTACGATTAAAAAAAAATCTCCCATAGAACCTGAAGTTTTAGAGGTATTACGGCATATTCAAGATGCCACGAAGAAGATGGGCGTTTCTTATTTAGTAATTGGCGGTAAAGCGATAGATTTGTTGTTGCATAATGTGCATGGTTTGCCCACATATCGTCCTACCATTGACATGGATTTTATGGTTGCTCTTGGAAGTTGGAGGAAATTTGATTGCTTAAAAAATCTGCTGATAAAAATAGGTAAATTTAAAGCTGATAATAAGAAATACCATAGATTAACATATAAAGGCAAAATGCCAATAGATTTACTTCCATTTGGCAGATTGGAAAAATCTTCGGGACTTATTTCATGGCCGCCTGACGGAGATATATCTATGAATGTGCGGGGGTTTAAGGATATCAATGCCTCAGCGGAAGAGATAGAACTTGTTAAAAATAAAATGGTAATACGCGTCGCATCCTTGCCGGGATTGGTTTTATTGAAACTTTTAGCGTGGAATGATAGATTTGAATCCAAAGACGAGCAAGATATTGCCATATTGTTTTCGAAGTATAATATGATTTTCAAGGAAGAACATTTGTATAAGGATGAAGAATTATTGAGTGTGTCAGGTTTCGATATGGAAAAAATCGGGGCCGCTCTTTTGGGAAGAGATGCTCGGTTAATTCTAAATTTTAAAAATGTAAATATTGTAAAAAAGATTTTAAACAAAAAAGAGAAGCTTTTAAATGCCATTGCAAATGGTTTGTCCGGGCTTGAATTTGATAAAAGCTTTGTCACCGCGGAAAAACTTTTTGAGGCATTTTGTAAAGGTTTTTTTGCTAAACACCGTTAGTAAGGGGAAGATTTATCTGCAGGGCGCCACGCCCCATAGTTAAATCTTTCCTGTTTTGTTAAAAGTTGTAATTTCTTCCTCAGTGGCATTTCTGACTAGATGTTTATAATCATCCACATTTATTTCAATTATCTCCATAGGTGGCGTTTCATTTTCCGAAATAAACTGTTTTTTGCAAACCTCAGTGAAGCCGTCATATGCCAGCTTATAAAGATATCCGACACCGCCCCAATTTGGGCTCCCATATAAAAAAACCATTTTTACATTTTCTGTGCCTTTTATGAATTTTGTAATCCTACCTTGGCTATCCGGCTTATTTCCCATGGCAAAAGTTGTGGCGACTTCTTTTATCGGTGTCGCATAAACTCCATTTAAATTTCCCATTGGATTTGTAAAATCCGTTGCTTGACTCGGTTTTAAAGTTTCATATTTATCACAGCTGCCATGCCAAAGATATTTAGGGCGGGTCATTATTTCAATAAATTCCTTGTCTGTTTTGTGGAAATTGTCCATTGGTATTTCTGAAAACTCCATCCAGTAAAATGTTTGCTGCCTTTGTGGATTGGTTATCCTTGGCGTTTCATTGTCAGGGATATTTAAAATAATAAAAGCGACATTATCATCGGTTGCATTCTTTAAAATAATGGGTTTCTTTTTTGCCTTAATAGCATTTACCCCTGTTTCTTCTCGCAATTCTCTTATGGCAGCATCAACGAACGACTCCTCTGCTTCGACTTTCCCCATCGGGAATTCATAAACAAATATTCCTTTACGGATGCGTCTTTGGATTAAAACCTTATTATTTCTAAGAACAATGCCAATAGCTATATTCATTTTTTATAGTAATTCTCCATTAAGATTGAAGTTTTAAGGTCATGATACTCGCCTTTGCATACAGAGTTTGCCTTGACATGCTCTCAAATTTTATCATATTTTTTATCATCACTTTTCCCAATGTATTCCCAATCAAAAATGCTTAACTTTATTGTTGTTAGCGCCGGAATATTTATCAGCTATTATATGGGCAAAAGGCTGGGGTTAAATATCATCGGAAAGCAAAACTGCTCCCGAACATCGGGAGCAGAATTAGAGACTATCTGGCGCGGCCCCAACGGGATTCGAACCCGTGATCTCCGCCTTGAGAGGGCGGCGTCCTAGGCCGCTAGACGATGGGGCCATAAAATAGTCCCGCCTATGGCGGGAGCATAGCCTTGGCCGTCTGATGGACATAGTCCATGATACGGCACCCGGCATAGCCTTGGCCGTCTGATGGACATAGTCCGTGACACGGCACCCGGCATAGCCTTGAAATTCCATTATGACAAATTAACATTACTGCATTCTTTTAGCCGACGATCGGATTTGAACCGATGACCTATCGCTTACAAGGCGATTGCTCTACCGCTGAGCTACGTCGGCATAACTTCTATGTAAATTTTAGCAAGTTTTCAACTGTTATCAAAATGAATACAATAGGATTTCAGGCCTTGAAAATATGACATTTATAGTAGTTTCTTGCGCGACATCCTTATTTTATCTTTTCTAAATTTATAGAATATTGCAAAGGGAATTTTATAGAGGAGTGTTTATGCGAAAAGTCGCCATGTTTATAGCTTTTCAGGATTTTAGAGATGAGGAATATCTTGAACCTAAAAAAATTCTGGAAGCGGAAGGAATTAAAGTTGATACGGTTTCAACTGCGAAGGGAAAAGCTCGCGGAAAATTCGGAGCAATAGCGAATGTGGACAAAATAATAGCCGAGATAAATCCGTCGGATTATGACGCTTTATGTTTGGTCGGCGGAGCGGGTTGTCTGGAACATTTGGATAACGGCCTTGTTTATGATATTTTCAGACAAGCTTTTAATGAAAATAAATTGATAGGCTCTATATGCATATCACCGGTTATTTTGGCCCGCGCCGGTATTCTTAAGGGAAAAAAAGCCACTGTTTGGCCGGATGGAGCGGATGAATTAAAGGCGGGAGGAGCGATTTATACCGGCGCCGATATTGAGATGGATGGTAAGATTATAACCGCCAATGGCCCGAGTCCGGCTAAAAAATATGCTCAAAAATTGGTTCGGGAGCTGGGTGAATAAAAATATGGCGACAAATTTAGAGTTTAAAGATATTGCGAATAAAATAGAAGACCTTGAAATCTTTCTTAAAGATACGGCTAAAATTCTTGATATTGAGTCCAAAAGGACTGAATTAAAAGAGAAAGAGGCCGCCGCAGGAGAAACTGATTTTTGGGATAATCCCGAAAAAGCCCGCGCTCACCTTAAAGAGATGAACGATATTAAAAGAGATATAGATTTGATAGATGAAATAACAGAGGGAATAGAGGATGCTAAGGTTCATTTTGAGCTTTCAAAAGAAATGGATGACATGAAAGAATTGGCTCTTGTGATGGATGAGCTGAAAAAAAGCGAGAAAAAATTATCTGTTTTGGATTTTCAGCTTAAATTGTCGGATCCTTTGGATAAAAATGACGCCATTTTAAATATTCATTCCGGCGCCGGAGGAACAGAGGCCTGCGATTGGTCGCAGATGCTATTAAGAATGTATGAAAGATGGGCGCAATCCAAAGGTTTTGAATTTACCATTACCGATATGCTGGCGGGAGAAGAGGCGGGAGTTAAAGGCGTTTCGGTTTTTATAAAAGGCAAATACGTTTACGGTTATTTAAAAAGCGAGATAGGCGTGCATAGATTAGTCAGGGTTTCTCCTTTTGATTCAAATAAAAGAAGGCATACTTCTTTTTCTTCCGTTGATGTTCTTGCCGATATTGAGGATGATGTTGAAATTGTGATTGAGGATAAAGATCTTAAAGTGGATACTTATCGCGCGGGCGGCGCGGGCGGACAAAATGTGAATAAAGTTGAAACGGCCGTGCGTATCACTCATATCCCCTCGGGAATCATCACTCAATGTCAGGCTGAGCGTTCTCAGCATCAGAATAAAGAACATGCCATGAAAATGCTTAAAGCCAAGCTTTATGAAGTTGAAATGGATAAAAAACGCACTGAAATGGAAAGGCATTATGACGCGAAAGGTGATATAGGCTGGGGGCATCAAATAAGGTCTTATGTCTTTATGCCTTATCAGATGGTTAAGGATTTGAGAACAAATTACGAAAGTTCAAATATTCAGGGTGTTATGGACGGGGATTTGGATCCTTTTATGCATTCATATTTAAGCTATAAAGCGGCTCAAAAGAAAAAATGAAATTCATAGAAACTCACGCTCATTTATCAGATAAGGCTTTTAACGATGACAGAAATGAAGTAATAAATAAAAGTTTTTCCTCGGGCATAGAAAAAATAATTGAAATTTCTTGTTCGGCAAAAGATTGGCAAAACGCTCTTGATCTCGGGGAGAATTATAAAAATAAAATTTTCCCCGTCTTTGGCATATATCCCGGGTATATTGAAGAGCTAAACGCCGAGAATCTTGCTAAACTTCAAGATAATTTGAAAAAAGATTTTTGTGCGGGGCTTGGCGAAATAGGGCTTGATTATTATTGGGACAATTCCAAAAAGAAAGAACAATTTAAAATTTTAGATTCAATGATTGATATCTCAAATAGGCTTGAGAAAATTTGTGTTTTTCACACTAGAAACGGCAAAGACGAAAAAAACGATAGCGCGTATATGGATTTAGCGGCGAAATTAAAGAATGATTGGAGTTTTAACAATAAGAAAAGAAATCGCGGTATTTTGCATTGTTTTTCCGGCAATTGGGAAGATGCCAAAACGGGTTTAGACTTAGGGCTTTTAATCGGTGTCAACGGAACTTTTACTTATAAAAAAAATCATGAACTTAGGGAGATAATAAAAAAAGCGGGTATTGAGAATATTGTTCTTGAAACCGATTGCCCTTATCTTCCGCCTCAGGCGATAAGAGGGCAGAGAAATGAGCCGTCTCAAATACCCTTAATAGCTCAGGCTATAAGCGAATATCTAAGTGCTAAAGTTGAATATATCGCCGGTATAACTTCAGCAAATGCCAATGAGCTTTTTTCAAACAAACCATTTTCCACCTCCGAGGTGGAAAATGGTTTGTCGGGAGAATAAATTGACAACTAAAGAAAAACTTGAAAAAATAATGAAAGAAAAAGTGCTTGTTTTAGACGGAGCTATGGGCACTTATCTTTCCAAGTTTAATCTTAAGCCCGAAGATTTTGGCGGGCATGACGGATTGAATGAATTTCTTTCAATATCAAAGCCGGAAATAATCAAGCAAGTCCACCTTGATTATCTTAAAGCGGGAGCGGATATAATTGAAACGAATACTTTTGGAGCGAATGGAATAATTTTAAAAGAGTATGGCATTGAGGATAGGGTTAAAGAGTTAAACATTGCCTCAGTCAAACTTGCCAAAGAGGCCGCTTTTGAATATTCAACCGTAGATCATCCAAGATTTGTAGCCGGTTCAATCGGCCCGACCACAAAATCGCTTTTTGTGACGGGCGGCATAAATTTTGAGGAATTTTTGGATATTTATTTCAAGCAGATTTCAGCTTTAATTGAAGGCGGAGCGGACATTCTTATTATTGAGACTGCTCACGATATTTTAAATATTAAGGCGGCTTTTGCCGCAGCTGACAGGGCTTTTAAAAAATACTCTTTGGATTTGCCTATTATTGTTTCCGTGACTATGGATAATAAAAATGCCATGCTCAGCGGACAGGCCGTGGAAGCTGTATATGTTTCCCTGGAGCATTTCCCTTTATTCGCTTTGGGATTTAATTGTTCAACAGGCCCCAAAGATATGGCATTGCGTCTTGAAAGCCTTTCCAAAATTTCAAAATTTCCGGTTTTTGCCATGCCGAATGCCGGTTTGCCGGATGAAAACGGAGCGTACAATGAAAGTCCCGAAGAATTTTCTAAAACTCTTTCAGAGTATGCTTCTAGTAGCTATCTAAATATGGTCGGAGGCTGTTGCGGAACCGAGCCTCGGCATATTAAGGCCTTATCTGAGAAACTAAAAAATATAAAGCCGCGCGCTCCGCGTGAAAAAACAGAATGGGCAATAAGCGGCATAGAGCCTTTATTTTATAATGAAATACAAACTCCGATATTGGCGGGAGAAAGAAATAATTCCATAGGCAGTAAAAAATTTAGAGATATTGTCGCCGCGAGCAATTGGGACGAAGCTGTCGGGCTTGCGAAAGCGCAGATTAAAGCGGGCGCGCATATGCTGGATATTTGTCTTTCAAATCCTGAGAGAAATGAGATTGAGGACGCGAGAATTTTTTTGCCTAAAATATTTCATTCTTTAAGAGCTCCCGTAATGATTGATACCACGGATATAGAAGTCATGGAAGAAGTTCTTAAGATGTCTCCCGGCAAATGTGTTTTAAATTCCGTAAATTTTGAATTTGGCGATGAAAAACCCTCTCAGGTCGCGGAACTTATGAAGCTTTACGGCGCGAAAGCGGTTTTTGGCGTTATTGATGAAGACAAGGAAAAAGGTTTGCCGCTCACATGCGAGAGAAAGATGGCGATAGCCGCAAGAGGCTATAAGTTTTTTACCGAAAAATGCGGCATAAGCGGCGAGGATATAATTTTTGACGCTTTGGTTTTCCCTGTTGCTGTCGGAGAAAAATATAGCCGGTCCGCTCAAGAGACATTAAAAGCCATAGCGCGAATGAAAAAAGAATTCCCGCTTTCAAAAACCATATTGGGGATAAGCAATGTGTCTTTCGGCCTTCCGCCGAAAGGGCGAGAAATTTTAAATTCGGTTTTTCTTCATCATGCGGTAAAAGCCGGCCTTGATATTGCTATTGTGAATACTCAAAAGCTCAAGCGATACGCTCTTATAAAGAAGGAGGAAATAAAGCTTGCCGAAGATTTGATTTTTGCCTCTAATCCTGACGCTGTCAAGGTTTTCGCCGATTATTTTAGAGGCAAAAAGGCAGAGGCTCCGCGTAGCGATATTCTTGAAAATATTGAGCCTGAGGAAAATCTTTACAGGCATATTTTGGAAGGAATAAAAGCCGGCATTGAAGATACCGTTGTTGAACTTCTTAACAAAAGCCGGCCAATGGATATCGTAAACGGGCCTATTTTAAAAGCTATGGGCGAAGTTGGAAAGCTTTTTGCTAAAGGAGATTTAATAGTAACGGAAGTTTTGCAGAGCGCTGAAACTGTTAAGAAAGCGGTAGAGGTTTTGACTCCCGCGTTAAAATCCATGAATATTCCCAAAAGGGGAAAGATTTTACTTGCCACCGTTAAAGGCGATGTTCACGATATAGGAAAGAATTTAGTGCATATAATTTTTGAAAGCAATGGTTTTGAAGTGATAGATTTGGGAGTTAAAGTTCCGCCTGAAATTATAGTGGAAAACGCTTTAAAGGAAAATCCCGATTTTATAGGTTTGTCGGGACTTCTTGTGCGTTCAACGGAGCAAATGACCATAACGGCTAGGGAGCTCGCAAAAGTCGATATTTCAAAACCACTTCTTCTCGGAGGAGCCGCTTTAACCGGAAAGTTTGTTGATTCAAATATAGTTCCGGTATATAAAGGCAGAGTTTTTTATGCCTCCGATGCGATGGACGGTTTAAATACTGCGCTTAAACTTGGAGTATCCCGCCTATGGCGGGACAATGATGGTCATGAGTCGCAGGTCACAGGTCGCAGGTCACTTGACACTACAACTTCAATGGAAGTTCAGAACAAAAAATATTTTCCTGATAAAATTCCGGTTCCCAAAGATTTGGAAAGACATTTTTTTGCAGATTATGATTTGAATGAGCTTTTTAATAATCTTAATGAAGATGTTTTTTATTCGCGATTTTTAAAATTAAAAAAAACGGATACGCGAAAGGTTGAAGAAACAAAGAAAGTTATTGATGAAATAAAAAAATATATCATTCTAGATAAAATTATTAGGCCGAGATGCGTCTATAAGTTTTTTAAAGTTAATTCCGAAGATAATAAGGTCATATTTTTTGGCGATGATAATAATGTGAAAGAAACGGTTTATTTTCCAAGGCAAGCATCCGGAGAAAATTTATCCATTGCCGATTTTATAGCTCCTTTGACTGAGAAAAAAAGAGATTCTATGGCCTTATTTGTTATTACTTGCGGGGAAGGTATTAGGGAATTTTCAAAAGCTGAGAGAGACAAAGGGAATTATTTAAGGTCTTATATAATTGAGGCTCTTTCTTTAAGTTTAGCTGAATCCTTTGCCGAAATTGTCCATTATAGAATCAGAGAAAGCTGGGGAATTGGCGAAAGCAATGCGGATAAACCGGTTCATCTTTCAGATTATAAAGGAAAAAGGTACTCATTCGGTTATCCTTCATGCCCCGATTTGTCAAATCAAAGCAAGATTTTTAATTTACTTAAACCTCAAAAAGATGTTAAGGTTGAACTTACGGATAATTTTATGATGGAGCCTGAAGCGAGTGTGTCGGCTTTTGTTTTGCATAATCCGAAAGCGAAGTATTTCAGCATATAAATGCGTTCATTGCGTTGGAAACAAAGCATCGTGAAAAAGTTTCAGGAATAAATAAGAGAAGCAATATTTTTTAAAAAGCGGCGATAGTCGCTAAGGAGGTGGGGGGTGACCCTACCACCTCCTCAGGCTGCAAGGCAGCCTAAATGGAAATACCAATCAAAGATTGGTGAGGAGGTGGGGGGTGACCCTACCACCTCCTCAGGCTGCAAGGCAGCCTAAATGGAAATACCAATCAAAGATTGGTGAGGAGGTGGTAGGGTGAAACAGAAAATAGCGGTTTATGCTGGCAGTTTTGATCCTGTTACTTATGGCCATTTGGATATCATAAGGAGAGCCAGCAAAATCTTTAATCATTTGGTGGTTAGCATATTTACAAATAAAAATAAAAAGGCGATGTTCACTCTTAAAGAAAGAAAGGATATGCTTAAAAAAGCTATCGGGCGCGATAAAAATATTTCCATTGATTGTTTTGACGGCTTGCTTGTTGATTATGTTAAACAGAAAAAAGTAAATGTGGTAATAAGAGGGCTTAGGGCTATTTCGGATTTGGAATATGAATTTCAAATAGCCGGAATAAACAGAATGCTTTACAAAGATATTGAAACGGTTTTCTTTATGCCGTCGGCTAAATATTCTCATTTGTCTTCCAGTATGGTCAGGGAGATAGGAAAATTTAAAGGAGATGTTTCAAAACTTGTGCCGCCTTATGTGGCCAAGATTATAAAAAAGAGACTCTCTTAACGCGATTATTTCTCAATAAAAAAAGCCCGGATTTTTGTCCGGGCTTTTTTTATGGATTGGCATTTGCAAGGCTTATTTAAGCCAAACTTTATTAGACCAGCTTATAAATTCATCCCACAAGCTCGCTTTTGAAAGAGACAAATCTGAATATTTTGTTTCAAAAGCCTGAGATAGCTGAGACGATATATCTTTTTTTGTTTTTCTCGTGGTCTCTATGGCTATTCCGCCCACTTCTGAATAATTATAGCCGTTTATCGTGTCTTTATTGATGCCGACGCTTCTCAAAACAAGGCTTGATTGAATGAAATTCATAAGATTCTCGGCCGCCTGAACGGTTTGGTGATTATTCGCCTTTTTAGCGGCAAGCCTGATAAAGTCATAGAGATCTGTATAGGATGAAAGCATTTTTTTGTAATCAGGCGGGTCTATACTGGTGAATCTTATGGCGTTTTGAATGGCATATTTTATCGCTTCTTCCTCATTATTATCCATGGCTGCTTTCGCGAAAGAGCTAAGGTAAACGGGGAGTTGGTTTAAAGCTTTTGGTTCAAGCGTTGAGAGCGTAGCCGCTATTGCGTAAGTGGGTATATTTACAGGGCCTATGTTTATGCCGTTGGCATAAAATTCTTTATACCAGTTTATAAAGAAATCGCTCATTTGGGAATTGGATGCTTTGACATTAGAGTTCATGAAGTTAAGCAGTTTCTCATAGTCAAAGCCATAGGCGAGCATGGTTTCTTCAGAGCCTACTATAAGGCCGGTATAATCTTTGATTTCATAAGCGACTTCGGCCATTTGCATCAAGCAAGCGTTTGAAACGAAAACATCAACATATCCCGACTGTTTCATCATTTCGCCGAGTTCTTTGGTTCTTACATAGTTTTTTGTTTCGCTGTCAAAAAGTATTCCTTTGTTAGAGGTTCCTGTGCCGGCGTTCATTTCCGAGAGATTGGGGTCCATCCAGCCTAAACCGTGATTCCAGAGAACAAGCATGTATCTTTTAGCGGGAAATTCGGTTTTCGCCCATTTGACGAATTCAGCGACTCTTTTATAATCGCCCATATCAGCGTCGGGGTATTTTCCGTAAACCTTTTCGCCGCTTGACAGGAGGCCTGATTTCTTCTTTATTAGTATTCTTTTGGACCCTTTTCCGGCTATGCCATGTTCAACAACTACATTTACTTTTTCGGTCGTTCCTACTTTTTTCATTTCCTTTATGTCTTTCACTGCCCATTTTCCGAACAATCCAAAAAAGTGGCTTTCGCTCAAATCGTTTTTGGCATTCATAAAGACCATGACTGTCCATTCTTTTTCAATTTTTTCGTCCGAGTCATCATTGCCGGGTTTAATCCGGTCCCCCTCCAAACAAATCGGCGGGTCCGCCAAAGCTGTAGTGGCGGAAAAAAGGCCTTTTTGGCTTAACTCATCGGAAAATTCGATATCGCTTGCGGTGATGGAATTTAAATTGAAATTTTCCTGCGCTTTTACTGCGATGGCAAAAAAGAAAATTGCTATTGGGAATATTGCGATTTTTGTTATCAAGTTTTTCATGAAGTTCTCCTTGTGAGTTTTATTGCTTGAATACAGTTTACTCAAAACGAAAGGTTTTTATAAGGGCAAAAGGACCTTGAAAGTCATAGGTCTTTTGATTAATATGTATAGGCACAAAGACCGGAAGATTTAGACGAGCGGATAAGTGAATATGTATAAGCATTGCTTGAAATTGGGCAAGATTTTATGGTCGCCTCGTATTTATAGTGTTTTCGCTTGTAATTGCTATAATAATAGAAAATCAAAGGGAAAACGGAGGTTTTGTGAATAATCCAAGGTTCAATTATACGGAAGACGAGATTAAAGGGCTTTTTAAGAAAGTTTCAGGCAATATAGAATCCGCCATGCAAAAAATAATTGCCGTTTCGGATGAGAAAAAGAATTTTGAAAACACCCTGCTTGCTTTTGAAAACACCATAAACGATGCCGGCGACGCTATTACCATACCGATTTCTCTGGCATATATATCCGATAATGAAAAAATAAGAAAAGCGGCTCAGGAGTTGGAGCTTAAATCCAGCCGGTATTTCATAGACATTTTTACAAGAGAAGATATTTTTGAAGCTTTAAAGAAATGCGCGAGCAACAAAGAAAATCTGGATGAACCGGCTAAAAGGCTTATTGAAAAAACTCTTTTAAATTTTAAAAAAAACGGCTTGGGGCTTGAAGCTGAAAAAAGAGAAGAAGTTAAAAAGCTTTTAAAAGAGCTTGTCGGCATTGAACTTAAATTTTCGGTTAATTTGCGGAATGTCAAAGACGAGCTGGAAGTTTCTCTTGACGAGCTTAAAGGTTTGCCGGAGGATTATATAAAGGGATTAAAAAAGAAGGAGAACGGCAAATACGCTATTACAATGGATTATCCCGATTATATTCCTTTCATGGAGAATGCCAAAAATGACGATGCAAGGCGTCGCCTATCTTTTAAATTTCATAATCGCTGCGCGAATGAAAATGTAAAATTAATGGAAGATGCCATTGCCATAAGGCGAAAAATAGCGAAGAATATCGGTTATCCGACTTTCGCCGATTATGTTTTATCGGATAGAATGGCGAAGGATTCTAAGACTGTGTTTAATTTTCTAAACAGAACTATTGATAGGCTTAAGGAAAAGGGAATAAAAGAATTAGAAGAAAGAATCGCGCTTAAAAAAGAAAATGATCCTTCTTCCGATGAGACTATGCGCTCTTGGCAATCTAGTTTCTACAATAATCTCCTCAAGAAGAAAAAATATTCCATAGATCACGAAAAAATAAAAGAATATTTTCCTTTGGAAACGGTTATTAGCGGTATGTTTGAGGTCTTTGGGAAGGTGCTTGGCGCGAAGTTTAAAGCGGCTGACATTGAAGTTTGGCATAAAGATGTCCGCGCTTATGAAGTTATAGATAATGCCCAAAATGTAATCGCTTGTTTTTATTTTGATTTATTTCCAAGAGAGGGAAAATATAAGCACGCGGCGTGTTTTTGCATTAGACAAGGAAGAGAATTAAAGGACGGTTCGTATCAAAAGCCGTCCGCAGCCATAGTTGCTAATTTTCCTAAACCAAGCGGGGATTTTCCGTCGCTTATGAAATTTGACGACATGGTAACTTTATTTCATGAATTCGGACATATTACGCATAATATTTTTACAAAGGCTAAATACGGAAGTTTTTCCGGAACCAGCGTTTCCAGAGATTTTGTGGAAGTTCCTTCTCAAATACTTGAAAACTGGGCTTACTGCAAAGAAGTTTTAAAAGTGGTTTCAGGTCATTATAGAAATCCGTCTGAAAAACTTCCCGATGAAATAATAGAAAAATTGATAGCGGCAAAGAATATGGATTCCGGTTTGGCTAATTTGAGGCAGCTTTTTTTAAGTATATTGGATATGAAATACCATACCATTGAAAGCGATGCGGATACTACGGAACTTTACAGAAAATTAATGAAGGAAATTTCATTGATACCTATGATGGATGGCGTTTATCCTCAAGCCAGCTTTGGTCATTTAATGGGCGGTTATGAAGCCGGCTATTATAGTTATCTTTGGGCTAAAGTAATAACCATGGATTTGTTTTCCGTATTTGAAAAAGACGGGATAATGAATCCTAAAACAGGAAATAAATATAGAAAACTTATACTTGAGCCGGGCAGGACATATGATGAGTTGGGGCAAGTGAAAAAATTCCTCGGCAGAGAATCAAATGAAGACGCGTTCTTGAAAAGTATAGGTGCAATAGAAACAGCGCATCAGCGCGGCAGTGCGACAGCGATACAGAGCGGCAGAAAGTAGCAAAGCTTTGTCCGTCTGATGTTTGATATTTGTTGATTTGCCTATTGCCGTATTTCCATATTGCCTTATTTACGCTGGTTATTTTTATTTATGAAAACAAAGTTTTCAATCATAGGCGGAGTTGTATTCGGGATATTCCTTATGTATCTCGCTTTTAGAAATATTGATGTAAAAAATCTTATCGCTATTTATCGCCAAACAAATTCATGGTATCTTATTCCTTTGGTTTTTTTGCTGATTTCAGAGGTTTTTGTGCGAGGAATCCGTTGGAAACTGCTTTTAGATTCCAGTCAAAGAATAAAAGTTACGGATGCTTTTAAATTAGAGGCCATAGGGCTTGCGTTTAATAATATTTTGCCTTTGAGATTAGGTGAAATTATTCGCGGGGTTTTGTGCGCGAGAAAACTTAAAATTTCCATGATAACGGTTTTTTCCACTATTTTAGTTGAAAGGATTATGGATACCGTTACGCTTTTCGTTTTTGTCATGCTAGCTATAAAATTTGACGGATATTTTGGTTCATCCAGGGATTTGAATTCATATTTTTGGTTTGTTTTATTTGTTTTGGCGATAGCTGTTCTATCGCTTGTTTTTATTGAAAAAATCATGCTCAATAATAAATTAGCGGCGCTTTTTGCCAAATTGCCTCGATTCGCGGATATATTAAAATGCGTGGCGCTCGGAGCAAAAGCTTTCCACAATTTAAAAGTAACTTTGGCTATAATTTTTTGTGGATTTGTCCAATGGTCTATCAATGCTTTCATTATTTATCTTGTGGCTAGGGTTTTTAACATTAACGGAATTATCAATATTTTCAAAAGTGTAAAATTGATTTTTACCACAGCTGTGGCGGTGTCTGTGCCCGGTATGCCCGGCTATTTTGGCAATTTGGAGTTTTCGCTTAGCAAGGTGATGTCTTTATGGGGTATAGCCGAAGATGTGGGATTTGCTTACGCGACTTATTTGCATATGTGCGCTTACATTGTGGTAACAGCCGTGGGAGTATTTTTTGTTTATCAGATGGGGTATTCAATTAGCGATTTATATAGGCAATGTAAAAAATGGAAAAGCAAAAGAAAATTAAATCGGTCTTAATGCTGATTGCCACTTTTTTTCCGTTGATAGGCGGAACTGAAAAACAAGCTTTGAGCCTTTCAGAATCCTTAGTTTCCAGAGGCATAAAGGTTAAAGTTCTGACCAGAGGGGTTAAGGGGGCCGCCAGTAACCAGAATATAAACGGCATATCAGTGCGCAGATTAAAAGTGATGGGAAAGGGCTGGATAGATTCTTTTTCTTTTATGATAGCTAGTTTTTTTTATCTTTTAAAGCATTCAAGCGAATATGACATTATTCATGTCCATCTTGCTTCCTCTCCGGCTATAGCCGCAATTATAGCCGGAAAACTTACAGGGAAAAAGGTGATTATTAAGCTTGGAGGCGGAAAAGGTTTGAATGAAATAATATCTTCGCAAAAAAAAGCGCTCGGTAAAATAAAACTTAAATTTTTTGCTTTGACGAAGCCCATTTTTTTGCTGGTAAACGAGGATATTTTACAATGGCTCAAAACAACTCCGTTAAAAACGACAAAACTCATTTTTTTTAGAAACGGTGTTGATACAGGCAAATATTCACCGCTTTCATATCATGAGAAAATAAAAGCTAAAAATAAGCTCGGTTTTGAAAATAAACAGATCCTTCTTTTTGTCGGCAGATTGTCTCCGGAAAAAAGAATAAAGGAATTTGTGGAAATTTGGGACGAACTTATGCGCAAGGAAAATATTTCTCAAAAAGCTCGACTTATCATTGTGGGATCCGGTCCTCAAGAGAAGGATATTAAACGCGCTGTTAAAATATTTGGACTAAGCGATAGTTTGATTTTGGCCGGCGCGCAGGATGATCTTTTGCCTTATTATCACGCGGCTGATGTTTTTATTTTACCGTCTCTTTCCGAGGGATTGTCAAATTCAATGCTTGAAGCCATGAGTTGCGGGCTTGCTATTATGGCAAGCGAAGTAGGCGGAGCCAAAGAGGTGATAGATGAAGGAATTAACGGTTTTTTATTTGATCCGTTTGATAGCCAAAAAATAAAATCTTGTATAAACAAATTCCTTGATGATGACGGGCTTGCCTTGAGAATGGGGGAGAAATCAAGAGAAGCGGTAGTAAAAAAATATTCAATGGCGAAAGTGACGAATGAATTATTGAAGATATATGCAGAAGGCGAATAATATAAGACGGAACGGTAGTTTTATTCGGGGCTTTACCGATAAAGAAAAAGCGATATTTAATAAGACGCGAAATCATTCTTTAAGGAAGTAATTAAGAAATTCTTTAAATAAGAAGCGGATTAAAATCTTAAGGAGAAGGATTTTTATGTCAGATGAGAATGGGTTTAATTTTGGCAAAAATTGGGAAAGATTCGTCAAAGATGTTGATGAAATAAAAATCAGGGGAGCTGTTGAATCTCTACAAAACGCCTTAAAAATTAAAACTCTAGAAGGCAAGGCTTTTCTTGATGTGGGATGCGGAAGCGGCTTGTTTTCTTTGGCGGCCATGCGGCTTAAAGCGGATAGAGTTATTTCATTTGACTGTTCCGAAAGAAGTGTAAGCGCGACGAAGGTATTGAAAGCAAAGTATTATGAAGAAAATAAAAATTGGATAATTATGAAAGGTTCCGTCTTAGACAGGGAAATGCTTTCAACACTCGGCAGTTTCGATGTCGTTTATTCATGGGGAGTTTTGCATCACACCGGGGATATGTATCACGCTCTTGAAAATGTTGTTGAATTGATTAGGGAAAACGGCAAATTATTTATAGCTATCTATAATGATCAAGGCATTATCAGCGCCGTATGGAAAAAGATAAAACTAACATATAACAAACTTCCTAATATTTTCAAAATGCCTTATGTGTTTCTTATAGCCTCCGTTCTTGAATTTATGCGGTCGCTTAAGAGATTGCTTAAAGGGCAATCTCCATTTCGCAGATTATCGGATTCAGCGCGAGGAATGAGCGGTTTTATTGATTGGGTTGATTGGATTGGAGGGTATCCTTTTGAAGTGGCAAAGCCGGAGGAAATTTTCAATTTTTATTATAAAAGAGGATTTATTTTGGAAGTTTTAAAAACCTGTGGCGGAAAACATGGCAACAATGAATTTGTTTTTCGTAAAATTCATTTGAATGATAAGTTATAAAGGTAATTTTTGTAAACCCTGCGGCGCTATCACAGGGTTGAGTTTTAGAGGAAATTATTGATGTGCGGAATATGCGGAAGATGAAGTCCGTCTTCCTCGCAGATATACTGTGGCTTCTTTGCTGGGAAGTCGGACTTCTAA
>JAKLQJ010000153.1 GCA_022013385.1 Elusimicrobiota bacterium
ATCAAGGCCTATGGTCATTAGGGCGGTATAAGACTATGTCATACCGCATCAAGGCCTATGGTCATTAGGGCGGTATAAGACTATGTCATACCGCATCAATGCCTATGGTCATTAGGGCGGTATAACTTCCGAATCCCGCTAAAGGCGGGAATGAGCCATAATATAGCGACAAATTAGTTTTGCTACCACCGCAATGTCTTACCCCGCCACGCTATACTCATGGGATAAACCATGGGATAAACCCATGACCATGCCCATGACAGGAGCATGACAGACGGGATGCTTTAGATGTTACCGCACCAGAAGTTGCGCAGCAACCCACGGGGATGAGAAGCATAGCTTCCAATATTGGAAAAATCAAATGGCTGATAAAACTTTAATGGCTTATATAAAGATGATGGGTAAGCCTGTTTTTACCACTAAGGAATTGAGCGCGGTTTCGGGGAAGTCTCAGTCTACTGTTTCTCAGGGTTTGACTTTTTTGCGCGGTCAAGGGCTTGTTTTTAAAATATATCATGGAATATGGCAAGAGGGGAAGGGGGCTCCAAGCCCTTATTCAGTTATCTCATATTTGTTCCCAAGACAAAGGAGTTATGTATCGTTTACAAGCGCTTTGCATTTATATGGCATAATAGAACAAATTCCGCAGACAATAACTGTGGCTTCTATTTCTCATACCAAAGAAATTTCCACAAATGCCGGCGTTTTTTTGGCGCATCAAATAGCGCCTTCATTTTTTAAGGGATTTGTTTGGTATAAAGAACAGGGAGATTTTCTTATAGCTGAGCCTGAAAAGGCTTTGGCTGATTGTTTGTATATTTCAGGGTTTAGGAAAAAACAATTTTCTCATTTTCCAGAGCTTCGTTTTTCCAAAAAGTTCAATTTTGATAGGGTGAAATATTGGATAAAAAAAATAAAGAATCCGAAAATTACCGTTCATGCTTTGAAACGGCTTGAGTCAATAAGTGAACATAGTGAAGCGGAAAAGCTTGAAGATTGAAAAAAGTCATAAAAAAACCGGCAAACCCATAAAACAAATAATTTCCGACCTTCACAATATCACCCTCTAACCGTAAAACCTCTGCAACCCTGCAACCCCGCGGGTTGCCATAATAGACGGGTTGCCAAGGGGGGATTGACTTTTTTATAGTAGTGGTATAAAATAGTCATATGCTTGTAAAGCGTGAAGGGTACCTGTCATTTGTCTAAGAGTCCGTTACACAGCCTCGATAATTATTTTATTTGACATACTTTGGTTTTTAGTGATATAATGTTCATTATATAGTGAACATTGAAAAATAATGAACATATGATGAAAAGCATTTTTTATGACAAATCAAGTTTAATATTGAGGAAAGCGCTTTCAAACCAAGATAAAAGATGGGTTATTAGAGATTTTACGGGAAGCAAAGGCGTTAGTATAGGTCTGGCTCAGAAAGTTTTAAAGGCGCTTTATGAAATAGGATGTATAGATAGGAAAAAAATGGGGGCAAAAAGTTATGCGGTGATGTCTAATCCCGAGGTATTGCTTGAAGAATGGGTGAAAGAATATAAATTTCACTATAATAAGATATACACATTTTATACTGATGATAAAAAAATTTTAAGTAAGGTTAGAAAATTTATACCTAGAGATAAATATGCGCTTACCTTGCATTCCGGAGCCAATTTTTATACTTCTTTCGTGAATATTGAAGATGTTTTCATGTATCTGGAGTCCGAATATCTGGAAAGTGAACTCTCCGGAATAGTGCGCAATTTTAAGCTTAAAAAATTAGTTAAGGGCGGAAATATTCATTTTATAAAGCCTGTTTATAGAAATAGTGTTTTTTATGGAATGAAGCGATATAATGGATATTCTATTGTTTCTCCGTTGCAACTTTATCTGGATTTATATAATTATTCGCAAAGAGGCAAAGAACATGCCATTCATTTAAAAAATATTTTAGTAGGTGAAAATAATTTCTATGGTTAATGAAAAATATTACGAAAAATGTTTTTTTGAGGTTTTGGATGATATTGAGGATTATCGGCAGTTTCTTACTCTTGTTGGAGGTTGGCTTGTCTATGTCTATTTTCGATTTTTATGGAATTTTAGCGATATAAAGCCAATTCATACCACGGACATAGATTTCGGAGTAAATGAATCAAATTCAAATAAAAAATCTAAAACTATTTTTGAAAAGCTTTCTTCAATGGATTATAAAGAAAGGCATATTCTGCCCTGAGCCTGCGGCTTTTCTCTTGCATAAATGCGTTGCATTTATTGATAGGAACGAGAAGGAAAAGCAAGCTAAAGATCTTTATTATGCATATTTCATTTTAAGATATGCTCCCGAAAAAATCTTCAAAGACATAAAAAAATATAATAAAAAAATTAGGTTAAAAGTTTTTGAAAATATTAAAAAACATTTTAATTTTAAAAGTCCAAATGTCTGCATTATGATTGAAAGAGAATGCGGCAATGATTGTTATATTGAAGATTTGAGAGGAGATATATTTGAGCGTTTTAATAAATTTGCTGAAATTCTCAAATAGTTTATTGTGATGTTAGGTTTAAATAATCGGCGCTTGTTTTTGTAATTGGGATGATATGAAAATATTAATAGTCGGCGGCTCCGGCTTTATCGGAACGAATTATATTGAATTTCTGCTGAGAAAAACTCAGGTTGATTTTCTAAATATTGACAATCATTTGCCTAAAAATTCATTGCATGAAGCTTATTGGCGGAAATGCGATTTGATGGATGTAAATAATCTAAAGAAAATTGTTCTGGATTATTCGCCTACTCATATCGTGTATTTGGCGGCTAAGGTCGGAGTGCATGAGTCTGACTCAGAGGCTTTTTCGGCCAATACCGACGGCTTAAAAAATTTTATAGAAATTATTAACGGCTGTTCTTCTGTTGAACGAGTAATTTTCACCTCTTCTTTTATTGTTTGCAAGGTGGGGTATGCGCCTAGCGGCGACAGGGATTATTGCCCGAATACCGCTTATGGAGAAAGTAAAGCAAAAGGGGAGGAGATAATAAGAGCGCAGGCAAGTTCCGATTATTTGAAAACAATAATTAGGCCGATATCCGTATGGGGGCAGTGGGGGGAAGAACCATACAAGAATTTATTTAAGTCCATAGCGCAAGGATGGTATTTTCATATAGGTTCGGGGCATTATAAGAGGTCGCTTGGATATGTCGGAAATATTGTTTATCAAATTCATCAAATATTGTTTGCGCCAAAAGAGCTCATTGATAGCAAGGTTATATATTTGGCGGATTATTCTCCGACTGATTTATATGAGATGACCGGTTTAATAGCTAAAACTGCAGGCGCTAAAAAAATTTGCCATGTTCCTTTATTTTTCATGAAAATGGTCGCTAAATTTGGGGATATGCTTATGTTTTTAGGTTGGAAAAGTTTTCCCATGACCGGCTTTAGGCTTAATAATATTTTGACTCAATATGTGTTTGATATGAGCGATATTAAAAATATTGCCGGTAAACTCCCGTATACTCTTAAAGAAGGGATTGAAGAAACTGTAAATTGGTTGAAAGAGAATGGCCAAATAAAATAATTTTTGGCCTTCATGATATTGCCCTATATGTATAGGAATTTCAAAGTTTGATAGAGTCCCGCCATAGGCGGGCATAATTAGTCGTAACGGAATAGAGGCGCGCCAAGGGCGCGCAACTACAGCGGTAGAAACAAAAGAATAGAAAGTAGCTGCGGCCCTTCCGCCAAAACAGCGGACAAGTGGGCTGACTGATTTATCGTAAATATTGCAAATTGAAAGTTCAACTTGCGTTTTGCAGGGAAAAGTGGTAGACTATGCTTATGAAAAAAAGAGAATTAGAGACTGTTCTTTCTCAGCTTTCTTCGCAATATCCTGTTGTTACTGTTACAGGGCCAAGACAAAGCGGCAAAACCACTCTTTGCCGAAAAGTTTTTCCTTCAAAAGCTTATGTAAATCTTGAGTTTCCCGATACGCGGCAATTTGCCACAGATGATCCGAGGGGTTTTCTCAATCAATACAAAAACGGCGCGATTATTGATGAAATTCAGCGGGTTCCCGAGTTGACCTCTTATATACAGGGATTTGTTGATGAAGCTGATAATAAACCCGGAAGGTTTATATTGACGGGCAGTCAGCAGTTTGAAGTGATTGACACTATAAATCAGAGTCTTGTCGGCCGAACGGCGCTGATAAAACTTTTGCCTTTCAATATTTCAGAACTTGGCAATCAATATAAAAGCATGTCTGTGAGCGAGTTTATTTATAATGGGTTTTATCCTCGGATATATGACAAAAATCTTAATCCGACACAGGCGCTTGGAGATTATTTTGAGACTTATGTTGAGAGGGATATCAAGCGGCTTGTAAATGTAAAAGATTTGCATCTTTTTGAAAAATTTGTCAGGTTGTGCGCCGGAAGAATCGGACAATTGTTGAATTTTCAAAGTTTGGCAAATGATGTCGGCGTTTCCCATACCACAATCAGGTCTTGGATCAGTGTTTTGGAAGCTAGTTATATAATTTTTTTGTTGCCGCCGTTTTATAAAAATATCAGTAAAAGGCTTATAAAATCACCAAAACTTTATTTTTATGATACCGGCTTGGCTTCATTTTTGCTTGGCATAGAGAATTCAAGGCAAGTTTCCACGCATCCTTTAAGGGGGAATTTGTTTGAAAACATGGTTATAATGGAAGTTCTTAAGTATAGATTTAATTCCGGAAAAAAGAGTAATTTGGCTTTCTTTCGCGATAGTTCCGGTATGGAAGTGGATATTATTATCGGAGATGAGCCGAAAATGCTTTTGCTGGAAATTAAAGCGGGAGAAACGATAAGTGGAAGTTATTTTAAATCGTTAAATAAATTTGGCGAATTATTTCCGAAATGCGGCAAAATTTCCGCGGTTGTATATGGCGGGGAGCGAATTGAAAAGAGAACGAAAGTTTGGGTTTATCCGGCGCGAGAAATAAAAAAACTTATTCAAGAATCGGGATTTTAACTATCCTGATTTGTTAATGGAGAACAACTTATGATTATACTCGGAATTAATGCTTATCACGGAGATTCGTCCGCTTGCTTGGTTGTTGACGGCAGGCTTGTTTGCGCTATTGAAGAAGAGAGGATAGTGCGCAAGAAACATTGGGCGGGCATGCCCATTAAATCCATAAAGTGGTGCCTTAAATCGGCTAATGTTGACGCGCGGCAGATAGATTATATTGCTATAGGGCGAAATCTCTATGCGCATCTGGATAAAAAAATATTGGGGATGTTGACTAGGAAACCGTCATTTGATTTTATCAAAAGCAGGTTAAAAAATGCCGATAAAATAAAGAGGGTTAAAGAAATCATTGCCCACGAATTAGGCGTAAATGTTAATTCTCTTAAAGCTAAAGTGAAAAACATTGAACATAATAAGGCGCATCTTGCCAGCTCTTTTTTTGTTTCGCCGTTTGAAAATGCTGTTTGTGTTTCGGTGGATGGTTTTGGCGATTTTGTGAGCACTATGCGCGGTTTTGGTTCTGACAATAAAATAGCTGTTTCAGATTGTGTTCATTATCCTCATTCTTTGGGTGTTTTTTATACTGCGTTAACTCAATTTCTGGGTTTCTCTAATTACGGCGACGAATATAAAATAATGGGACTTTCCGCTATGGGAAAGCCCGCTTATATGGAAGAAATGCGTAAGATTGTGAAACTCGGCAATAAAGGTTTTTTTAAGCTTAATACGGATTATTTTGTTCATCATAGCGCCGGCATTGAAATGACTTGGAGTGACGGAGAGCCTTCAATAGGTAGAATTTATTCGGATAAGCTTATTGATTTATTGGGTAAGCCAAGAGCCGAAAATGAGCAGATAAATCAGCATCATAAAGATATTGCCGCTTCCGTGCAGGCTATGTATGAGGAAGCCTTTTTTTATCTGCTTAATTATTCTTATAAAATGTATAAAAACAAAAATCTTTGCCTGTCAGGCGGGTCTATTCAGAATTCCTTAGCAAATGGCAAGATACTTAAAAAGACGAAGTTTGAACATATATATATTCCGCCGGCGGCTTATGACGCGGGAACAGCGATTGGAGCGGCCTTTTGGGTTTGGAATCATATTTTGGGCAATAAAAGGGAATATATTATGGATAAGCCGTATATGGGGCCGGAATATTCAAATGACGGAATAGAGTTTCTGTTGAAAGCGCAAGGGCTTAACTATGAAAAATTATCCAATGATGAGCTTTTTAAAAAAGTTGCCGGCTTTATAGCTGATAAAAAAATTATCGGTTGGTTTCAAAACAGAACTGAATGGGGGCAGAGGGCTCTAGGCAATCGCAGTATACTTGCGGATCCTCGCGCGGCTAAGAATACACTGGATGAAAGGATAAAAAAGAGGGAAAATTTCAGGCCATTTGCTCAGTCGTTTTTAGAAGAAGATGTCGCGGAGTGGTTTGAGGAATCTGAGCCCGCGCCATTTATGGAAAAGGTTTATAAAATGAGAGAAGATAAGAGGCATTTGATTCCAGCGGTAATTCACGCGGACGGAACGGGGCGTTTACAGACTGTTTCTAGGAAGATGATTCCCAGATATTACGCTTTGATAAAAGCTTTTAAAGAGATAACAGGCGTTCCGGCAGTGATTAACACTTCATTTAATGAAAATGGGCTTATTGTTAACAAACCTGAGGAAGCCATTGCCTGTTTTAAAACAGCCAAGTTGGATGCTTTGGTTTTGAATAATTGTATCGTTTGCGCCGATAAGAATTAGCATTCAATATAAGGAAGTCCGACTTCCTTACATAGGGTTGGAATATTTCCCATTGTGAAGACACTTAAAAATATCAATCATGTAAGGAAGTCGGACTTCCTTATATTTCGGGGATTTTAAAATTTGTATGTTAGGCAATAGCCTATCGTGAGGAAGGTTTTGTTTTTTACGATTATATTATATTGCGTCGGAGAGAAATTAGAATCGTAATTATCGGTTTTATCCAATCTTATATAAGTTCCTGCCATTATATTGCCGTAATCTTTATTTGTTTTAAGGGAAAGATAGTATCTTTTCATTTTTTCGGCGCCTGAATCAAAAGCAGGTTGGATTAGCATGCCCAATTTATATTCAAATGATGCGGTTCCATTTATTTGGCGCTTATGTTTAAAAAATATATTTTGCATATTTCTGCCATAGGGATGGCCGAGTGAAAAGTCTTTATGTGTATAGCCTTCGTCATAATACCAATGATGAGTATAAAAAAGGGGATCGCTGCATGCAAATTCAAGCCTGAATATATTTTTCTCAGTTTCCATTAGAATGCCCGCTTGATAGGCGTGAATTTGCAGTTTAAAGCCGAAAGGGAAATGATATTTAGAGTCTTCTGTTTGCCAGAACGCTGACATATCTGTGCCGGCATCCTGATAATATATTTTCGCGCGCCTTATGTTTTTGGGTAATTTATTTTTTGGAATAAAAATGGATATGTCAAAGGCCGCGAAGCCGTCATTATCAAATTTTGAGCCGACCACATTTTCATCTTTGCCCAATAGAAGCGTTGGATATTCCCATATTTTATATTCCGGCCGCCCCGCTCCGCCATACATTGTTGAGCGGGTTCCGCCCAGTTCAATGAAATTGAACGGTTTGTATGCCAGGCGAAAAAGGAATATTTTTGGATTTGAAACATCATCGCGTTTTTCATTTAGCCATCCGTCTATGATTAAAAAAGACCATTTTCCGGCAAAATTTAAATATTCTTCCGTTTGCAGTTTTATGAGCGGATAAGGCGGCGCGTTTTTAGAAAGCAAGAGGCCGTTTTCTCCCGGCCCTGCATTTACATTGTCTTTGCCGATTTCAAATGAAAATTTGCCAAAAGTATATTTAAAGAAGGCTTTCAGAATTTCAGCCGAAGTTTTGCCGTCATTTAGGGTTTGTTTGAATTTATAGTAAAGTAATTTGTTTTCCGCTGAAAAATAGCCGTCTTCAAAGAGAAATAAATTTAAGCCCTTTTTAAGTTTAAGTCCGTCTTGCCCTTCTATAAGGTGGGTGTTTTCATCTGTAAAAAAGAATTCTGATTTTACCGAGTCAATCGGCTTGAATATGGTTTTAGCGCATATGACTTGCGCGTTCAAGCAAATAAGAACGATGGCCAATAGAGATTTCATGAGTGATAATTATATCATAAGCCTTTAAAAGTTTAGAGTTTAAAACTCAGAGTTTAAAGTTCAGAATTGAGGGTTTAGGGTAAACAATAGTAATTTTAAGACTCCAAGATTTTTCTGTCGCTCATACTCTATTAATACTACCCTAACCCTTTTGTTGCATGGATTAATAGCCTAAAATTGCTAAAATATAAAAATGGCTCCATTGCTTATTGTTTTTATCCTATCATTGACAATGCATGGTTTGGTTATAACTCTGTTCCATAAATATAATATTGCTATTGACGATATTAAAAAACATTCCAAACTTAAAAACCATAAAAGCCATAAGGTTCCCACTCCCAGAGCGGGAGGCATAGGGATAGTTCTTGGTTTTTTGGCGGGAGCCTTGTTTTTCGGGTTTAAGTTTTATTTCGTCTTGATAGCGCTTTTGATTTTTGCGATTGGTTTTTATGAAGATATAAAACATAATGTGACTCCAAGACTTAGATTGTTTTTAATTGCTTTGCTCTCTTTTTCCATGTTATTGGTATTAGATAATTCCATTATCTTGAATATCGGTTTTAATTTGCCGTTTTTTATAGCTGTTCCGTTTACAATATTTGCAGTAACCGGGCTCACCAATTCGGTAAATATAATTGATGGTGTAAATGGGCTTTCAAGTTCGGTTTCTTTAATCGCTTTGGTTTTTCTGGGGGGATTTGCTTATTTTTATAATGATTTGCCGGTTTTTAATTTATGCGGTGTTATGGTAGCCGCTATACTGGGTTTTTTTGTTTGGAATTTTCCAAAAGGAAAAATATTTTTGGGAGATGGCGGAGCTTATTTTAGCGGTTTTATTATGGCATTTATATCCATTATTCTCGTCAACAGAAATATTGATATTTCGCCTTGGTTTCCTATGATTATTTTTGCTTATCCTGTTGTTGATACAGTATTTTCAATGTATCGCAGAAAGTTTGTATCCAAGAAAAGTTCTTTAATGGCGGACAATCTCCATCTGCATACATTAATATATAAGCGGTTATCAAGAAAAAATCATAAAGTTCTGATGTATATAATTCCGTATGTTCTGTCATTCAATATAGTTGCTGCTTATTTTCATACCAATACTCTTGTATTGGTTGGCCTATTTATTTTTTTCATTTTGGTTTATATTTATTTTTATGATGCCATTGTGAATTTTAAGGGAAGAAAATATTTGTTTGAGCGGTTTAAAAAATTTATATAAGAAGGTTTTATGAAAGGAATTATACTTGCCGGAGGTTCCGGCACAAGGCTCTATCCGATTACAAAAACAATATGTAAACAATTATTGCCGGTTTACGATAAGCCGATGATTTATTATCCTTTGTCGGTATTAATGCTCGCGCAAATCAAAGACATCTTGATAATTTCAACTCCTCAAGATTTACCGAAATTTAAGGAATTGTTTGGCGACGGTTCGCATCTCGGTTTGAATTTTGAGTATAAAGTTCAGAATGAACCCAAGGGCATTGCGCAGGCTTTTATTCTTGCCGAAGATTTTATCTCCGGAGACGATGTTTGTCTTGTTCTTGGCGATAATATTTTTTATGGGCAGGGTCTTAGCGGTATTTTAAGAAAGGCTGTTTCCACTATAAAAGAGAATGGAGGGGGAAATGTTTTTGGTTATTATGTAAATGACCCCGAGCGCTATGGCGTAGTTGATTTTGATGAAGACGGAAAAGTTTTATCCATAGAGGAGAAACCTCAATCGCCAAAGTCCAATTATGCCGTTACAGGGCTGTATTTTTATGATAATGAAGTGGTAAAAATAGCGAAAGATTTAGAGCCTTCGGCAAGAGGGGAGCTTGAAATAACGGATTTGAATAAAGTGTATCTTGCAAAGAATAAACTGCGAGTTGAGCTTATGGGCCGTGGTTTTGCATGGCTTGATACCGGCACTCATGAAAGCTTGCTTGATGCCGGCGAATTTATAGCTACAGTTGAGAAAAGGCAAGGGCTTAAAGTTGCTTGCATTGAAGAAATCGCTTATCTATTGGATTATATAAATAAAGAGCAATTGTTTATGCTTGCCGAAAGCTATAAAAATAATGACTATGGCAGATATCTGAGAGCGATATGCGCGGATAGAGTTAATGGCGTTAACAGTGTTGAGAGTTTATAGAACGCTTTCAACTCTGAATTTTAAACTCTGAACTCTGAACTCTATTGACAAATATGCCTTTTGAATTTAAAAAACTTAAAATCCCTGAAATTATTTTAATTTCGCCGAGAATATTTCCCGACGCGAGAGGATTTTTTCTTGAGACTTATAAAAAAACTGAATTTGTTAAGGCCGGCATAAAAGAAAATTTGGTTCAAGAAAATCATTCATGGTCAAAGAAAAATGTTCTAAGAGGGCTTCATTTTCAAAAAAGTCCAAAAGCGCAGGGTAAATTGGTTCAATGCCTGAGGGGAAAGATTTTTGATGTTGCGGTTGATATAAGAAAAAAATCCGCAACTTTTTTAAAATGGGTGGGTGTTGAATTATCGCAGGATCATGGCGAAATGATTTATATCCCAAAAGGTTTTGCGCACGGTTTTCTTGTTTTGAGCAATTCGGCGGATGTGGTTTATAAATGCACGGCTGAATATTCGCCCAAGCATGAAAGCGGCATAATTTTTAATGATCCGAAGATAAATATACTTTGGCCCGTTCCCAATCCGTTATTGTCCGATAAAGATAAAAAACTTCCCCGATTATAATCCCAAAAACCTTTGCAACCCCGCGGGTTGCAAAGGTTTTTGGATGAATAATTTCTTCTTTTGCTAAAATTGTATAATTGACATTATGAAAACTCAAAATATATTAATAACAGGCGGTTCGGGGTTTATAGGTTCAAATTTTATTCGCTTTTTATTTGAGGAAACAAAATTTAAAGGCGGGATAATAAATTGCGATAAGCTTACTTACGCGGCAAATCCTTCAAATTTAGCCGATATTAAAAAAAAATATGGCGGTAAAAAGTATTTTTTTGAGCGCGTGGATATTTGCGATTATTCCAAAATTGAAAAGATTTTTAAAAAATTTAAAATAGAAATCGTTATTCATTTTGCCGCTGAAAGTCATGTTGATCGCTCCATTCACGGGCCGAGAGATTTTATAGAAACAAATATTGTGGGCACTTTTAATTTATTGGATGTTTCAAGGAAGTATTGGGGAAATAATAAAAATGTAAAATTTCATCATATAAGCACTGATGAAGTTTTTGGCTCTTTGGGCGCAATCGGCAAGTTTAAGGAAACAACTCCTTATGACCCCAGAAGTCCTTATTCGGCTTCAAAGGCGTCTTCCGACCACTTGGTTCGGGCTTATTTTCATACCTATGGCTTGCCCATTACCATTTCAAATTGCTCAAATAATTATGGCCCGTATCAGTTTCCTGAAAAACTTCTTCCATTGATTATTTTAAACGCTTTGCAGGGGAAATCATTGCCTATATATGGCGATGGAAAAAATGTTCGGGATTGGCTGTATGTTAAAGACCATTGCTCCGCTATATGGAGGATAATTGAAAAAGGCAAACTTGGCGAAACTTACAATGTCGGCGGAAATTCTGAAAAGAAAAATATTGATATAGTAAAAAAAATATGCGCCATTTTGGATGCGAAATGCCCTGCCGGAAATAATCCGTCTTTAAAAATTAGAAAATACGGCGAATTAATAACTTTTGTTAAAGATAGACTCGGCCATGACAGGCGCTATGCCATTAATTCATCTAAAATTCAAAAAGAGTTGGGATGGAAGCCCAAATACTCTTTTGATGAAGGTTTGAAAAATACAATTAATTGGTATATTGAAAATGATAATTGGGTTAAAAAAATAAAGACCGCGGCCTATGCTAATTGGCTTAAGAAAAATTACAAATAAAACCAAATACACCTCGGAGGTGTAAAAGGTTGGGTTGAGCCTATTGACATTCTCATGTTTATTCACTATAATACTATTGAATTAGGGGAATGAGTTTCCCGAAATATATGATAATTAAGAGAACTATTCAAAAAAATATTGAGGAAGCGTTATTTGGGGGGAAAATTATTATCCTTTATGGCGCGAGACAAGTGGGAAAAACCACATTAGTCAAAGAAATTCAAAAAAACTATATCAATGAATCGATTTATCTAAATTGCGATGAGCCGGATATTAGAGCGGCTTTAACTGATAAAACATCCACGGAATTAAAATCTTTTTTTGGGCATAAAAAGTTGATTATACTTGATGAAGCTCAGCAGATTAAAAATATTGGCCAAACTCTTAAATTAGTTTTTGACAACTTTCATGAAATTCAGATTTTAGCCACGGGATCTTCTTCTTTTGAACTTTCGGATAAAATATCAGAACCTTTAACAGGTAGGAAAATAGAATTTTTCCTCTATCCTTTTTCTTTTAAAGAGTTGTCATTTATTTATTCGGATTTGGAAATGGATCGTCTTTTAAAGAAAAGAATGATTTACGGCATGTATCCTGAAATTGTTCTTAATGAAGATAATGTTAATATCAATCTTAAAAGTTTGGCAAAAAGTTATTCTTATAAGGATATTTTAAAGCACCAAAATATTAAAAATCCGGAAATATTGGAAAAATTGTTGCAAGCATTGGCTCTTCAAATCGGAAATGAGGTTTCTTACAATGAGCTGGCTAATTTACTTGGTATTGATAAAAAAACCGTTGCCAGTTATATACAAATTCTTGAAAAAGCTTTTATAATTTTTAGGGTCGGACCTTTTAGCAGAAATTTAAGAAATGAATTGAAAAAACTAAGAAAAATATATTTTTATGATATCGGCATAAGGAATGCTTTGATAAACAATCTTAATCCATTAAACTTGAGGCAAGATGTCGGAGGGATTTGGGAGAATTTTATTATTGTGGAAAGAAAAAAATTCCTTAGTAATAATGGTTTTGACAGACAATCCTATTTTTGGAGAACTCTGCAAAAGCAAGAAATTGATTATATTGAGGAATATGGCGGAATTCTTTCTGCTTTTGAAATAAAATGGAGAACTGAAAAAATGCGTGTTCCAAAGGCTTTCTTAGTAGCGTATCCCAAAACCAAAGTGGAATTGGTAAACTCTTACAATTATAAATCATTTATTAGCTAAATTTTTTTTCGTGCTTATTGAAATTGTGTCCGTAGCAAAATTTAAAAGTGGGAAAAAATAATGGATAAAGGAACTGTTTTGATTGTTGGCGGGGCGGGATATGTCGGCTCTCATGCCAATAAGGCGCTCTGCAAAGGAGGATATAAAACTGTTGTTTTTGATAATTTATCCAGAGGTCATAAAGAGTTTGTAAAATGGGGGAAGTTCTTTAAAGGCGACTTATCGGATAGGAAGCGGTTGAAAGCGTGTTTTAAAAAATATCGCATTAAAGCGGTTATGCATTTTAGCGCTTTTGCTTATGTCGGCGAATCGGTTAAAGAGCCTGCCAAATACTATATCAATAATGTCGCGAATACCTTGAATCTTCTTGAAATTATGCGTGAGCATGGTGTTAAGTATTTTATATTCTCTTCTACTGCGGCTACTTATGGCGAACCAGACAAAATACCGATAAACGAAAAACACTCTCAAAATCCCATCAATCCTTATGGCAGGACCAAAAAAATTATAGAAGATATTCTCAAGGATTATTCTAATGCTTACGGCTTGAAATATGTTGCCTTAAGATATTTCAATGCCGCCGGCGCCGACTCTGATACTGAAATAGGGGAATTGCATAATCCTGAAACGCATCTTATTCCTCTTATATTTGACGCGGCAATGGGGAAAAGAAAGAGTATTAAAATATTTGGAACAAATTATAAAACGCCGGATGGCAGCTGCATTAGAGATTATATACATGTGTCGGATTTGGCAGATGCCCATATTAAGGCTCTGAGAAACAATTAACTTGCCATTTGGCTGACTGATTTTTGAGCGAAACGAGAAACGAAGAGCGAGTGGCGCCTATGGCGCCATAAGCGGATGAGTGACGAAGTTGGTCGTCCACAAAGCTTCCGACACTTTATGAGGCATAGCCTCGTTTATTGTAGCCAAAAATCAGCCAGCCCCATAGCAATTATGCTATGGGGAAGCTCATATTTTATTGATTTCTTCGTTGTTCCTCATTCACAGGCATAAAGCCTTCTCATTCGTTGCGCCTTGAACTCAATTTAAATTTGAGCTTCCAAGTGATAAGGTAATTGTTTCTCAGAGCCTAAGGCGCTTGGCTATCTTTTTAAAGGCGGGAAAAGCGATTATTTTAATTTAGGGTTGGCGAAAGGTTTTTCAGTTAAAGAGGTTATTGAAACGGCAAGAAAAATTACCGGCAAAAAAATCAACTGTATTGAAGCCGAAAGAAGGGCCGGCGACCCGGCGGTTTTAATAGCAAGTTCAGCCAAAGCAAAAAAAACGCTTGGCTGGAAGCCCAGATTTAATCGTTTATCATCCATTATGAAAACCGCATGGCGCTGGCATATAGTCGCGAATCGCTGTCAGCATAAATGAAATACCACTCGTTCCTTACCCAAACCATTACCGCATAATCATGAAACTATGTCGCCATGCCGACGCGGTAAAAGGAATGGTTTACTAAAATGGGGTAAGGTCACAGGGTGAAAGTCCTCAAATGTCCTCAAACGCGTCCGCGCGTATCTCTTAATTTGCTAAAATATGCCCTATGAAAGATGAGATTTATGGAGTTATTCTTGCCGGAGGTTCCGGCACGAGGTTGTGGCCTTTAAGCAGGAATTTATTGCCTAAGCAATTTCTTAAAGTCGGCAGGAAAGGCTCTTTTTTTGAGCAGACGGTCAAACGAATTTCTCCTATTGTAGGCATTAAAAATGTTTTGGTTGTTACCAATAAACTCCACGCTTTTGGAGCCGGATATAATCAGTTTAAAGATTTAAGGGTTCTTATAGAACCCGAAGCAAAAAACACCGCTCCGGCCATCGGCCTTAGCGCCGTATATTTAAAAAAATTATCTCAAGCAGATCCTATCATAGTTGTGCTTCCGTCGGATCATATAATAGGGCGTGTCGGCGATTTTCACAAAGTAATAAAAAAAGCCGTAAAAGAGGCGCAAAACGGGAAAATAGTAACATTGGGAATTGTTCCGGATTCGCCGGAAACCGGATACGGCTATATAGAGGTGAATAAGAAACCTTCGTCATTTAATACCGCTGTTTTGTCGGTTGAAAAATTTATAGAAAAACCCGATTTAAAAACGGCGGATAAGTTTTTAAAAACAGGAAGATATTTCTGGAATTCCGGTATGTTTGTTTTTAAGGCTTCTGTTATCCTCAAAGAGTTTAAAAAATATATTCCGTCCGCTCACAATAAATTATGGGAGATATACAATGATGCTTTCGCTTCAAATAAAATTGACTATGAAAAATTGAACCATTGCTTTTCTTTAATGCCCAATATTTCAATAGATTACGCGATAATGGAAAGATCTAAGTTGGTTTATACCATCCCCTCGCGCATAGGCTGGAGCGATGTGGGAAGCTGGCACTATTTTCATAAGGTCTTGCCGAAAGACAAAAATAAAAATGTTAAGTTCGGAGATGTTATAGATATCGATTCTAGCAATAATCTCTTGTATTCGGATAAACGGTTATTGGCGGCCATAGGCGTAAACAATCTTTCCATTATTGAAACTGCGGATGCTGTTTTAGTATCGGACATAAACCGCTCTCAGGAAGTTAAAAAAATTGTTCAAAAATTAAAAAAAATAAAGAGAAACGAGTTTAATGAGCATTTAACGATTGAAAGACCGTGGGGATATTATACCGTGCTTGTGGATTTGCCTAGTTATAAGGTTAAGAAAATTAAAGTTTTGCCTTATCAGAAAATAAATTTTCGTTATCATAAAAGCAGTTTAAGGCATTGGTTTATAGTTCAGGGAAAAGCCGAAATCATTCTTGGCAAGAAAAGGATTATAGTTAAAGAGAATTGCCATATTGATATTCCTAAAAAGCTGGGGTATATGATTAGTAATTTGGGCGGAAAAGATTTGGAAATTATTGAAATTCAAACCGGCAAATATTTTGCCGAAGGCGATATTGTAAATCTTGATGACAGGCATTGCAGGATTCAAATTTAGATTAAAGGAAAAAAATTATGGCTAATAAAAAGAAAGCGTTGATAACCGGAATTACGGGTCAAGACGGTGCGTATCTGGCGCGATTGCTGATTGACAAAGGATATAAGGTTTACGGCATAGTTAGGCGTTCATCCACAGTCAATACGGAAAGAATCGCTCCTTTATTTGAGGGTAAAAAAAATAAGCCGGAATTGGTTTATGGGGATTTAACGGATTCGGAATGCATAGTGAGAATAATAAAAGAAATTCAGCCTGACGAGGTTTATAATTTGGGCGCGCAAAGCCATGTGGGCATAAGTTTTAAAGAACCGGAATATACGGCCAATACCGATGCATTGGGAGCGCTTAGATTGCTTGAGGGCATTAGGATGATGGGGCTTGCCAAAAAAACAAAATTTTATCAGGCTTCAACATCTGAATTATACGGTAAAGTTCAAGAGGTTCCGCAGACTGAAAAAACGCCTTTTTATCCGCGTTCGCCGTATGGAGAGAGCAAGCTTTTTGCCTATTGGATGGTTATAAATTATAGGGAAGCTTACGGTATGTTCGCGGCGAATGGAATATTGTTTAATCATGAATCGCCTTTGAGAGGGGAAGAATTTGTAACCAGAAAAATTACGCGGGCTTTAGCTAAAATCAGTTTGGGCGCGCAAAAATGTTTATATCTCGGCAATTTGAACGCCAAAAGAGACTGGGGGCATGCCGGAGATTATGTTGAGGCCATGTGGCGCATACTTCAGCAGAAAAAGCCGGATGATTTTGTTATTGCTACCGGCGAGCAGCATTCGGTTAGAGAATTTGTTGAAATAGCGGCAAAAGAGATCGGCATAATAATCAAATGGCAGGGCAAAGGTTTGGGTGAAAAGGGCATAATTCGTGATATCATTGAATCCAAAATGAAACTCGGCGCCGATAAATTGAAAATTAAAAAAGGTGATGTAATAATTAAGGTTAATCCTGATTTTTATAGGCCCAGCGAAGTTGAAACTTTATTGGGCGATACTAAAAAGGCAAAAAAAGTTTTGGGGTGGAAGCTCAAAACATCATTTAAAAAACTTGTGGAAGAAATGGCTCAATCCGATTTAAATTTGGCTTTAAAAGAAGCTCATATCAAGAAAAGCGGATTTTAGATAGGGATAAAACAATCGGCGGGCGAATTGCCATTTGCTGAAAATAAAATTGTGGTGTAGCAATAAATTAATTATGCAACAAGGAGTAATTTTACTTTGTCAAGACAGTAGTCGCAAAGCTTGCTTTGCTTGAGACAAATTCTAACCGCCGTTTGGAATGGTTTTAAAATGTTGGATAAAAAACTTATAAAACAAATAGTGTCAAAAATAAATCAGAAATTTAATCCTGATAGAATTATACTCTTTGGTTCTCAGACAAGAACAGATAAACAGAAAAGTAGCGATATTGATCTTGCTATCAAAGGGATTAGCGCCGCGCAAGCCGGATTTATAAAGGAAACTTTAAATGAAGAGATTGAAACGCTTTTGGACTTTGATGTGCTTTCATTAGATGAATTGTCCGATAAAACTCTTAAAAAACGAATACGGGAAAAAGGAGTGATTATTTATAAACGAAATGCTAATGACAAACTTTCCAAGCCTATGGTAGTGCCGCATTGCCCTCGCGGCTTAGATTTGGAACAAATCTGCAGAGGGTATCAGAGACTATGCCTACATCGGACGGCCAATTTTTCTAAGGCTTTATCAAGGCTTAAAGAGGGATTATTAGAGAGCGGTTATGCTCTTTCTTTGGACGGCGCTTTGCAAAGATTTGAATTTACATTTGAAATGGCTTGGAAAACCATGAAAAAGTTTTTATTGGTTGAAGGTTTTGATTGCGCGTCTCCGAGAGATTGCGTGAAAAAAGCTTTTCAAAGCGGTTATATTGAAAATGAGCGGGTGTGGCTTGATATGATAAAGGATCGTAATTTAAGCAGTCATATATATGACGAAAAAGACGCAAAAGCCGTTTATAATAGGGTAAAGCAAAATTACGACAATGAATTTAAAAAACTTAAAATTTTCTTCAAAGAAAAAATAAAAACTTTGTAATTTCAATATCTAACTTTCTTCAATTTTTTTGTCATACGGCGCGATCAAATTTTTCGGCCGGTTGATTGATTTTTATGAATATAATTTTTTTAGGCACCAACGGCTGGTATGACAGTAAAACGGGAAATACCGTTAGTATCTTATTGGATACAAAAAAGTATTATGTCGTTTTAGATGCCGGCAATGGGATTCATAAGCTTGATGGATATTTAGCCGAATCTAAACCGGTTTATATTTTTTTAAGCCATTTTCATTTAGACCATATAGAAGGTTTGCATATATTGCTGAAGTTTAATTTTAAAAAAGGGCTGAATATATGCGCGCCAAAAAATGCGAAGAAAATTTTAAATTCCATACTAAAACAGCCTTTTACGGTGCCCTTAAATAAACTCCCTTATAAGAGTTCCGTTTTTGAAATTCCAAGAGATATTTCCAAACTGCCTTTTGAATGCAAGACTTTACCTCTTAAACATTCTTCGCCCGTTTTGGGCTTCAAATTTAAAATAGACAATAAAATTATCTCTTATTGCACCGATACCGGCTATTGCGCGAATATTATGAAACTTGCTTTAGGCGCTGATTTATTGATTAGCGAATGTTCTTATAAATCCGGACAAAAAAAATTGGATTGGCCGCATTTAAATCCGGAATCTGCGGCATTATTGGCTGAAAAATCCGAAGTAAAAAAATTGGTTCTTACTCATTTCGCGGCTGATAGATACTTAACTATAAATGATAGGGTTCAAGCTGAAAAATCAGCTAAAAAAATATTTAAAAATTGTTTAGCCGCAAAAGACGGAATGATTATTAAGCTTTGATATTGTCTTTGTTAATAAAGAGCATCATCGTAAGGGCTTGTTTTTAAACGAAAAGTTTTATTTAAGCCTTGACTTTCTTAAAAAAAATACAGTTTTAAGCCTTGACTTTCTTAAAAAATAGGGTATACTTTGATTATGAAACGAAATATAGACAAAACACTACTGACTTGGAAAAATGGTGCTGGTAGAAAAGCCCTTTTGGTCAGAGGGGCGCGCCAGGTGGGTAAAACTTATTCTGTTAGGGTTCTTGGGAAAAGATTTAAATATTTTCTTGAAGTTAATTTTGAGGAACACAAGGATATTTCCGGATTTTTTGAAGGTTCCTTGGATATTGAAAAGATAATTCAAAAATTGTCAGCATTTTTTTCAGTGCCAATAATTGATGGGGAAACATTATTATTTTTTGATGAAATTCAAGCGTGTCCAAATGCGTTGCGGGCTTTGAGGTTTTTTTATGAGAAAAGAGCAAACTTACATGTTGTTGGAGCCGGATCATTATTGGAATTTGTATTATCCGATATTCCATCATATGGCGTTGGACGTATTGAATCATTGCGCATGTATCCGCTATCTTTTGACGAATTCCTTTTGGCCTTAAATAAAAAGCAATTACTTGAGATTAAACGCAGTAATGCATTTGGGAAATTAGACCAAATATTTCATAATGAACTTTTAGATCTGGTCAAGTTGTTTTTGATGATAGGCGGAATGCCGGAAGTTGTTGAAGCCTATTTGGAAAAATCAGATATTGGCTTATGTTTTAGGAAAATAAATGACTTGATAATATCTTTTCAAGACGATTTTAGAAAATATAAAACCAAAATGTCTTCCATAATGATAAAGGAAGTTTTTAACTCCATAGTTTTGCAGTCGGGATATAAATTCAAATATTCCAATATTGATTCACAATCAGCGCATATTTCTTTGAAGAAGTCGCTTGAAATATTGATTCAATCAGGATTAGCTTATAAGGTTTATCACAGTTCCGCTCAAGGGATTCCATTAGGGGGGCAGATTAAGGCAAACAAATTTAAAGTAATTTTCTTTGATTCCGGCATACATTTGCAAATGTTGGGATTGGATTTAAAAGAAATCTTAGTGTCGCGAGACATTGATTTGATCAATAAAGGAAGTTTAGCGGAAGTATTTGTCGGCAATGAATTAATCAAGTACCTATCGCGGACCCAAAAAAAAGATATCTATTATTGGCATCGGGAGAGTCGCGCTAGTAATGCGGAAGTGGATTATGTCATACAAAAAGGCATGGATATTATTCCTATTGAAGTTAAATCTGGTATTAAGGGAAAGATGCAAAGTTTAAGATTGTTTTTGTCGGAAAGAAAAATTAAAAAAGGGGTGAGATTATCTTTGGATAATTTTTCTATACATAATGGCATTTGTAATTATCCTTTGTATGCGGTAAGCAATTTAGTAGATGAGGATAGTTGAAATAAATTTTCTGAATTTTAGTAGTTTTGGCGTGGTCATTAGATGGAATTAAGAAAAATAACGCGGTACTATGCACAAAGAACGCAAAACGGATTATCTAATTATCGGGGCGGGCATAATAGGGCTTACTTTAGCAAAGCGGCTTAAAGAAGTTTTTCCCCATAAAACAATTATTATATTAGAAAAAGAGGATGATGTCGCATTGCATTCAAGCGGCAGGAATAGCGGCGTTTTGCACGCGGGGTTTTATTATACGGCGAATTCTCTTAAAGCGCGGTTTACGCGCGACGGCAATTTTGCAATGAAAAAATATTGCAAAGAAAAAGGCATGAAAATTAATGAATGCGGGAAAGTTGTTGTCGCCGGCGATGAGAGAGATTTAAATTCCCTTTATGAACTTGAAAAAAGGGGGAAGACAAACGGCGTTGAGGTTAAGATTATTGATGAAAAAGAATTAGAAGAAATAGAACCAAATGCCAAAACATTTCAAAGGGCTCTTTATTCTCCCGCAACAGCGACGGTGGACCCTATTGAAGTCTGCCAAGCCTTAAAAAAAGAACTTTTAGATTCCGGCGCTCAAATAATATTTAATGACGGTTATAAAAAACGGCTTTCAAGTAATTCCATAGCAACTCAGAAAGGCGAAGTCTTTGAAGGCGGCAAAATTATAAACTGCGCCGGTTTATATGCCGATAGAATAGCCAAAGATTATGGATTTTGCGGGGATTTTACGATCATTCCGTTCAAAGGCGTATTTTTAAAATATACATTGGCTGATAGCCCTATCAGAACCAATATTTATCCTGTTCCAAATATGTTAAACCCTTTCTTAGGCGTGCATTATACCGTTACGGTTGACGGAGGCATAAAGATAGGCCCGACATCAATTCCGGCTTTTTGGCGAGAAAACTATTGCGGATTTGAAAATTTTAAAATATCGGAATTCGCTTCAATTATGGGTTATGAGATGAAATTATTTTTAGGCGATGCTTTTGGATTTAGGGCATTGGCATTCCATGAAATGCTAAAGTATAGAAGAAATCATTTTGTAGGTCTGGCGAAAGGCCTTGTAAAAAGCATAAATACCGAAGGATTTAGGCAGTGGGACAGGCCGGGAATCAGAGCTCAATTGCTGAATACTAAAACTCTTGAGCTTGTTCAGGATTTTATTGTTCAAGGCGATAAGAATAGCGTCCATATATTAAATGCCGTAAGCCCCGCTTTTACAAGCAGTTTCCCGTTTACCCAATGGATAATTGACAATCATATATCATATAAGGAAGTCCGACTTCCTTAGAATAGGGTTCCGCCCTGCGTGGCTGCCTAAGGAAGTCGGACTTCCTTATATTTTTGTGGGATATATAATTAGGATGTTGTAATTTGTTAAAATAATCTTTTAGGACGACGGCTTTTTACGAGGAGAGTTTATGAGTGCGCCGAGAAAAGTGTATTAGTTCTTGCCAGTGAAAGTCTGGTCTGAGTAAAGGTTAGCCACCAACTCAGCACCAATCCTTACATATACAATGGTAACAGAGTATATGAAGCTAAGGGGCGGGAAGCATCGGGCTGTAACGAAAGTGAAGGGATTGAGCGCCGAAATACTCGAGAATTTGGAAGCCGATACTGTTCATATAGTAGCAGGCAG
>JAKLQJ010000154.1 GCA_022013385.1 Elusimicrobiota bacterium
CACTTCTTTACATTTAAATGCTTGTTTTTACCCCGTGGGTTGGGTAAACTTGGTTGTAGAAAAAACCCGCGGGGTTAAAACCACGACGCAAGATGCGTAAATAGTAAATGTCAAGTTATTTACGACGCACTACACTAGCATTATAAATAACAACCCTAAACTTTGAGCAATTCCAACAAAAATTGCATCATACTTTTTAAACACCGGAACAATAAAAATAATTGCGGAAGTCATTCGTCCTATGCGATTGAAAATTAAAGCGATAATAAGAACAGAGGCCGCTTTGACGGTGGAGGTACAGGGCAATGATAACTCAAGCATAATTGCAAAAAAAGCAAATCCTGCCGGAAATAAGAAACAAAAAAGTAAAAGAGATTCTTGAAATATGCCCACATGCTTGCTTCTATCATTGTTGTTTATCAAAATAGTCATGCTATTTAATGATACCAAATGACTCCTTTATCAATGTAGAAAAAACATCCCGGGCATATTCAACTAAAACAAAGTGCCAAAGCAAAAGATTTTATTCAAATATCTTGGAATATAATTCGCTCTGTAGTTAAAAACATAAGACTTTAGCAATCAGCTTGCATGCTGTTGATTATATAAGATTATGATATTAAATTAATATCTAAACACATCTAACAAGAGACTTACAGTCCCTTATCTTAAAATCCCTGTAATTGCCGTGCCTCTCATAAAAAATATAAATCTCATTTTTATTACCACAAAGAATTTTTTCTTCTAAGTTTGTCAGTCATATATTTAAAATCTCCCAAAAAGCTCCCCCTATTTTGGCATTTTTAGATACTTAAAAACAAAAAAAGAAAAAGCGTATTTTTTAGCATATAAGATTCTCTTTAAAACAATATTCTTAAAACTACCGACTTGAGTGGCGCATTAAACAGATCGTTTGCAAAAATTGATAGCATACTCAAGAGCGGTATCCTTTCCGGCACAAAAATCTTTTATACTTTGTTTTACCGTTATATCAGGTCGCAAAATTATTGTTTTCCTTTTTTTAGGATCAGGTCGCAGCCTAAACACAAAAGATATACTAACACTTATCATAGAATTCGGAAGTTTAAAAAACAAAGAATCTATAGGACCATTTGATCCGTTCCCAGATGGTTCCCCGATTAACAACCCTAAATTATTATCCTTTATCCGCGCGGCAAAATTTTCAGCTGCGCTATAGGTAAGCCAGCCTGTAAGCACAATAATTTTTCCCTTAAATCCCCTAACTGGCCGGTGCATCAATTTAAAATCATCCGCCAATGGGTGACACCCATACAATCGACGCAATTGACATTGTGTAATATTGCTGCCCATTTTCCATTTGGAAAAAGCCTTTTCCAATTTTTTTCCATAATTTTCATACAACAGAGGAGAAAGTTTTATATATTCGTCAAAGTCTGCAATCTTGTTTTTTGTCAGAAATAAAAGAAATTCATCCACTAATAAACTGTTTCCGCCCCGATTATTGCGCAAGTCCACAATAAGAAACTCGGCTTTTTTCTTATTAAGCGAAGAAAACATCTCCAGCAGAAAATCTTCCCAGATGGGAATATTTTTTCTATCCTGCTTATTGCATTTCATAACTCCGACTCGCGCGTATAAATCGTAAGTTTTTCTATCAAAAAAATTACTCAAATTAAGATATCCGACTTTTGGTTTTTTTGTATAACGAAACTCAAACGGGTTTTTCAACTGCTGAAAAAAATCCGCGCTAATCCTCTTCCATGGCAGCCTCACCTCACAAACCTTCCCATTTGTTTTTTTAACAGTTAAAACAAGACTTTTAGATGGCTTGCAATGTGTTATGTTATAAGGAAATGATTTTGCCGCGGAATTAAGAGCCTCTTCGTATATTTCCCAACTCCGATATTTTGTCAACTCCTTTAAATATTCCAAAATAGGACGACCATTTATTGATAAAATCTCATCTTTTATGGCAATTGGTCCGCGCCGTGCCGCCGATACAACAAATAATCTATCCTCAATTAACCTTGTTTCCACAGGCAACCGCAAAAGTTTCGTGGAAAAATCTTCATTCACTCTGGTATGCCCGTCGTGAATACAACTGAGAAAGCATTTAACACTATTCTTGAAATCATCCACCCTATTTACAAAGCCACATGCCGCCAATAATTTATTCTTTTCCTTCAAATACCTTGCTTTTGGACATCGCTATTACTGCGTAACTGCCGCAACCTATGCGGATAATTGTAGCCAAATGACAATCCCGCCGCTACTATAATGACAAAATAATCATACAACAAGAAGCATGCTTACTTACCCCGTGGGTTGGGATAAATGTTGGTGTTGGCGGAAACCCGCGGGGTAAGATAATTATGACAAAGCTTCGCTTTGTATCTATGTTATTGCAAAACTTCTTCGTCGCCACACTACTTTGTTTGCATGCCTTATTCCAGAATCTTTTTTAATTTATTGATTGCTTTCTTATGCTTCTCATCACTCATCTTCGTTAAATTAAATAATTTCCATTTAACAGCGGGCATATCTTTTGCTCCTTCAACATCCAATAAATCCCATTTGGGTATTTTTTCTTTAAACGATAAAAGAAATACTCGTTCATTATGAGTTAAATTTTGAAGGACTTTTTTGAAAAGTGTTTTTCTGGTATGTTCCAAATCTTCATATTTGACTTCAAATGATGTCATCCCGTCAAACTCCTTTTCAAAAACCGATTTCATATCATTAAAATTCGGTGACAGAAGTTCGGAAATAGGACGATTATGGCTAATAAGATAAACAAGGAACGCTTTGCGAACTTTGTTTCCAATGCCTTCATTTTGAAGCAATAACATAATGTCAAAGATATCTCGCGGATGCTGGCGGTCAAGAGCCGCACAAATCTTAGAACCGTAAAGCTCCGCAAACGACAATGTTTTAACAGTCGCGAATTTTTCAAAAAAATCCTCCGCTTTTTCGCAGAGTCCTCTTTCTTCGCAATCAAATAATGCTCCGCGAATGACTTGATTCGGTTCAATTTTAACAATCGCGTTTTGTCTTTTAACAAAGAGCTTTGTAATACGCCCGTTTTTAGATTCCGTTTTTTCTTTGATTTGCGCGAACGGCAAACCGGAAGAAATCCGCTCGGATATCGTTTTTAATTTTTCGCTTATCTCGCGGAGAGTTTTATCGCGCGAACTTATCCGCAAATAAACAAGGTCAATATCAACGGAAAGGCGGGGCATATCCCGCACAAAAAAATTAATTGCCGTGCCGCCATGCAAAGCGAAATCGGCATCTTTATTTATATGCGGAAGAATTGAAATTAAAAGTTCCGCTTGTTGATAAAATAGATTTTTATCCATGGCCTTTATTTTGGCACGACTATTTTATATTTGCTGTCATAATAACCGTTTTTACAGAGAGCCCTGCTCCCGGTTCCGAAACTGATATGTTCAAGATTTAATTTATTTATCCAGGTGTGATTGTGTTTTTCGGCTAAATACATAAAAAGTCTTTTTGCCTTAATTGAATCGCATTTTTCCAAAAGATTTTGAACTACGCTGGGACGAAGCGTCGTAAGTCCCGACATTATATGATTCAATTCATCAAAAGATTCTCTCAAAGGAACATCGTAACAAAACTCCAAGGCCGCTCTTTCAGGCGAAGATATTTTAATATCATAATTCCCCATATTATGTGTTATTAGCCCCAAAGACTTCTCTTTCCCTAAAAAACCCGTCATTACATAACGGATACCTACTTCCCATTTACAGCTTTTAAACCATGCCGGAAGTTTTTCATTTTTAAAGCCAAAAAGCGCGATTTTTGTTTGCTTTAAATTCGCGGGAAGATAATGAGCGTTTCCCTGCAGTTGGAGCGCGGTTTTGCCTCCCGGATAAACAGACATATTTAACTGTGTCTGCAGAGCGTAAACCCCCCCGCTCCACTCAATGCGTTCTCCCGCCCTTTTAAAAGCGCCGCGCCCTATTCTCTCTATCCAGCCACTCTTAGTATAAGTATCGGCTAATTGGCGATATACACCTTGTTTCTCAAGCCAAACATAAACAGCAACAGTATCTTTTGGCCATTTTCCAATTAATTTGTTTATTATACTTCTATTTTGTCTATCCATAATAGTCAATTTAGCACAATTTTAAAGTAATTTCAAGTTTTTCTTTCTAATGATGGCTAACCCTATTTATCTCCAACCGACAGGCTTCCTATCCCCTGCCCTTGCAAAGGAATAAACATCCCCGATTGCACCACCAAAAGCAAAGCCCAAAAATAGCGTTTCATTTTCATATTCTCTCTAATTTAAAAAACTTGCGCTTTCTGCATTTCCATTTTAGCGCATTGTTTTAATATATCCAACGGAAGCCATTATCATTTGATTTCCGGATAGACACTAATTAAAGGGGACGGTAAAAGGGGACGGTTCTAATTTTCCGTCTCGCCATGCGCATTATCTATGTTTCCCTCATCAAACTTCTTTTAAGCTTTTTTATGAAACCTTCACTGAA
>JAKLQJ010000018.1 GCA_022013385.1 Elusimicrobiota bacterium
GACAGTGCAACAGCGCGGCAGTTCGGCAGTGCAACAGCGCGGCAGTTCGGCAGTGCAACAGCGCGGCAGTTCGACAGTGCAACAGCGCGGCAGTTCGGCAGTGCAACAGCGCGGCAGTTCGGCAGTGCAACAGCGCGGCAGTTCGACAGTGCAACAGCGCGGCAGTTCGACAGTGCAACAGCGCGGCAGTGTGACAGAAAGTAGTAAAAAAACAACGACGGAAATATGTAAATACGATGATAAAGCGATATTGGAACATATAAACATATCATCTTTTCCGGTTATTATATGCGGTTTATTTGGAGGATTTTTTATGAGTGAAATAGAAAAAAATTTTAGCGTAACGATAAGAGTCTGGCGGCAAAACGGCCCTAATGACAAAGGCGCAATGGTTTCCTATCCGGTAAACAATGTGTCTCCCGCTATGTCTTTTTTGGAGATGCTTGATGTTCTAAATGAAGAACTTATAATAAAAGGAGACACGCCCATTGTGGTTGAAAGCGACTGCCGAGAAGGCATATGCGGATGTTGCGGTTTGGTAATCAATGGCGATACTCACGGGCCTGATAAAAATTCAACGGTCTGCCAATTGCATATGCGCAGATTTAAGGACGGCGATGTAATAACAGTTGAGCCATGGCGCGTAAAATCATTTCCCATTATTAAAGATTTGGCGGTAGACCGTTCAGCCATGGAAAAAATAATGCAGGCCGGCGGTTATGTAAGCGTAAACACCGGCGCCGCGCCCGATGCCAATGCCGTACTCATAAACAGAGATGATGCCGAAGAATCTATGGACGCCGCCGCGTGCATAGGTTGCGGCGCGTGCATTACCGCCTGTCCAAACGGCGCGGCCATGCTTTTTACGGCGGCAAAAATATCGCAATTGGCGCTTTTGCCGCAAGGCCATCCCGAGAGAAGGGAAAGGGCAATAAATATGGTTGAGGCCATGGATAGAGAAGGGTTTGGCAATTGCACAAATGAATATGAATGCGAAGCAGTATGCCCAAAAAACATCAAGGTGTCCAATATAGCCAGAATGAACAGAGAATTTTTAATCGCTAATTTTTTGTCAAAAAAATAATCTAGAAGCATAGATGTGTAGAAGTATGGAAGAATAGCGTATAAGGGATAAGAAACTCCTAAATTACTATCCCCTAAACCCTCTCCCCTATACCCTGTTTTTATCGGAGGTTTTCACTATGTCCGCATCTAAAAAATCTGTTTTCAAATACCAGAAACCTTTTGAAACGGCAAAAAATAAAACCAAATACAGACTGCTGACGAAAAAATATGTAAAAACCATCAATGTCGGCGGAAGGAAAATTTTGAAAATTGATCCGGCCGGAATTGAACACCTGTCCTGCCAAGCAATCAGAGATATCTCCTTCCTTTTAAGAGAAGCCCATCAAAAACAAGTGGTAAAAATTTTGAAAGATTCCAAAGCTTCCTCCAATGATAAATTTGTAGCTTTAAGCATGCTTCAAAACGCGGAAATATCTTCACAATTTATTCTCCCCTTTTGCCAGGATACCGGCACCGCGATTGTAATGGCAAAAAAGGGCGAACAAGTTTGGACCGGCGCCAAAGATGAAAAACACATTTCAAAAGGAATATGGAAAACCTATCAAAAAGAAAACCTCAGATATTCTCAAGTTATTCCCCTTTCAATGTATAAAGAAAAAAATTCCGGCAATAATATGCCGGCGCAAATTGATATTTATTCAAAACAAGGCATGGAATATGAATTTCTATTTATAACTAAAGGCGGCGGTTCGGCAAATAAAACCATGCTATATCAGGAAACCAAAGCCCTTTTAAATCCCAATAATCTAAAAAATTTCCTAATAGAAAAAATGAAATCTCTCGGCACTGCCGCCTGCCCGCCCTATCATATAGCCTTTGTTGTGGGAGGAACATCGGCTGAAAGCTGCCTTAAAACGGTAAAGCTTTTAAGCGCCGGATATTTTGACAATTTGCCGTCAAGCGGCAATGACGGAGGCAGAGCTTTCCGCGACAAAGCACTTGAAGAAGAACTTTTGAAAGCCTCTTATAAACTTGGTTACGGAGCGCAATTTGGCGGAAAATATTTCGCCCATGACATAAAAGTCATAAGACTTCCGCGCCACGGCGCGTCATGTCCGGTGGGCATGGGAGTATCCTGCTCGGCAGATAGAAATATTTTGGGGAAAATAAACAAAAACGGAATATGGCTTGAAAAACTTGAAACCAATCCGGGTAAATTGATTCCTTCAAATTATAAAAAGAAAAAAAAGAGCTCCGCCGTAAAAATAGACTTAAACAAATCAATGAAAGAAATTTTGAAAGAACTCTCAAAACATAAAATAGGAACAATGCTTTCCCTTACCGGAAAGATAGTGGTAGCCAGAGATATGGCGCACGCGAAATTCAAGGAACTGCTGGATAATAAAAAACAATTGCCGGAATATTTAAAAAACCATCCGGTTTATTATGCGGGGCCGGCAAAAAAACCCGCTGACAAACCTTCGGGTTCATTCGGCCCCACAACGGCGGGCAGAATGGATCCTTATACAGGCCTGCTCCAAAGCAAAGGGGCTTCCATGATAATGATAGCCAAAGGCAATAGAAGCCAAAGCGTTACCGAATCATGCAAAAAATACAAAGGCTTTTATTTGGGTTCGCCCGGCGGACCTGCCGCGCTTTTAGCTGAAAAAAATATAAGAAAAGTGGAAGTTTTAGATTACAAAGAATTGGGCATGGAAGCGGTATGGCTCATTGAAGTTGAAAATTTTCCGGCATTTATTCTTATTGACGATAAAGGCAATGATTTTTTTAGCTCCCGCCTATGACATCCGCGAATAAACTAAACGCGCTAAAATCAAAATTATCGCAAAATCCTTCATTGAATCTCTGCGACGATTATGAAAAATTGCTTTTAAGTTTTGCGGCGGAAAAATTAAAAAATCCTTTGGATAATTTCACTTTGCTTTCGATAAAAAACTTAGCGGCGGGCAGTTTTTCAAAAGCCTTGTCTTTGTCCGGCAAAGCCCTGAAAATGGAACAAGGATTTCTTCCAGCTTTGCGCGTTAAAATCGAAATACTCGCTCAACAAAGAAAATTCGGAGAACTGGAAAAATTGGCGAAAAAAAATATTTCCTGCCTGTTCACTATGAAGCCCTTTTAGAAATTCTGCTTAAACGCGATTTAATAAAACAAGCGGAGAAAACTGTGTTTTCGGGACTTAAAAAATTTTCCTCCGAAAAAAACCTCTCATCCTATCTGAAATCCGCTATATTTCAAAGACATCTTGATACGATATTCTCTAAAAAAATAAATGCGAATACCTTTAAGCCTCAAGTGGAAGATGTTTATTTTCGTCTCGGTGAAATATACCTGAACGCTAATCGCACGGCAAAAATGAAAATATTCTTTGAAAAATACGCGTTAAACTCGGAGCTTAAAAAAGAAAATTCCGACCAAGTATTCACAGCTTTTTGCCTGCTAGGCGATTTCAAAAAAGCATTTTCGCGCGAATTAACCGAATTCCTTGACAAAGCCGAAGTCATTTTCGATAAAATGGAATTTTTTGAAGGCATGAACCCCTTTTCAAAATTATTTGACACGCGCCACGCTAAATTTCTCGCGCTTCAAATGAAAAAATACTTGCGGAAAAATCCTGAAAATTCAAGGGCGAAGTTTTACGAGCTGCTAATAAAACTTAAAATTTCAGGGGACACGGAACAAATAGCCGAAGATATTGAAAGATTGGAATTAAAAAACAAAAAAATAGCCGCCTTCGCGAATTATGTAACGGGTTCTATATTTTTAAATAAAATGAAATTTTCAAGCGCGCTTTCAAATTTTAAAAAAGTTCTTCAAGCATTTCCTAAAAGCGAAACGGTAAACGGTAAAACAGCGGAAACGCTATTATGCTTGGGAAAAATTCAAAAAGCTTTGGTTCAAATCAAAAAAGCTTTCAGAGCGATTAACCACGCCGGATTAAAAGCGTGGGAGGGAGAACTTCTGCTTTTGAACGGACGATATAAGGAATCATTGCCGGTTCTTCGCTACGCGCTCAAAAAAAACTGCGTATTCGCTTACTGTTGGCTCGGAGTCGCTTTATTTAAATTGGGCAAAATATCTCAAGCGCTCAAAAATTTTAATCAAGCCATAAAATTTAATCCGCGTGATTACGAAGCCAAAATATGGCTCTGCGAAATCCATATAAGACTCGGCAATTTCAAAGAGGCTTTATCGCAAGCAAACGACATTCTTTCTTTAAATCGCGGAAACTTTTGGGCTTATATCAATAAGGCGAGCGTTTTTTGCGAAATGGGAAATTTGAAACACGCCCAATATTATTTTAAACAGATACCTTGCTATATAAGAAATTTTATCGCTAAAAGATGCGGATATTCTCAAAAGAATTTAAATCTTGATAAAATTCGCGAATCAATATTTGAAATAAAAAAGCTTTCAAAAGGAAATCGCCGCATGGAAAAATATATGCAAAAAATATGGATGAAATTTTAGGCAAAGGCATCACTACGGGCGACACGGAATTTGATGAAATATTTCGTGTATTTTCTTCCGATATGAATGCTACCTCTTTTCTTTCATCGGCCGAAAATAGAAAACTCATCCGGGATATTTTTGAAGCGGGATTTAAAACTTTCACAATAAAATCGGGACATATTGAAATTATTAAGCCCTATCATAATCTTGAAGATGAATTAAGGCAGGATAAAATAATGTACGCGCTTGAAACGCTTTATAAGCTGGGATTGGCCTAATACTTTCTATTCGATGCCATACGCCTCTAATAATTCCAAACCCTTGCAAAAACATATATATTGAGGTCAAACTTCAATATATTAAAGCAATTCTCTGAGCAATTCTTCCCGTGGCTGAGCTATAACAATCTTTTCAACCAAAAGACCGCGTTTGCCGACAATCGCCGCTCCCGCGTCCGCAGCCGTTTGAACTGCCGCTACACTGCCTGTAAAAGTTACAAAAGCTTTGCCGCCCAAAGCCATCGCGAGCCTAATTTCTATAAGTTTAACCGTCGCGGCTTTAGCGGCCGCGTCCGCCGCCTCTATCAAAGCTGAAATTGAAAAAGCCTCTATAATTCCCAAAGCATCTAGCTTATCAACCGCAACGCTTTGGCTAATAGCGGGAAAAACATCGGGATGAATATTAGGAATGGTAAAACTATCAACCATCGCATGAGCGGCTTTATTTACTCCCGCTTCAACACTTGCCTTTACGGAGCCGATATCTCCGGCAATAAGCGCTATATATTTTCCGGAGCAAATGCTTCTTGAAAGCAAAAGAGTAACATTTGAAGTTTTAAGCATCGCGTCCGCAACTTCCAATCCCTTGGCAATACTTGATACTTCAACACCGCCTATGGATTTCATAATTTTTTACCCAATTCACTCCCGCATCGGAAATTTGCGAATGCAAATTTTTTAATACCGGAGCGCCTTATACAAATTTCTTATTCTGAAAGAGTCTTCTGCTTTCTGCTCATGACATAAAGTGTTGCAACTACCCTCTATCCTGAACCCCACACCCTTTTTTTTATTTTTTGCCTCTGACCTCTTTCTACTCTATTTTGCTTCTATCTCAATATATTTCTGATTTATCTTTGAAACTTTGCCGTCAATACTCGCGTGAACATACGCGCCCAATTTATCATCGCTTATAGAAGCGATAATATCTCCTTTTTTAACCGCTTGTCCTATATTTACAATAGCATCAGCCGAAGCGCCCATATACCGGTTCAGCATAATTTTAACTTTCTTCGGGATATAATTAAATTCAATGAACGGAGCTTCTTTATTGAAATCTAAAAGATTTAGCCGAGATATAAGTTTTGAAACAGGCGTTTTTCTATAATCTCTAAGCGGATGAATTTTAGGTTGATTTTCAAAATTAAGCGAAGCATTCTCTAAATTTATTTTTTTTTCAATCAAACTTTGCTTAGCCATATCGCAGACACTTTTTGGATCCAGATTTTCAGGGCAAGAATAAAGGCTGCATAATGAACACTCTGAACATAAAAGAGCGAACTCATTATGAATATCTTTGCCGCTGCCGGAAAAAAGCAAACTGCGCATGACCCTGTGCGGATTTAAAATATGACCGAGAAGATATCTTGGGCAAAGCTCCGTGCAAAATGAACATTGATCGCAGGCGGATTTTCCCATCCTTGAAACACTATTGACAGATCTGGATTTTTTCAAAATCAATGAGTGATTTTTCGGCAGAACGATTAAACCGCCCGATACTTTGGTAAGCGGAAGCGAAAAATCCGCTATAACCTTTCCCATCATCGGTCCGCCGTCAATCGCGGCATAATCATTGCAAGCAGCGCCGCCGGCAAATTCTATTAACTCTCCATAACTTATTCCTATCGGAGCTTTAAAAGTACAAGGTTTCTTAACCGATCCCGCGACAGTAAGGAATTTTTCCGTAACAGGAAATTCATACGCTTTCGCCGCATTATAAAGCGTCTCCACATTGCTGACCACAACTCCGACATTGATCGGCAAACCGCCCATCGGCACAAGCTTGCCTATAGTGTCATAAACGAGGCAAAATTCATCGCCGGCCGGATAACAGTCTCCAAGCGGTTTTATTTCTATATTCTTTCTTGATTTAGCGATTTTCTTGAGATGCTCTATTATTTTGGCATGCTTTTTTTTTATACCTATTATTCCGCGTTTGGCGGAAGTGGACATCATCATCATTTCAAGACCGTCAAAAACGACCTCGGGATAATGCTCAAGTATTTTTTGGTCTTTTCTAAGGAGAGGTTCGCATTCCGCGGCATTAACAATCACAAACTCAGCTTTGCTTGAAGCTTTCACATAAGCGGGAAAGCCGGCGCCGCCGGCGCCCACCACACCCGCTTTTTTAAGGATTTTGGCGAAATCATTTTGATTCATTTAACAAGCTGCTGCAAAGCCATAGTTTTCTTAATAGCGCTGGCAAGCCGTTTAATACCTTCTTCTATCTGTTCCTCTGTGGGATAAGAAAAATTAAGCCGCATAGTATTCTTGCCGCTGCCGTCGGCATGAAAAGCCGAACCTATGACATAAGCGACATTTTCTTTTACCGCTTCATAAAACATTTCATCGGCATCCATATTTTCGGGAAGTCTAACCCATAAAAACAATCCGCCTTCCGGCTTAGTCCATGTTACGCCTTCGGGCATATGCCTTTCAAGAGCGGCAATCATAACATCTTTTTTTGATTTATACACCTTTTTAATCGTTTCAATATGTTTTTCAAAATACCCCGTCCGCAAAAATTCGCTCGCTATAAGCTGATTAAAGCTTGAAGTGCATAAATCAAAAGATTGTTTAAGCGTAACCATTCTGCGTATTATGGCTTCATCCGCCAAGACAACTCCCAATCTCAAACCGGGGGCGAAGGTTTTTGAAAAAGTAAAAAGCGAAATAATATTTCTGGTTTTAAGAGTATCGCTATCAACTTTATAAATCATTCTCTGAGCCGAACCTTCAAATCTAATCTGCCTATAAGGCGAATCTTCTATAATGGCAACATCGTATTTTTGAGAAAGCTCCACAATTTTTATTCTCTTTTCTTCCGACAATGTCACGCCGCTGGGATTTTGGAAATCCGGAACAATATAAATGAATTTGTAATGCTCATCCTGTTTTTTAAGCCAATCAAGCCTTTCTTCAAGGTCTTCTATTCTAATACCGTCATCATCGATCTTAATGCCAATAAAGTCCGCTCCGCAAGATTTAAAAACCTGCAAACCGCCCATATAACTCGGCATCTCGACTATAATGGGATCGCCCGCATCTATAAACAATCGTCCCACCAAATCAAGCGCCTGCTGAGAGGCGGTGGTAATTAAAAGATTTTCAGGTTTGGCGTCAATACCTTCATACTTTTTCAGAAACTTGATAAACTCCTCTTTAAATTCGGCCAAGCCTTCGGTAGGACCGTATTGCAAGGCCATCGCCCCTTTTTTATCCAATATATCCCCCGCAACCTTTTTTACAAAATCACAAGGAAATAATTTAGGATCCGGCAATCCTCCCGCAAAAGAAATTATCGCAGGATTACTGATTAATTTTAAAAGCTCTCTTATCACGGAACCCTTGGTTCTTCTGGGAACAACCGCTAAATTTTTGGCTAAATCTATCATAAAGTTCTCCTAATGTTATGAACCTGTCAACGGCACAATTGAGTTTAAAAAACAAACAGATTTAAACTTACCGTTACAGTTTACTCAAAACAAGACTACAAATTCAAGGCTATTCGACCAATTATTCGACCAATTCGACCAATTCGACCAATGCCACTTGTCCCGTTAGAAGCAATAAGCCGCCTAAAGCTGTCCTGCCTTATAGCGAGAAATTCTAATTGGAGAGCCTGCCTGAAGTGAGCGCGTTTGAAAAAAAAGTTATATTCTGATTATAATACTCCAATTTCGCCTCATCTTTTTCATCACCCGCTTTACTTAAAAAATATTTAAGCGCCTCGCTATATGTTTTTTTTCTCAAAAGCTTTAAATTTTCAGGAAAAAGCCGTTTTGTTTTTTCGCAAGTTTTATCCAAAGCCTTTATATGCCCGCTTAAGATTTCAATATCCATATTCTTACTGTTGTCCAGTATAAAACCGGTTGCTTCAAGTATAGCCACAGCGCCTTTTGTTTTAAGCTTTTGAAAATCCTCTTCTTTAACTTTATTTTCTTTGCAAGTTTCTTCATTGTTAGCCAGACATTCAAGAGCGAGAGGATAATTTTTAACTTCCAAGGCCACATCACCAATATACATTAAAGCTTCAAAACTAAAACCTGGCCAAAACTCATTGTAAAATTTGTCCATAAAACGATTATATTCCTCTTTCTGCATCTGAATGATGGCAAGCCCTGTCGTTTTTCTAATATATGGCGAAACATCTCCCGAAGCATAAGCGAGAATCTTGCTTTCTTCAAGCTTGCTTTTCTGTATTTCTTCGGCCTGGCTCATACTTAAATAATCCCCTTCTCCGCTTTCATACATCTCCTTTACATTTTCTCTATACTTTCCAATATCCAAAGAAAGATTGAGATAACTGCTCATATTATGAGAAAGATAAGGATCGTCATAATTAAGAGCCAAAAAATCTTTCATAAGCTTGCGATTATTTTTCATTTTTTCATGAAAATACATATCCTCGGTAAAAAAAGCCTCATATTCAAATTCAATCATATTTCCATGGGGAATATCTCTTCTATAATTGGGATAAAGCTTTGTTTGCAAGGCGTGGACAAGCTCATGAAGATAAAGAGCGTCCGCGAATTTAACAAATTCCTCCCTCGCATCTTTTCGCTTATAAAGGATTTCTATTGTATTTGAATCTTTATGCCTTTTCGCTGTAAAAAATTCCGTAATATATGAAGAGTTAAAATATATCTTATTTTCTTCCATGACATAATAGGCAAGCCTTGACGGATTATCTCTTCTTATCAGAATTTCCGGAAACTCCGCGCCAATTGAATTAAATCTTTCATAAAAATGCTTGCCTATTTTCGTTTTAAGAATGACGGTTGAAAAATCACTCTTTAGTTTTTTGGAAAGAGCCTTATCATAGCGATATGCCGATACGTTTAAGGAAAATATAACCAATATAAGAAATGAGTAAATTAATTTCATCTATACAGTTTAGCTAATCAAGCACAAAAAAACGACTCTGCAGGGGGAAAAAAATTTGACAAAATGCCTTGTAATGTAACAAAATACTTATTAACTATAGCAATCAATTTCGGGAGGATATTATGTCAAACAGTAATGGCGGAGATGTATTTAGCTCTTTCTTGCTCGGCGGAATTATCGGAGCGGCATTGGGAATCTTATTCGCGCCGGCGGCAGGCAAAAAAACAAGAAAACAGGTTGGAGAGTGGCTAGAGAATACGACAGATACAACAATGGACAAAATTGAAGATATTGAAAAAGCGGTAAAAAAAGGAAAAGACCAACTTCTAAAGCACATCAACTAAGCAGGTTGCAGGTTGCAGGATACAGGTCACATGCTTTCACTTCCGAGGTTGGGAACAATGTGGTCTCGCCGTTTGACACGCATAGTACTTGTTGCCCGCCAAAGGTGGGGTGAAGCATAGCTTCGTTTTCTGTAAACTTACAAGCTTTTGTCATCTCCTTTCCTCTAATCTTCTATACCTCTACGCCTCTATCTTCTATTTTTCTCCCGTCCATTATCGGTCCCAATAAATATCCTAAAACAAAAGTTGTAAAAGTGCCTATCACTATAAGCCAAGACCAGCCAAGACCTATTATTCCCGTCTCGGATAAATACAATAAAATTCCCATAGCCGCGGCGCTGAAAATCATCGCAAAAATATTGGCTCTATTTGCATGCCGCTTTGTCAATAAACCAAGCAAAAATACGCCCAAAAGGCTACCCGCCGTAACCCCGTTAATTTTGAAAGCCAGCCAAAGCATGCCTTCAACAGATTTACATAAAAAAGCGGTAATGGCCAAAACCAAAGCGAAAACCATTACGCTTATTCTTGAAATTATTAAATAATGTTTTTCCGTTCTGTGTTTTGCCAATAACGGCCGATAAATATCGGTAACAAAAGAAGATGAAAGAGAACTTAAAGGCGAATCTATGCTTGCCATAATAATGGCCGTCAAAATAAGACCTTTTAAACCCGCTGGCAGGATATAGAAAGTAAAATGAGAAATTATTTTATCAGAATTATCGGGCAGAGATAAGGATGGATTTTGCTTGTAAAAAACAAATAAAAGAGCGCCAATTCCCAAATACAAAAGAATAAGCGGAAATGAAGCAAAAATAGTAGCAACAATAGTTTTCTGGCTTGATTTTCTAGTATCAACGGTAAGCAATCTCTGCATCATTTCCTGATCGGTGCCGAAAGAAGCCATAGACCCTACCACACCGTTTATAACGGCAATCCACAAAACATTAGGGTCTTTCACATCCCACGCGAAATTAAAAATTGAAAGCTTTCCCGCTTCCCCCGCCATGCGCCAAAACTCAGGAAACCCGCCCTGTATATTCAAAAGTAAATAAACAGCTATGCCAATACCGGCGATATAAAAAGTGATGGCTTCAAAAGCTCCTGTCCAAACAACCGCTTTTATTCCGCCGAAAGATATAAATGCCATACTGATGACCGTAAAAAACAAAAGTGTCATTTTAAGGTCCCAACCCATTATCACTGACACCGCCAAAGAGGCGGCATAAAGCCTTACGCCGGAAGCCAGAAGACGGGTAATAAAGAAAAATATTGAGCCGGAATATTGCGTAGCGGCGCCGAATCTATGTTTTAAAAATTCATAAATCGTGGTGCAATTATATTTATAGAAAGCGGGAATAAAAAGATAGGCGATAATTAAACGCGCAGTAGCGGAACCTATAAAAAACTGAAGATATTGCCAATTTTCTTTAAAGCCGACGGCAGGAACTCCGACAATGGTCATCGCGCTTATTTCAGTAGCAACAAAAGAAAGGCAAGCCACCCACATCGGAGTCTTGCGGCGGCCAAGAAAAAAATCTTTAGTATCCTTTTCGTCTTTTCCTTTGAAATAAGCTATCGCAAGAAGCACAAAAAGAGCCGCGCCAAGAATAGAATAATCCCAAAAGCCTAAGCCCGTTATTTTTTGAATTGCCATATTTGTCATAAAAATTCAACCATTTTCCACCTCCGAGGTGGAAAATGGTTTAATCTATTTTTAACTTGACCGGCATTTTTCCGAGCGCTTCTTTATTTCCCATTAATATTTGCGCGACTGTTTTTTGGAAATCGGGCAAAGAACAAAAAGCGCATAAACCTCCGGAAATCTTGCGATTTAAACCATTGAAGACAAACGGACTGCCAAAAGAAAGCATTATGGAATCCCGGGCTAAATTAATTTTGTCGGATATCAACTGTTTTTGCTCTTCATTTAAATTAATACTTCCGCTATAAGCGCGCGGGCCGGAAAATGAAGCCACTATAAGTTTTTTTGTTTTCTGGGGATTGAAAGGAATAATTTTAATTCCGAGTTTATCCATTTCTTCTATAAATACTTTTCCTTGCCAATTGGCGGAGGAAGCAAGTGGTTCAAGATAGCCCACCGTTTCGCCCGGTTCAATTTCAAACTTTCTATTTTTAAACGCCCAAGCTATGCACTCGCTCGCTGCTTCCTCAACAAATTTTTTATGCTCAGCGCAACCTATCACTTTTGGATCCACACTATGAAGCAAACCCGCGGAAATTTTGGCTGTCATTCTATTTTGCCTGCTTAATGCCTTTTCTATAAACTCGTCCGACAAAACACTTTCTTTATAAGCGTTTTCAAGCGCCGCGAAAAGTTCAAAAGGATTATTCGGCACAAGCAAAATATCCGCGCCCGCGAGCAAAGCCATTATACCCGAACGGCCTTCATCCGATATGGCGCCCATGGAAAGAGCGTCCGTAACCACGCAACCGTCAAATCCTATTTCTTTTCTAAGCAAATCGGTAATTATTTTTTGAGAGAAAGAAGAAATATTTTCAGCATCAATGGAATCAATTTTCAAATGCCCTATCATGACGGAATCGGCGTTTTTAATGAACGCTTTATACGGTTTAATTTCAAAATCCAATAATTCTTCCCTACTGCGATTAAGAGCGGGCAGCATAAGATGAGAATCAGTATCGGTTTCTCCATGACCCGGAAAATGTTTAATGCAGGAAATGCAATTATGCGAATTTAAACCGCTTAAATAGGCCTGCGCCATTTTATTTACAATCGCTACATTATCCCCGAACGCTCTGGTATTGACAATGGGATTTTCAGGATTTGAAGCAAAATCCACAACCGGAGCCAAAACCCAATCCACACCGAGAGCCTTAGATTCAAAAGCGGTTATTTCAGCTTTTCTCCTTGCCATATCGCTTGACTCTGAAGCGCCTATCGCCATATTGCTCGGCAATAAAGTAGCGTCTTTGAGCCATTGTCCGACGCCATTTTCATAATCCGCGCAAAAAATGAGCGGCGTTTGTGCATATGATTTAAGCGTTTTAACGGTCTCTGAAACTTCTGTTACATTGCCGCCGTAAAGACAAAAACCTCCAACTCCCATTTTTACAAGTTTAATAGCGTCTTCCATCGGAGTTTTGCCAAATCTGAATTCCGGATAAATAACTCTTGCAAGATTAGTGGATTTCATTTTTTTCCCTATATTTTCTCTTTTCATTTTTCTTGATTTTATTCCAACTAACAAGGACTTCCGCGGATGTTTTAAATTTTTTGCCTCCAAAAACATGCGGATGCCTTCTTATGAGTTTTGAATTAATGCTTTTTATAACATCGCTAATATTAAAATGCCCCCTTTTTTCGGCAAGCGCGCTATGAAATACAACTTGAAGAATAATATCGCCAAGTTCTTCTTTTAAATTTTTCCAATCGGATTTTTTTATGGCAACTTCAACTTCCCTCGCTTCCTCATGAAGATATTTAATAAGCGATTTATGATTCTGCTCTTTATCCCAAGGACAGCCGTTTTTTCCCAATAGCTCATTCATGATGGCCACGAGATCTTTTAATTGAGCGCTGTTTTTAAGCTTATTAACTTTGCTTTTATTCATTTACTATTCCGTTACTACATAGGCGCTCCCCATTACTGCATGGCGCCAAGATTCAGCGGCGGGAAAATTTTTCGCGGTTTCCTGCTTATCATGCTGCAACACTGATCCCGCTTTTGGCGGGACAAGCTGCGCTAACATCTTGTTTCTGACAATAAGCACAATGAACGATAATTATAGACTATCAACCGCTAAAAGTATATAATTATATCGTTAAAGAATACAATGTAAAGCTCGCCTAGCCCCTTGGGCCGGGATTTTCGAGCGGAATCCTCCAAAGCGCAATTTGCAGGGCATACTTCGGCGAAATAAATTCGATTACGAAGACGAGTATTAGCGGTCTAAAGTCTGCGGTTTTATGCGAAGGAGGATAAATCGGAGGACAGATGACACAAACCAAGCAAAAAACCGACGGTCATCTCCACAATATTTTAGATAAAGGTTTCGTAAAGTTGGTGGATTTTATGGGCGGTGATAGCAGGGCGGTTGATTCCGCCAGAGTGTCCTTCGGTTCAAAATCCAAGGGGGAAGAGCAGGATAAAAGACTTATAGAATATCTTATAAAACATCAGCATCATACGCCGTTTGAACACTGCGTGTTTCAATTCCATATAAAATGCCCTATTTTCGTCGCGAGACAATGGATGAGGCATCGGTGGGGTTCATTTAATGAAGTCAGTTCCAGATATTCGGAAGTTAAGGAAGAATTTTATATTCCCGAAAAATTCAGGGTACAAGACAGACTCAATAAACAAGGTTCTATTGACAGCAGTTCTTTTAATAATGAAGAGCTTATCAAAGAATACTCAAAATCAATAACGGCATCTTATGAAACATATAAGTCTTTGCTCTCTTTGGGAATAGCTCGCGAAATGGCCAGAATGGCGCTTCCGGTAGCGCAATACACTCAGTTTTATTGGACGGTAAACGCGCGAAGTCTTTTAAATTTCTTGTTTCTTAGAATGGATGCCCATGCACAGCTTGAGATACGGAAATACGCGGACGCCATGGCGGAAATATTTAAACAAAAAATGCCGTGGACATGGGACGCTTTTAGTAAAATAAATGCGACGAAATAATATGAAAAAACTCTCAATATTTTCTGTTTTTGCTCTGATATTTTTTCTTTGCGCGCGAATGGAAGCTTTTGATGTAACCCAAATAACATCAAAATCAATCATTCTATCTAAAGATGATACTAAAAAAATAGAAAGAGGAGATATTGAGATATATATCCCTATAGAGGGAATAACCACCGCTCAAGACACCTTTGATGTTTTGGCGCCGTTTGACGGAAGAATTGAAGAAATAATGGCAGAGCTTTTTGATTTGGTAGATGAAAAAAAAATTCTCGCAAAAGTGGGCTCCTCTGAAATGGCGGCAATACTTGACTCAAACACCGCAATGTCAAAAGGACAAATGAAAAGACGATGGGGTGATGTGTTCAAGCTGTATGATGTAAAAACGAAATATAGAGGCATAATAACTAATGTCTACGCAAAAGCCAAAGATACGGTTAATAAGGGCGATAGGCTTTTTAGTATCGCAAAAAAAGTCGTAATAATCGGCAAAAACACCAAGCCCGCGTATTGCCCGTTAAAAAAAGACCTCTCAGCTACCATGAAATATTTTAAAGACCCATCCTTCAAATTAGAAACGAGCCTTTCCAAATTCATACCGCTTCAGCCGAATTCGTTCTACTACAGATTATGGCTTGATACGGGAGAACTTAAAAACAAAACAAAGATAGGCGAACGCTTTACGGGCTATTTGTTTGTGGGAAGAACTGAAGACGCGAGAATTGTTCCGACAAACGCTTTGATAAATATACAGAATAAAAAATACCTCATACTTGAAATGAAAACAGGTCTTGCAACACCCGAGTCCACCGAACTTTTAGGCCCCGGCAATCAATATATTATTCCACGGAACCCCGAGTCTATGCCTCATACGGAGAAATAAGCATGGATAAATTTAAAAAACCAAACACTCTTTATTCAAGTTTTATGTTTCTCAAACTTGATCCCGCGTTTAGAAGACTGGTTTCAAATGAAAAACTGTCCGCTAAACAAGAATTTGAAAATGTAATCGCTCGTTGCCAAGAAAAACTTTTTCTTCGCACTTATCTCATAAACGGACTCCGTTCGGACTGCGACTTGCTTTTTTGGAGAATTTCAAACGATTTGGAACACCTGCAGGATATGTGCGCGAAAACTTTTTCGGCCGGCATAGGAAAATATTTTAACGCGACGCATTCTTTTATAGGCCTTTATAATCTGAAAGAACATGCTTTTAAAAAGGATTTGGATTTTGGTTTTATCCCTAAAGATATATTCGGCAAATTTAAGTTTATGCTTGTTCATCCCGTAGTGAAATCACAATTATGGTATGAATTATCAGACGAAGAAAGAAGAAACCTCATAAGTGAAAGGCAAAAAGTAATATCAAACTATAATGATGTATCGGAACATTTTTTTATATCATACGGCCTTGACGACCATGAACTGGTAGTGACCAGAGAAGCCAAAAATTTGGATGAGCTTTTAACAGCCACAAAAGAACTTAAAGCGCAAAGAATTAAAAATTTTACGCTCACAGACAGACCGATATTAATGTGTATCGGAAAAGATTTAAGCGTCATTTTAGACACTATATCATAAATAAAAAAACGAAGCTGATATGTAAACATGGCAATAAGGTGATACGGAACTATAAGAAAAAAAGAGAACCGAGGTCTAAATATATACCGAACAATGACAAAAGAAATAAATTAAAGAATTTTCTTAGCTATATATTAACTTATTACCCTATTTCCATATTTACGCTGTTTTCTACATTATTATCAAGGGGGATTTAATGAGAATTATAGGCTTGATAATGGCCGGAGGCAAAGGTGAAAGACTTTATCCTCTCACAAAAGAACGCTCAAAGCCGGCGGTGCCTTTCGGCGGAAAATACAGAATAATAGATTTTGTTTTGGCGAATTTTATAAATTCCGGCATCTTTTCAATCTATGTCCTTGTGCAATATCTGTCTCAATCTTTAATAGAATATCTCAGAAGCAGATCAACCGGCGGAATAACAAAAGATCATTTTATAACCGTAGTTCCCCCCCAGATGAGACTCGGTGAAATGTGGTATAGAGGCACCGCGGATGCCGTAAACCAAAATTTAAATCTTGTTAATGACTATAACCCTGACATTGTGGCTGTTTTTGGAGCCGATCATATTTACAGAATGGATATAAATCAAATGATTAAATTTCATTTGGAAAGCAAGGCGGATGTAACCGTAGCGGCGCTCGGCGTTCCTCTTAAAGAAGCTTCAAGGTTCGGCATAGTTTCTGTAGATTCAAAAAACAGAATGACAGGTTTTGATGAAAAACCTAAAAATGGCAAACCCATTCCTTCAGATCCCAATATTGTTTACGCTTCAATGGGCAATTATCTATTTAATTACGATGCCTTGGTTAAAATTCTTCACGAAGAATCCGGAGATAATCGCGGCCTTGATTTTGTAAAAACAATCCTTCCGAACATTTACAAACAATACAAAGTTTTTGTCTATAATTTCAGTAATCAAATTCTGCCAGGAACTAAAAGCTATGAGGAAAAAAATTATTGGAGAGATGTCGGAACGATAGAATCTTTTTGGCAATCTCATATGGACATTTTAGGCGCGAAAGCCAAATTTGAGTTAAATAATAAGGCGTGGCCGATTCAATCAAATAAATTGGACCTTCCTCCCGCAAAAGTAATAGAATCCAATCTTCAAAATTGCATGATAAGCGATGGTTGCATTATAAACAAATCCTCTCTTAAGAGATGTATCCTCTCAAGCGAGATTAGGGTTCATGAACATTGCCAGCTTGAAGACTGCATAATAATGGACTCTTGCGAAATAAAAGCCGGCGTAAAGTTAAAGAAAGTTATTATGGATAGATTCAATACCATTGAAGCTAAAACTTCAATAGGCTTTAACTCTAAAAACGATATTCAGCGCTATTATATGGATCCGGACGGCACCGTGGTTATTCCACGCGGAATTTCAAAGTGGAAATGACATCAGCGCGACAGTACGACAGTGTGGCAGGCAACAGTGTGGCAGTGATGCAGTATGACAAGAAGGAAATAAGAAGCAAAAAAGGGATTTAGTAATTGCGAAATTAAGTGATTAATTATTTTTCAGAGCTTTAGTTTAATTTCCCGCCAATAAAGCGGGTATATCTCATGGCCTCACCAATGTAGCATGGAGAAAGCCTAAGAAGTAATGGCGGAAAACTTTACCCTGATATACATCAGGGTATCATGGGTTTATCCCATAGTACACTTCAAACTCTAAGCTCGATGCGACCAAAGGGAGCATCGCTTTGGATTAAATATGAAAACAAAATTTTTTTGCGCGCACGGACATTTCTATCAGCCGCCCAGAGAAGATCCTTGGCTGAAGCATATTGAAAAAGAGGATTCCGCTTCCCCTTTTGAAAATTGGAATCAAAGAATATTTCATGAATGTTATTTGCCGAACGCTTTTTCCCGCATAAACACCCCCGGCGGAAAAATCTCTGAATTTATAAACAACTACGCCCATATAAATTTTGATTTCGGTCCGACGCTTTTGGATTGGCTTGAAAAAAATCATCCAAATGTTTATATGGCTATTCTTAGCGCCGACGCTCAAAGCGTTAAAAATTTCGGCTGTGGCAATGCCATAGCGCAAATTTATAATCATGTAATAATGCCGCTCGCCCCGCTTAAAGACAAAAAAACACAGATTCGCTGGGGACTTGAATATTTTAATTTTAAATTTAAACGCAAATCTTTGGGAATGTGGTTGCCCGAAACCGCAGCCGATACGGAAACTTTGGAAACGCTTTGTGAGCAAAATATAAAATATACCATACTCTCGCCGCGCCAAGCCGCGCGTTTTAGGCTAATAGGCGAAAATAAATGGGAAATAGCGAATAAAATAAGCTTTGACGACACAAAGCCCTATAGATGGTTTTCAAAAGAACATAATGGGAAATTTATTGATATTTTCTTTTACAATAAGGAAATATCAAGCGCCATAATAAACAAAATCAATGATACGCAGCGCTTTTATGAAATTCTTGAAACCGAATTTTCAAAAGATAAAACCCATCAAATCTTAAGCATAGCTTCCGACGGAGAAAACTACGGGCATCATTTAAAAAACGCCGATGAAGGACTTTCCAAACTTATTGAAAAAATAGCCCGCGAAAAAAAGTTTAGAATCACCAATTTCGCGGCTTTCCTTGAAGACAATGCCCCTAAATTTGAAGTGGAAATAATATCCCCCTCTTCATGGAGTTGCCCGCATGGCATCGGCAGATGGAAAGATGATTGCGGCTGCAGAATAAATCCGCAATTCAAAAGCCAATTATGGCGAAAATATTTAAGAGAATCTTTAGACAAGCTTGCTCTGAAAATAGATAAGCTCTACGCCGAGAAAGGCAGAGAATATTTTACAGATCCATGGCAGGTAAGAGATAAATATATCCTCTGCTCAAAAACCGAGCATGCCACCGAACTAAAAAAATTTCTTACTATAAATTCTAAAAATACGCTTTCAGCCAAAGATTCCCGCGCCGCTCTGAAACTACTTGATATGCAGAAAGATAGAATGTTTATGTTCACAAGCTGCGCTTGGTTTTTTGACGATATTACCGATATCACGGCAATAAACGCCATTAAATACGCTTTAAAGGCCGTTGAAACCGCGCTCGCGTTCGGCGCCGACTTTTATGATGAATTTGAAACCGACATATCCAAAGCCGAGTCAAACATAAAAGGAGTAAATCTTATCCAAACAATAAGGAATATCTATCTCCTTAAAAATGATATTTACAATCAAACCGCTAATTTTGCCTTTTCTCTTTTCATGGACACAATTTTTCCCTTTGAAGAGCAATCAAGATTTCATAATAAAGTTATAGAAAAAAGGGTTTTAAACCTCGGCGATTTCGACACAAACCTTTATTTCATAAATACGGAAAACACGGAAACTTTTGAACAAATTGAATTTCTGGCGATTGTCTCGGCAAATAAGAATACAGCTCTTAAATGCGCGCTTCTCAAGTGTGAAAACATGGAAGAATTTAATAAGTTTGCTCTTGCCGCGAAAAAAAATTTAAAAGAATTTGAACTTATGTTAAAGGATAAGGGCGCTAAAATATACGATTTCTCAAATCTTCATAAAAGCAAAAAGACAATATTTAATGCTCTTATGAAACATCCCGAACAAGAAGATATTCATTCAGTTATGTACCATTGGCTACGCTTAGTTAAAAATTTCATCTCCTCGGAAATTTTATCGGGAGATATACTCCAAACACTTTGGAATTTTAAGAAATTTTCTTTTAAGCCGGGAAATATTCCTTTTAGAGATGAAATAATAAAAGCCTTTATATCCAATTACGAAACTATTTTAATGAAACAAAGTCCCGATATCGTAAAAACGCGCGAATGGCTAGACTATTTGAAAACGGATCCTTATCACGGATATATACTCAAAATAAAAGTTATAACATTCAATTGGCTGCAGCTTAACTACGAAAAACTCAGGTCAAATCTATTTGAAATTGAGGATACGGTATTTATAAAAAATATGACCGAAATAACAACAATGTTGGACATAGCAGATAGAAATAAGCAGAAAGTAGCAAACAGATATGAATGATTAAGAACAGAAGTAAAAAATAAAGAAAGGGTATTAGGAACAAAGCAACAATGGAAAAAGAAGTGATTAAGCGATTTAGTAATTTAGTGATTAGCAAGGTAGCTGGTAACATGTAACTGTCTTGGCTGATGACTTGTTGCTGTAGCTCTGCCACACTGTGTATCGCTGTATCACTGTATCACTGTCGCGCTGTATCGCTGTATCGCTGTCGCGCTGTATCGCTGTATCGCTGTATCGCTGTCGCGCTGTATCGCTGTATCGCTGTATCGC
>JAKLQJ010000155.1 GCA_022013385.1 Elusimicrobiota bacterium
TAGAGACGCTATTTGGCAAAATGTCTAGAACATTTTTAAAAAGTATTAGAGTTAATTCTTTGACAGAATTAAAAGATAGAATATTAAAAGGCATTGATGAAATAAATCAAGAGCCCGTAGTGCATCAGTGGAAAAATTTTAAATTTGCAAATTAATTTATTTGAGGGTGTTTTATTGAAACGCTATACTAGATATAAACAATATAGGCGCGGGAGCGTCTAAAATAAGATTTAGGCGCAATGGCGCGTCCAAATGGACCATCGCGGATGGTTATCCTGCTTCGGGATATCTAAGCATTTTTAATAATACCACCAATAAATCGGCATTGGTTATAGACTCGGGCAATAATATAGGCATCGAGACAACAAATCCGTCACCGGGTTTAAAACTTGATGTGGAGGGAAAAGTCGGAGCAACGGAATATTGCGATGAAAACGGTCTCCATTGCGTGAAACCGCAGGATTTGGGAAGTTTTTCACCAACATCTTATCATACCTCATGTGATAAATGTAATAAGACGCAAAACTTAGGCGAGCATAAATTTTGTGTGTTAAGCGGCGTGGGCGGCCCCGGGGGTTTCAACACTACTTGCCGAGTATATAAAAGCGGTAATAATTGGCGTCTACTCATCATAGATCGAGACAATAACGATCAAACTCACAGATGTTGGGCTCTCTGTTTTGATTAATCAAAAAACCATAAAAGGATCCCATAACGGGGTCAGGTCTTGAAATATAAGAAAAGGTTTGATATAAATTTTTCATGGCCAGATCATTAAGAATAGAATATTCCGGGGCAATATACCACATAACATCCCGGGGCAATGCTTATAAAAATATATTTAATAACGACAGTGACCGTGAATTATTTCTTGAAACACTATACGCTGTCATAAAACGATATAATTGGCTTTGTCATTCCTATTGTCTGATGGATAATCATTACCATTTACTTATAGAAACTCCCGATGCAAATCTTTCAGTGGGCATGAGGCAATTAAACGGTGTCTATACCCAAAAATATAATAAACGACATAAAAAATGCGGACATATATTCCAAGGGCGATTTAAGGCGATTCTTGTTGAAAAAGATAACTACATTCTTGCGGTTAGCAGATATATTGTTTTTAATCCTGTGAGGGCCGGAATGGTTAAGGATATTAAAAATTGGAAATGGAGCAGTTATCCGGCAATGGTTGGATTAGAAGAAGCGCCTGAATATTTATCTGTCAATTGGTTATTGGGACAATTTGGAAATAATAGAACAGCGGCGCAAAGACTATATAAACAATTTGTTCAAGAAGGGATAAATAAAACACTGTTGTGGGATGAAATAAAAGGAGGGATATTTTTAGGTTCTGAAAAATTTATTAAAAAATTTGGAAAGATATTATCACATAAAAATGATATGAAAGAAATACCTCGAATTCAGAGAAAAGCTGGACGACCGGAAATATCCAAGTTGCTTAAAAAAAGTCTGAATAAGAATATACGCAACAAACAAATATGCAAGGCTTACACAAAGTATGCTTACACATTAAAAGAAATCGCGGATTATTTGAACATACATTATACTACGGTTAGCAAGGTCGTAATGATAGAATTTAAAAAGTGATATTTCAAGACCTGACCCCTATACCTTTATTTATCTAAACTTGATATAATAGAAACGATCATAAATATCACTAAAACGGAGAAAAAAACATGAAAAAAATATTATTTTCTTTTCTAACAGTTACAATTCTTTCGACTTTCGCGACTTTTGCTTTTGCTAAAGACGAACAAATAGCGGCTACGGTAAACGGAGAAAAAATATATAAAGAGGAAGTATCCAAGAGAATGTGGCAAAACCACTTTGAAAACACAATAAACAATATTGTAGATGAAACTCTCTTATTGCAGGAAGGCAAAAAACTTAAAATCAAAGTTTCAAAAAAAGAAACCGATAACAGACTTAAAGAAATTAAATCCGCTTATAAAGATGACAAAGAATTTGAGACGACATTTGGAAATGAAAAAGACGATTTGACTGAAAAGATAAAAAACGAGCTTTTAATAAAAAAAACCGTTATAGAATCTAAGAAAATTGAATTCACGGATGAAGCAGTCAAAAAGTTTTTTGAGGAAAACAAAAAAAACTTTGATAAGCCTGAATCAACCAGATTAAGACAAATTTTTGTAAGCTCAGAAAAAGAAATTAATGATGTTCATTTAGCGCTTGAAGCCGGCGCTGATTTTGCGAAATTATCATCTTTGAAATCCATAAATGAAAATCTTAAGAAAAATGACGGAGACTTGGGCTATGTGTCAAAAAATATGCTTGTAAAAGACATCGCTGAGGCAATTTCTTCCTTAAAGCAGGGGCAATATACAAAGCCTCTGAAAATTAACGGCGGATACACGATATTAAAAGTTGAAGATACTAAAAAAGCCGAGCCGGCTGATTTCGATAAGATTAAAGACGATCTAAAAAAGTCTTTAATTAATCAAGCGGTAATGCAAAATCTTCCGATATTGCTTTCAGAACTTAAACAAACGGCTAAAATAGAAATAATGCGATAAAATAAAGCAACAGAATATAGTTTCTCAGCATAAAAAAACCCCGTAGCGCCTATGGCGCTACGGGGTTTTTTAAAATCTTATTTAAATCCTATTTAGGGTTTAGCAACTTCAGTTTTATTTTTCTTGCCTTTGAAATGGGAAATAATAAAAAAGGCCACCAAAATCACAAGTATAACATTTGAAGCGTAGAAATAATTCGCTCCCGAATAATTATATAAGTCGTCAAATCTGCCGAATAAAAGTGAAAATCTTCCCATAACGGTATTGCCGAATACGGCGCCAAAATAAAGCATAAGAAAATAAATTCCGATATTTGAAGCTTTTTTTACCACGCCTTTATGTTCAAGCGAAAAGAAAAAATAAAACAATACGCAAACCAATCCGAAAAAGATGAAAAACGAATTGAATGCGGACCATAAAGCGGCGCCTGTAAAAACAGGCTTGCCGGCGCAAAAAAGCGGAACTATAGTGCCGGATATCTGGGCTAAGAAATTTGTTGAAAGTTCTACCGGAATGGCAAGGCCGGCGCCATAACCCATAGCAAAAGTAAAACCATATCTTGATATCCACGATATTTTTGGAACAAACTGCGCGATAAGAGAAAGGCCGAGAAGAGCGGGAATAAGAACTATATAATCGCCGTGCCTAAGCGGCTCCCATACTTTAGGAAGCCAAACATTAAAAAAACTAACTTGAAACAGCCATCCCATGCCGGCGCCGAGATATAAATGTTCGGCTATTTTAAAGAACGGATTATCTTTGTATAAAAAACTGAACATAAAAATAGTAAGTCCGGCAGCTATCCAACCGCCGATGATAATACCGGTCTGAGAGGACACCCAAAAACTAGACGCCACATTTATTTTTTCCACAAAAGCGAATAAAAACTCAAGCATATTTTCCTCTTTATGACCTTTTCATAAAAAACAATATTATATTGGATGTTATGATGAGCAATAAAACAAGCAAATGAGCAAGATTTAAGGCATCAATACCTCTGGTGCCGGAACCAAGCGTGCCTATAAGCTTTTCATAATCAGCGGCGCCTTTCATGCCGCCTATAAGGCCTTTTAACTGGCCTTTCTGAAGATAAGGGCCATAGCTCGGCTGGCTGACCGCCGTAACTCCGCCCATCATGGGCACATGAAATTTATCGCCCACATAAGCCACCCAAAAATCAAGAAGCGCGGTTCCGGTAATACACATAACAAAGCCCATATCATTATAATTTGTTATACCTCTCATCACGGGCATGGTTTTAGTCGGGTTTTTGTTTTTATCCTTATCATACATACTGTAGATATTGCTTCCAAGCTGAGTCATAACGGCAACAGGATTAGGCTGATAGGGGAAAACAACATAATCTACTCCTTCTTTTTTATTGTATTCCTGAGGAATAGTCGCAAATATTTCTTCTATCAATCCCGTGGATCCGGGCAAAAAAGTCATAACGGCAACTCTTAAATCTTTTCTAAAACAATGCCTTATAACAGCTTTAGCTTGAGGATGAAGTTCCGGTCTTGTAGACGGGTCATAATCAAGAGAAATCAAAACAAAAGCGCCCGGTTTGAGGTTCTCTATAAAATCATAAACCTGCTGACCGCTAACTCCGATTACTTTATTCGGCAGGCCCAAAGGTTTTATTAAAGGAATAAACATCACTAAGGTCAAAAGGGCAAAAATAATTCTTCTGTCCATTTTTAAAAATTTGTCTGTATACTTTCTTAACATGAAGTCCGACCTTCCACAGATATACTGTGGCTTCCCGCTGGGAAGTCGGACTTCCGAATATTGTTTAAACGCATTACTGAAGTCATAAATTAATCTCTTCCCATATATTGTCTTTCTATGCCGAATATTATTTTCATTGAAATAACAATGGCGCCGATTGATACGCCTATTAAGATTCCTCTTCTCGCCGCTACGGCGGGAACATTCATTACCCATTCAACAATACTGCCAAGTTGTAAGCCTGTCCAGCCAATCGTACTCGACCAAATCAAATTGCCGATGGGAACCTTGCCCAAAATAAGCAAAGCCGCGACTATAAACAAAACAAAGGCCTGAAGCGATTTTATTCTAAAAGACCTAAAGGCGGTTGATACTATATAAAAAGCGAGAACCGAGAACATCGTGGCTTGCAGGGTATTAAAAATACTCTTATATACCCAGCCAAGAGTTGTAAGATTGGCTCCTATCATTTGTTCGCCGCCGCTTATGAAAGCGGGAATAACCATAGCAAGGAATCCCACGAAAACAAAAATACTATAACCCCAGCCGTCAGCTTTCTTCTTTATTTTGCCATAATGAGAAAGAAAGAGGCTTATAAGGCCGAGCAAAAAAGCAAAAGCCGCGACTATATTCTCCCATTCATTCATTCTCTCCACATAATGTTTCTGAGAAGCTTCATGAGGAATATAATAGGACGCGAACATTGTTATGCCGATAATAAAAACCATCGCAAGAGGTATGGTTCTTTTTATAAATTTCATAATGTTAGTAAACCTCAAAAAAACTGTTCGCTATCTTTACAAGCAAATCAAAATTCCAGATAGCGCCGATAGTGGTTAAAATAAGACCGATAGTGGCGGTAACTATAACAAACATCTTTCCAAAATCTTGAACCTTAAGCGAACTGACAAGCATCGGGTCTCTGGATAAATAAGCGCTGGCGGCATATAACTCTTCGCCTATAAGCGTATAATCGCAAGCCATAAAGAAGAAAGGAAGCTGACTTTCTATATCCGTGCCGGCAATTTGTATAGCGCCGGTAGTGGCTCCGACTTCCGCCAAAAGCAAAGATTCTGCCATAAAATAGCCTATAAAGAAACAAGCGGCCGGCTGTTCTCTGTGAATCATGCCGTCAACTGATGCGGCATAAGAAAATTGGTCTTGGCTTACAAAAAAATTACAATCGTCCCTGTAAGAGTCCGGTCTTTCAGCCTCAAGATAAGACTGCTTGACTATTTCTTTGCATATACTCATTACAATCGGATCAAAGTGCGGAACCTTGATGGCGCTATCGTATTTGGCAATCTTTTTTGAAACCTCTCCCAAAATTGATGTGGAAGCAATGGTTGACATATTGGACATTGTTCCTATGCCGGGACTATAGTAGATTGACTTTCCCATTTCAGTAGCGCGGCCTATGGCCTCGTCTATGGCGTCAAGTCCCGCAATCCTTCTTATAAAAAGATCTTTTTTCTTGGCATGGGAAACCATCCAAAAAAAGACTATCATCAAAACCATCGCAAAAAGAAGATTGTTCATGCGCGGAAGATTAAACCAATTGCCCCTAACTGTTGTTGAAATTATGGGGCTTAAAATCTTATTTTCGCCCGCGATTTCTTCAAGTTGGAAATAAATCTTTGTTTTTGACGATAATTCCGGAAAGAACTTAGCCGCATCAATTTTAACCGCATGCTTGTTAGCCGAAGATTTCCATGCCCAAAACGGAAGCGGCATATCTTTTGAGAGTTTTGAATCAGCAAAAAAATTTTCGGCTTCCAGCCAACCCGCGCTCTCGCTCACAGTTGAAACATATATTTTATAAACTCTCTCTGATGAATCTGACGAACGAACATTCCATTTAAGAAGCGCGTTTCCTCCGTCATCATATGGCATATCTAAAGCGATAAGATCTTTAACGGGTTTTAAATCGGAAGATTTTTTTGAAGCATTTGCTACCGACAAACTAATCAGGACGGCAAAAGCCAAGAAGGAGAAAATTAGAATAGTATTTTGAATTCTTGCTTTCATTTGACTCCAAATAATATACATTTTTGCTTTTAAATTTGCAATGATAATCCTACTCATAATAATTTTACCATTTTCATGCCCAATAGGTGACGAAAATGATTTTATAAGCATTTATTTAACACTGTTCCCTACGATAATATTGCTCATATAGTTATAAGGAGGGCGAACGCCTCTTTCCTTATAACTATTTATCAGTTCGTAAACCATAACCCTATTTTTCAAAGTCATCCCGCGATTCGGTATTGTTTCCTCTTTTAAGAAAATCTCTTTCACATGGTTGTTCCAGAAATCATTAAATACGGCAAGCGATTTATCATTCCAATCAAATATTTTATAATCTTTGCCGAGCTTTACGGCTTCGGCAAGATTTAAAAGAAGATGACTTATATCGTCTTTTCTCATGCGTTCATACATTTCTTTGCCGTTTTGGGAATGCTTAGCATATTCAACTATGGGAGATAAGTCAAAAACCGAACTAATTTCAAATTTCTTTTTTATATAAAAACTGCGGCCATCGCCGATTATAAGAGTTTTTGAATCTTCAGTTAGCTCCTTATTTATGAACTGCAAAGCGGGATAATGAGTATAAGGATATTGTGAACGCGTTGACGATAAAAAATCTTCTTTTGATATTTGGCCTAAAATAACTTTCCACCTGCCTTGAATATAAAATATGAGACTTGCCCAAAAACAAGAAGACAATACGCTTAAAATTGTAAAAAGGCGCAAAAGACTTTTTAAACGAGAGTAATTATAAGCATTTATATGGCAGGAAATAATTATGGCGGCCGCAGGATAAACCGGCATAAGAAATCTCACCATGGTTGATGTAAACGACCATAATATCCAGCCGGCAAAAAAATAAAGCATGAAATAAGAAACAACAATATTTCTTTTCTTAGCTCCAAGTAAAAAGGCTACAGGCAATAGAAAAAGAAACAACGGAGTAAAATAAGAGGAATTACCTATCTTACCCATGGTTATATCCCAAGGGTGAATAAGCCATTGCTTAAAATTAAATTTTGACATCTGGCTTGTTTCTCCCATGAATCCCTTTATTTTACCGGGGATATCCTTATTCTCAACCTTAAAAACATTGGTCATAAAAGGATAAACGGGATTTGAGCGATAGATATAATTTTTTATCAGCCATGGGGAAACAATAGCGCTGCCGATGATAACAAATACGATAATTTTTTTAATCAAAGAGAGATTAATTTTTTTCTCCATGCGAAAATAAACGGCCATTACGCCCGCGGAAACAAGCAAGCCCGTATATTTAACCGCCATAGCGCAGCCGCTAAAAAAAGCGGAGACAAAAAACCAATGTTTATTCTCTTTGGAATTTATAATGGCATATAGCGATAATATACCGAAAAAGGTTAAAAGCGTTTCTGTTCCAACCGACCACGACGCTGTCATAACTTGCGTTATGGTGTAAAAAATAAGAGCCGCCCATATGCCAATTCTTCGGCTAAAATATCTCGCCGATATGGCAATGATGGTTAAAACGGTTAAAACTCCGGCAAAATAATTTATAAATTTGGGTATAAACTCATCTTTTACCAAGAGCCCTGCGGCATAAAGCATGCCATGAAGCATAGGCAAATTGGAATAAATATTATACGGCATATCAATCATGCCGCCGCTGATAATATAATAGTTGGGCACGGCAAGATGATAAACAAGCGCGTCATAAAATACTTCGGGGCTTAAAGCTCCTATGAGGTTAAATATAACGGCGCTTAATAAAATGGCAAAAGCGATAAAATCCAAAAAATTAGTTTTCTCAGGCAAGATATTAAATGAAGCAATAGGCTTCTTGCGAATATCAAAAAAACCATAAAATATCAAACATGCTAAAGGAATCTCAACGGCTGTAAGAGAAAGCGCTCCAAGCGCGCTTATAAGAAATATGTAATTGGCAAATATGCCAAAACCGGCGCCTATTGAAAATACGGTTTCTTCTAAAGCTGAATTATATTTTAGATTAAAAAAATTCAAAGCCGTTCTGCCAAGCGAGAAATGAGCGAACACAAACAATAGTGAAAGAGCAAGGTTTATAAAATGTCCGAGAAAAGCTTTTATATTCCCTATATAATATTGCGCGGGACTTAAAATCGTAAATAGAGAATCCAAATCCGGCAGAAATTTTGAATAATAATTTTTCAGGACTATAAAACCCCATATTAAAACTACGCCCCAAACAAGCCAAACCGGATAAGGAAGATGTTCCCTTATTTCATATTTTTGCTTATATTTCTTTAAATTTTTATTTTTCTTCTTTTTGCTCATCTAGAACAAAATACCAAATATTTAAGGATTAGTCGATAAATGATGAGCATAAATAATGAGCAAATGACGAACATAATGAACATAACATAGCGCGACAGGCAACAGCGCAGTTTATCCCAGAGCAGCAAGACAGAAAGTAAGAAATATGACTCTTTGATTCTTGAGTACAAAGAAACAGCGGCGGCAGACAATCCACCGTAGATTCAGCAAAAACAATCTAAAACTTACAAACAAGCCGACAAAATCTAAGCTTTAAAAGACAATGTAATAGGTCTAAAGGGTAATTTTTAACGGGTCTAATATCCCTTGTTCAATGGCATAACAATAACTAAACTTTGATTATAAGCTTATGGGCGCTTTGCAATCGTTTCATGCTTATAAAACATTCAAAGCTGGAGGAGCATATGTTAAAAAGATTATTGATGTCAGTAATCGCTATATCCATATCTACAGCTGTTTACGCCGAAATAAATTTTGATAAAGGTAAATCATTTAGCCTAAAAGATGAAATGGCAAAAAATGAAATTTCTTCGGCAATTTCGCAAGATAAAAAAACCAAGTTGTCAAAAGAATGGACCATAATGGTTTATGTTAACGCGAAAAACGATTTGGAAAAATTCGGAATGAAAGATATCAATGAAATGGAGATGATAGGCTCTTCCGATAAGATAAATGTCGTTGTTGAGCTTGGAAGAATGGACGGTTTTGACTCCTCCGAAGGCGATTGGACCGGATCAAAAAGATACTTGATCCGGAAAGATGGTAATACCGGCGCCATAACATCTCCCGTTCTTGCCGATTTAGGCAAAGTTGATATGGGCGATTGGAAACATTTGGTTGATTTCGGCAAATGGGCCAAAGCCAAATATCCGGCCAAGAAATATATGCTAATCGTTTGGAATCATGGCAGCGGCTGGAAAAAAAGTTCAAAATCCTTAGTGGATAAAGGACTTTCTTATGACTTTGAAACGAACAATCATTTTACAACGCCGCA
>JAKLQJ010000156.1 GCA_022013385.1 Elusimicrobiota bacterium
CCTATGGCTATTTTTATGTTGCGCATGGCGGCTATCTATGTGACCATGGACGCCCTAATAGTTATTTTTGCTGGCGCTTTGCGCGGGGCAGGAGATAGTTTTTGGGCAATGATGCTTTCAGTCGCTATGCATTGGACTCTTATTCCGGTTTTATATTTTATGTTAAAAGTGAAGAGTTTTTCTCCCGAGCAGGCTTGGCTGGCGGTTGTGATAATTTTTACTGTTTTTTCATCCTTCATTTATCTGCGTTATTATAGCGGGAAATGGAAGCATATCAAAATGATTCATCCCGCAAAAGAGCCTTTGGATATCATTCAGGATGATTTTCACAGTTCAAGAGATTTATAAAAAACCACTATGTGGTTTTTTACCCCCCATGCTTAGATTTCAATATTCCTCGTGATTATTCCGCCTATGGCGGACACGAGGAATGAAATCTATGGGGGGTGATAAGTACACTATGTGGTTTTTTACCCCCCGTGCTTATCCTGCCATATGGCGGGATATGGGGGGTGATAAGTACACTATGTGGTTTTTTACCCCCCATGCTTAGATTGCGCCGCCCGATAGGCATAGCCTCCTCCTTCACTAAAGTTTCGGAAGGACAAGTCTGATACGGCACTGCCATAGGCTTGCAATATTCCTCGTGATTATTCCGCCTATGGCGGACACGAGGAATGAAATCTATGGGGGGTGATAAGTACACTATGTGGTTTTTTACCCCCCATGCTTATCCTGCCATATGGCGGGATACGGGGGGTTATGATAAAATATACTGTAGATAGAGGAGAACAAAAATTATGCGTATGATTGAAGATTTAAAAACAGTATTTTCCAAAGATCCGGCCGCTAGAAGTTTTATTGAAGCTCTCTGTTGTTATCCGGGCGTGCATGCTATGTGGTTGCATAGAGTTGCGCATAAGCTTTGGGAATGGGGGGGGTATTTTCCCGCCAGATTTATTTCTCATATCAGCCGAGGTATAACCGGCATTGAAATTCATCCCGGGGCAAAAATAGGCAGGCGTTTTTTTATAGACCACGGCATGGGCGTGGTGATAGGCGAAACTACCGAGATCGGAGATGATGTTCTTATATATCAAGGCGTGGTTCTGGGCGGGACATCTCTTGAAAAAAAGAAACGGCACCCGACTGTCGGCCATGGCGTGGTGATAGGCGCGGGAGCTATAGTTTTGGGCGCCATAAATATCGGAGCTCATGCCAGAATAGGCGCGGGGTCGGTTGTTCTAAAAGATGTTCCCCCGAATACCACGGTGTTTGGCGTTCCAGCGCGAGCAAGTCGCGGAGGCGCCAGCGACGCATCACAATTGGACCATTACAAAGTGCATGATTTCTACGGCGAGGAAATTCAGCGCATTAAACAAGAGATAGAGCAACTTAAAGAGGCGGCGCAAAAAAAGTGACCCTACCACCTGCTTACACACCGAAGGTGTGTCTAATGACACACAAGCAGGTGGTAGGGTGACCCTATACCACCTCCTTAGGCTCTGAAAAATAATTATCTTTTCAGAGCCTTACACGCTGAAGGTGTGTCCAATTATATGGAAAGTCGGTAATAGTGAGAGAGTCATTTCAATGAAGGAAGAAGTAAAGCATTGAGAGAAAGCTTTAGCAAATAAAAGAATGCAATATTTTTTTAAGGAGGTGGTAGGGTGAAATACGCCAAAGATATAACGGAACTCATAGGCAATACTCCTCTGGTAAAAATAAACAAATTGGCAGGAGGAACAAGCGCGCTTGTGCTGGCCAAGCTTGAGTTTTTTAATCCTATGTCCAGCGTAAAGGATCGCATCGCTTTAGCTATGCTGGATGCCGCCGAGAGAGACGGTCTCATTAAAGAAAATTCTTTAATAGTTGAGGCGACAAGCGGCAATACGGGCATAGGTTTGGCTTTCGTATGCGCCGCTCGGAATTATCGTTTAATACTCACCATGCCTGATACCATGAGTATTGAAAGAAGAAAAATATTAAAGGCTCTCGGAGCAGAAGTTGTTTTAACCCCTGGCGCTGGTGGAATGAAAGGAGCTATTAAGAAAGCTTCTGAAATATGTTCGGCTAATAAAAATTCTTTTGAACCGCGGCAATTTGAAAATTTATCAAATCCCGAGGCGCATAGAAGAACTACCGCCGAAGAGATATGGTCTGATACCGGCGGAAATGTGGATTATTTTGTGGCGGGCGCAGGCACAGGGGGGACTATAACGGGAGTGTCCGATGTTCTTAAGAAACGCCGTCCGTCCGTCAAAATAATAGCCGTTGAGCCTTACTGCTCATCCGTTCTCTCAGGCAAACAATCCGGCGCGCATAAAATTCAAGGCATAGGCGCGGGTTTTGTTCCCGCAGTTCTTAAAAAAGAAAATATAGATGAGATTGTAAGAATTAAAGACGAGGATGCGAGAATTATGACAGGGCGGCTTATGAAGGAAGAAGGGATATTTGCCGGCATCTCGTCGGGAGCGGCCATGCATGCCGCCGTTGAAATAGCAAAAAGGCCTGATGCGAGAGGCAAGACGATTGTGGTTCTTTTGCCAGATACAGGCGAGAGATACCTAAGCTCAGGGGTTTTTGATTAGATAAACCTCTGCAACCCCGTGCAACCCCGCGGGTGGCAGAGGTTTATCCTGATTTCTATTCAATGCAAACTAAAAGCTTCTACATAAAGGTTTTTGTATGATAACTATTAGGGATGTATATAAATCTTTTGGCCGTCAAGCTATTTTTGAAGGGGCTTTTCTTCAAATAAACGACGGCGAGCGTTTTGCTTTGGTCGGGCCGAACGGCTCGGGAAAATCCACTTTATTTAAAATGCTTTTGGGCGATGCGGATATTGATGATGGAGAGATATTGATAAGCAGGGGTTCTACTGTCGGTTATTTGCCGCAGGAAAACGCGCCTGTGTCGAACAAAACCGTATTGAAAGAAGCGCTTAAGGGAGTTAATGATTGGGACGCTCGGCTTGAGGCGGAGGCTAAAGCCGTTCTTATGGGGCTTGGTTTTAAAGTTGAAGATTTTAATCGCATCGTTAATTCGTTAAGCGGCGGCTGGGCAATGCGCGTTGCTATGGCCAATTTGCTTATTAAAAAACCGACTCTAATGCTGCTTGACGAGCCCAAAAATCATTTGGATTTTGATTCGCTTTTATGGTTTCAGGAATATCTGGCTTCTTACCCGGGAGCGGTATTTGTGATATCCCATGACCGTTCTTTTATCAATACAGTTTGCAGAGCTGTTGTCGCCGTGGCGGAAAAAAAACTTAAAGTTTATCACGGCGATTATGAGAATTATCTTGTTCAAAAAGAAGAAGAGGCCGAGCGGCTTAAAGATGCTTGGAAGCGCCAGCAAGATGAAATAGAGCATATGAGAGATTTTATAGCAAGAAACCGAGTGCGCTTTTCAACCGCGGCTAGAGCGCAAAGCATGATAAAGCGTTTGGATAAATTAGAGCGGATAGTTTTGCCCAATGAAACGCGTAAAGTTAGAATTCGTTTTCCTCAACCTACAAGGACGGGCGTTAGGTGTTTGACGCTTAAAAAAGTGAATAAGAGTTATGACTTAAAAGACGGCGAAAAGATTAATGTTTATAAAGATATTGATTTTGAGTTTGAGAGAGGCTGGAAGATGGCTTTTGTCGGCCATAACGGAGCGGGAAAATCCACACTGCTTAAAATTCTGGCCGGCGTAGTTGAGCCGGATAGCGGCGAGAGAATTATCGGCTATAATGTTAAGACGGGTTATTTTTCTCAGCATAGAACCGGAATATTGGACCCGGATAAAACAGTTTTGGAAGAGGCTCTTGATAATGACAGGATGAATCCCGAATTGATGGTTAGAACCGTTCTGGGAACCTTTCTGTTTCACGGCGACGATGTTTTTAAAAAAACGGAAGTTTTGAGCGGGGGAGAAAAGAGCAGACTGGCTTTGGTCAAACTTTTATTGGACCCCCCCAATATTCTTTTGATGGACGAGCCTACCACACATCTTGATATGCCGAGTGTTGACGCTCTTATTTCTGCGCTTAAAGAATATGAAGGGGCGCTTTGCTTCATAAGCCATGATTTATATCTTATTAACGCTTTGGCCACTCATATTGTTCACATTGAAAACGGAAGGCCGGCTATCTATCCCGGAAATTATGAATATTTTTCCCGTCGGCAGAAACAAATCAAGGCGGAAGCGGCTGAAGATTTTTCAGAAGAAGAAAAAATTGTTTTGCCTGAAAAAAGAATGAATCCTAAAGAAGCGCGAAGGCTAAGAGCAATTGAAAGGGACCGTAAACGCGAAAATAAGAAGCTTGAAGACGCTATTTTAAAACATAAGAAAGAGATTGAATTATTGGCGGCAAAACTTTCAAAACCTGAAATACATTCGGATTATGCGAAGATTAAAATTATAGGCGATAAAATTAGTGAATTAAAGAAACAAATAGCTGAAAAAGAAGCTAAGGTAAGGCAACAGGGAAATTAGGCAACAGGCTACAGGGTAAATGGGAATACGGGAATACGAAAATATGGAATTGATAACTGGTGACTAGAAACTGGTGACTGGTGACTTGTCCCGCCTATGGCGGGAGTGACTGGTAACTGGTGACTTGTCCCGCCTATGGCGGGAGTATGAAAAAAAACATTTATGATAAACAATGATAAACGCAGAGAAAATTTACGCAATATAGCGATAATAGCGCATGTTGACCACGGCAAAACAACATTGCTGGATGCCATGCTTCGCCAGACGGGAGCTTTTACGGATAAAACGGGAGAATTAACGGACTGTATTATGGATTCCAATGATCTTGAGAGGGAAAGAGGGATAACCATACTTTCAAAAAATACTTCGGTCAAATATGGCAACACTGCCATACACATTGTGGATACTCCCGGCCATGCCGATTTCGGCAGTGAGGTTGAAAGAATACTAAGAATGGTGGACGGAGTAATATTGATGGTGGATGCTATGGAAGGTCCGATGCCTCAAACAAGATTTGTTCTTAAAAAATCTCTTGATTTAAAATTGTGTCCGATAGTCATTATAAATAAAGTAGACAAACCGAATTGCGATCCGCACGCGGCATTGGATAAAGTGTTTACTCTTTTTATGGAATTGGGAGCGAATGATAAACAATTGGATTTCCCCGTGCTTTATGCCTGCGGAAAAGACGGTTGGACATCGGAAGATTTGGATGTAAAGACCGACAACCTTGATTCCCTTTTTAAGACGATTTTAGAGCATGTTCCGGCGCCTCTTGAGAAAGATGCCGAGCCGTTTAGGATGCTGGTGACCATGCTGGATTACTCAAGCTATACGGGCAGGATAGGCATAGGCAGGATTTTTCAGGGGAAAGTAATAGCGGGAGAAATAATTTCAATGGCTTCATCTTTTGATAAACCGCCCGTTAAGCGCAAAATAGTTGATATTATGGGATTTTATGGACTTAAGAGAGTGCCTTTGCAAAGCGCGCGTTCAGGCGATATAATCGCCATGAGCGGGCTTGAGGGGATTGAAGTGGGAGATACCGTATCTTGCCTTGAAAATCCGGGCGTTCTTCCTACGCTTGAAATAGAACAGCCGACAATTGCGATGGAGTTTTTTCCCAATGACAGCTCTTTTTCGGGAAGGGAAGGAAAATTTGTAACGGTAACTCAGATTAGAGAGAGATTGCTTCGCGAGCAGCATACCAATGTGGGATTGAAAGTTGAGGAGTTAAGCAACAAAGGCGGCTTCAAGGTTTCCGGCAGAGGGGAATTACATTTATCAATTTTAATTGAAACTATGCGCCGTGAAGGTTTTGAGCTTGCGGTTTCAAGAATGGTGGTTATCAAACATGAGGAAAATGGGGTGATGGTTGAGCCGATGGAATATTTGGTTTTGGACGCGCCCACGGCTTTTCGGGGAGCGGTGATAGAAGCTTTGGGCGGGCGCGGGGCAAAAATGAAGAATATGGAGGCGGGCAATATCGGCCGAGTTAAATTTGAATATACAATCGCTTCAAGGGCATTGATAGGTTTTAAGTCGGAGTTTTTAACTTTAACAAAAGGCAATGGCCTTATGTATCATAGTTTTCACGGATATATGCCCGAGGAGAATGTTCAGCCGCCTAAAAGGAACGGCGTTTTTATAGTTAAAGATGCGGGAAAAACCGCTTCTTACGCGCTTAATGCTTTGCAGGATCAGGGAAAGTTTTTTGTGGGGCCAGGCGAGGAAGTATACGCGGGGCAAATAGTGGGTGAAAACTGCAGGGATAATGATCTTGTGATTAATCCCTGTAAAGAGAAAAAGCAGACCAATATGCGCTCTTCAACGGCGGATATGGGCATAATTCTGACGCCGCCGGTAAGGATGAGTCTTGAGCAGGCGATAGAGTATGTTGGAGATGATGAGTTTGTGGAAGTTACGCCAAAGAGCTTAAGGCTTAGAAAGAAAATTTTAGACCATATAGCCCGCAAGAGAAGCGAGAAATAAGCAAGAGGTCTTCTTATTATTAGGATAGAATCCTATAAGTCTGTAGACTCGCTCATGCAGAGGTTTTTAACGCCGTTGCTCGCTTCAATTTATTCGGCGACTGCGGAACTCGTGAAAAAACAATGTTTTTTAACTCAGACATCCTCGTCGTTTCAGTGAAATTCCCTCATAAATCTTACTCACAAGGCTAAACCTCAGAAATCGCTCCCTTACATACTTACAGGCTTCTTTGGTGTGATTTTTATGTAAAGTGTCCCGCCCTATTTTTGTTACCCAACCGTAATAGTTTAGTTTGTTTTGTAGCTACAGCGTGGCAAGAACCCCGC
>JAKLQJ010000157.1 GCA_022013385.1 Elusimicrobiota bacterium
AAACAGCATTCACACAATTAACAAAAAGAAAAAAGAAGCAAAAAAGAAAAACTATGACCATGACATTTCTAAAAAACTATAACTATGACATTTCTACTTGCTTGACACAATTTAAATATCATTTTACTTTTATTATATTATATAAAGATTCTTAAATGATATTCCTTAATATAAGCGGCATAGCCTTGGCCGTCTGCTTGCCCGCCGATGCAGTAGTGGCGGGATGGACATAGTCCCTTGTTACGGCACCCTGCATAGCCTTGAAAAATTTGAGTGAAATTGATAATCTAAAATCAGTTAATTCGAAAAATGCAGTTGAATAAGGTTTTTGGAGTGAAGCATATCCGCCATTAGGAAAATGAGAACCCATTAAAGCGCAAATTGAATACTCATCACAGTGCTTACTATATTCAAACCCTATAAAAGATTTTTTAATAAGAGCGTCCATGTTATCTTTTTTTGATGTGAAATTTTTCATCCTTAACCTTTTGGCCGTGTATATAACTTCCGACACCACATACCACCTTATTTTTTATGTTTAACATCCTACTAATAGGTATTATAATTAAATTCTGCAAAGGTTTCATAATTTATATACCACGAAGAATATATAACTATAAGAAAAACTTATAAACCTTATATTCTCACGCCGATAAAAAACCGCCTATCAAACTGAAAATAATTCAATCTTTGAATCCGAAATTGCCTATTAGAAGAATTTATAGTCAAGGTTCGTAATCCAAACCATAGGCTCAATATTTGATAAAAGCATGGAATAACTTATAAAATAGAGAACAGGCGTAGCGGGCAAATTACAAGACTACCAGTACCGCATCAAGGGCATATGGCCATCAGGCGGCCATTCGCCAAAATTTAAAGAATACAAAATATAGAGTGAGCGAATAATTTTGGTTTACAAAACATGATGACTGATAAAATTACCAATATCGTATTGATGAGACATGGAAAAGCTCTTTCCACGCATGAAAGCAAGGTTTCTTATGACTCGGAAAGAATATTATCTCCTGTGGGACAAGAAAACGCTTTTACTTCCGCGCAAAAACTCAGATCCTTGAATTTCTATCCAAACTCCGTTATATCAAGTCCTTTCGTAAGGGCCATTCAAACAGCGGAGATTATCTCAAGTGTTTTTAATAAAGCCGAGATACAAATTTTGCCGGAACTTGCCGCTCCAAACTCAATTGAAACTCTCTTGGAAATATTGTTAAAAAAAGAAAAAGCCGGAAATTCTCTTATAGCAATCGGACATGTGCCTACTTTAAACTTATTAGCTGAACTCATCATTCCCAAGCGCGAGTTTAACTTTGCTCCGGCGGGATTCGCGTATATGCGGATAAACGCAAAAGATTTTATTGAAAATTCTAAAAATCACGGCAAGTTAGTGGAAATTTATAATTTTTAAAACGGAGAGGATTAGAAGCTATGCTTCATAAAATGTTGGCGCCATATTCGCCAGAATGACCGAACGGACAAATTATGACCATAATACAAGCTACAATACTTGGTATCGTGCAAGGTATAGGAGAATTCCTGCCCATATCAAGCTCAGCGCATTTGGTTATTCTCCCCTTTTTATTTAGCTGGGACTATCAAGGCCTCAGTTATGATGTAATGCTGCATATGGGAACATTGCTTGCAATTGTTCTCTACTTTTATAAAGACTGGATCATCTTTATAAGGAAAGGCCTAACCGAGCCGAAAAGCAAAGACGGAAAATTCTTTTGGCTTTTAGTAATAGGAACAATTCCCGCGGGTATTGCCGGACTATTATTAAAAAATCTGGCAGAGACAGCTTTTAGAAATCCGCTATGGATAGCCTTTAATTTGGCTTTTTTCGCGATCGCGCTTTATATAGCGGACAGAAAATCTTCCAGAGAAAAAATCTTTTATGATTTAAATCTTAAAGGGGCATTGCTGATAGGAATTTTTCAAGCCTTGGCGATAATGCCCGGAACTTCAAGAGCCGGCATTACAATAACAGCCGCGCTTTTATTGGGTTTTAAGAGAGAAGATGCCGCAAAAATATCATTTTTTCTGGCAATGCCGATAATATTTGGAGCGGGACTAATGGAAAGCCGTCACTTCTCAATGGCGGATATAAATATGGCTTTTATTATAGGCCTTCTTGTATCTTTTATTTCAGGTTGGCTATCTATAAAATTTCTGTTAACTTTTCTTAAAAACCATACTGTGAACATTTTCGTAATTTATAGATTTATTTTAGCGGGAATAATACTGATAGCAGTACTAAGATAAGAAACAAGAAAGAGATTGGGAGTTAAGAGTAGCGGGCGATTTACCAATCGCCGAAAAAACGGTAATCAGTGAACCCCGTTAGAGAACAACCTCTAACGGTTATAGATAGCGGCATTAGACCGCTATCCATGTGGAAATTCCATACCACCGACAGGAGTCGGTGGCTTTCTCTAATGGGGTGAATAGTAACTGGCAAACCGGCAACCTGATTTCTTGCTTTTATTTTCTTTATATTGGAAATTTAAATTCTAAAACACTGCCCTTTTCTCTGCCATTGCTTATACTAATACTCCCGCCATGTTTTCTTATTATCTGATCGCAAACAAAAAGACCAAGACCTGCTCCGCCTTTGTCTTTTCTGCTTGTGTTAAAAACCTTGATCCCCTTTTTTAAAACATCCTCAGAGAAACCAGGTCCTTCATCTTCCACTTTTACGACGATATATCCGTTATCTAAATAAACCCTTATTTTTATTGTCCCGCCGTTTTCCATTAATGATATTGAATTAAGCAATACATTAATGATAACTCGCTCAATATGAATTTTGCTTATTTTTAAACGCGGCAAATTTTCGGCAAAATAAAGCGAAATATTTATCCTTTTCTTTTCTGCTTGAGAATTTAAAATCTCCACCGCCCTTTTAACAGGCTCTTTAATATCTGCTATCTCAAATTTATAATTTTCACTTTTCACAATCTGCATCACATTGCCAAGCATCCCCTTGGCAAGTTTGGCCGCCTTCATTATTGTTTCAATATCTTTTTTTGAATGCGTATCGCTCTGATAAACTATTTCAGAACTTAGCGATATAATAGTCATAATATTTCTCAAATCATGCGCCAATCCCGAAACAATTTCACCCACTTCAACCATAGAGCCGACATGAATAATCTCGCTATTTTTTTTCGTCATTTCTTCATTCAAAACATCAACTTGCTTCCTTTTAAAGTCTATTTCGACGGACAATTTTTTATTAAATTTAGAGATTCTATAAACAACCGCGGAAGAGATAATAAGAAATGATACCTTAGTAAAATAGCAAGCTAAATTTACGGCATCCAGATTTATCAAAGAATAAAAATATCCCAATATGCCGCTTATTAAAAGCAAAACAAAAACAATATTCCAAAAGTTTACGATAAAAGCCGATGTAAAAAGAGGCAACATATAAAGAACCCAAAAATATGAGCCGGACGCTCCTGAATTCATCAATATCCCCGTAATTAAACCTATGTTTAGGATTATCAAGATGTTCGTGTATTTAGCTTTAATGCCGCAATATCTAGTAACCACACAACTGAAAATGAGATGGGAGAGCATCAAAAAAAGGAAAAAATAAAGTATCCTTGGATAGACCACCTGCTCGCTATATCTGGATAAATAAGCGATAGCCACCATAAAAACCGAAAATATTATTTCATACGCGTTTTTCGGAAAAAAATCGCCGATCGTGTTTTTATCATTTCTTCTTTTCATGCGTATAGTATATAATATATACCTTATGAACGCACCGAATAAGCTGTTAAAGTTGGATAAAGGGCAAATCTTTAATTTGTTTTTTCTCGGAATACTTTTATTTTTGATTTATCAACTGATAAAAATTTTATCGCCTTTCACAAGTCCTCTGCTGATATCCCTAATGCTCACACTCACTTTCTATCCAATGCATCTATGGATCAAAAAACATATTTCTAAAAACAGAAACACATCCGCTTTAATCTCAAGTTCTATTGTGATTATAACCGCGATACTTCCGATGATTCTGCTCGGTTGGCTTCTTTTTAATGAAACAAAAACCATTTACCCCAAAACTAATGCGTGGATTGCCCGCATTCCACAAATGGAATTATCCTCTATTTCCCCAAAATTAAAAAAATTAAAACCCTATATAACCATAGACACGCGGGAAATAATATCCAAAAATCTTCAAACCATCCAGCAGAAAATAATACAAATAGGCGGAAAAGTTTTAAAAAATGTTATATTTATTTTTGTAAATTTTGTCGTTGTTATCCTGACTTTGTTTTTCTTCTTCAAAGACGGCGACAAATGGCTCTCTTGGATTATTGATATGGCTCCAATGGATAGCGAACATACACATAAAATAGCGCAGCGGCTTTATACCATGATATTGGCGATAGTAAAAGGATTTATTTTGACTGCCGTCATTCAAGGGCTGATAGCGATTATAGGATATTCAATAGCAAGTGTCCCTTCCCCGATTCTTATGGGCGTTTTGACATCTATAGCCGCTCTTATACCATTTGGAGGAACAACGCTTGTCTGGGCGCCAATCGCTATAATAATGTTTATAACCGCCAGCAAAAGCGCAGGAATCTTCCTCTTTTTCTGGGGAGCTTTGGTTATAGGACTTACGGATAATTTTCTAAGGCCTATCTTTATAGGTAAAAAAACAAAATTGCCCATACTGTTATTATTTCTTGGCTTATTCGGAGGGTTAATGGTATACGGCCCGATAGGAATGATTTTGGGCCCTCTATTGATATCCTGCCTTATTGTCTTCCTTGAAATATACCGAAAAGAAATATCAATAAACTGGAGTTTTGACAATAACGGAAAGAATTAAAAAGAGTTGAGAGTTGTTATGTTTGGCGAATGGCAATTCGCTTAACTACTGTTTTGACAAAAAAGTTTTGCAACTCAACAGCTATAAAGCGAAGCTTTGCTATAACGATATTACCCCGCAGGTTTCCGCCAGAACCAACATTTATCCCAACCTACGGAGGTCGTTCGTATAACTTCCGACACATTCTTGCCCGCCCCCTCCACTACGGCCCTCCACTACGACTTCTTCGCCACTACTACTTAGGCGAACCCGCCGATGCCGTAGTGGAGGGGGCGGGCAGGCATCGGCGGGTTTCTGCCACTAAATCTTCGGCAGACTTCCGCCACTACAACTTCGGCGGACTCACCGATGTAGTAATGGGGAGCACCGAGTAGTAGTGGAGAGCGCCTAAGTAGTAGTGGCGAAGATGCAGTAGTGGCGGGATGAGGCATAGCCTCGTTTATAGTAAAATCACTCCTTGTTGCATAACTAATTTGTCGCTATACTACTTCTTTAAACTTTCAACTTTACACCTTAAACTGTTTTAGCGTGTTTGCAAAGTTTTTTAATTGAACATCTTTGACAATCACCTTTTGAAGAATAATCCGCATTGATTATCTTTTCTCCGATATTCCTGATTTCATCAAAAACAAAAGCGCTTGCCGCCTTGTCATATGCGGCGGAAACTCTATCTGATCGCAATAAAAACCAGCATGTCAGATAATCAACATCAATATTAAAACTTTCCTTAAGCGCAATGGCATATATCCCAAGTTGAAGATTTTCAAGAGGATTAAAATCATTTCTCTCTTCAAAACCGATTTTGTAATCAATAAGCTCATATTTGCCGTCCGCATTTTTATCCAAGCGGTCAATGGTCCCTTTTATAGTCCATTTTTCAAATTTAAATTCAAAATTGCGTTCGACAAAAATTATGCGGGATTTTCTATCCTGATTATTAAGCCAAAAATCCTCCAGAATACGGCTCCCCTTATTATAAAATTCCATACTTTCCTGCGGACTTTGAAATCCCGAATTATTCCAGCTTTCATCATAATAGAGGAATAAATCGCTTAAATCTCCGCCACGCCGGGCATATTTGGCCAAAGAGCGATGAATTGAAACTCCCAAAGAAGATTTAGCGGAATACGGCGCGTACCTATTGTCCAGATATATATATGAGTAAAGAAACGGACAATTTTTATAGGCCATTATTTTGGAATAGTTAAGTTCAAGAGGATTAGAATCTGAAATCATATTTTCTTTTTCATAAAGCTCAAAAGCGTATCTCCGTATTTCACCTCTTTATAAAGTTCAGCGTTCTCGGGCAAATCCAAGACTTCTTTTTTATGCCTTTGGTTTATAACAATGCAGTTTTTAGACATAATATTGGAAGAGAAAACAAGTTCTACGGTTTTTGATGAATAACTGAGAGGAAGATTTTCTTTATCTCTATAAGGCGGACCCATAAAAATTATATCATAACCCTCATAGCCGGAATAATGCTCAAGCCATTCAAGACCGCTTAAAACATTGGCTCTCAAAACCACCGCTTTATCCTTAAAATCAAGATATTCAATATTTCTTTCAATAACGCGCAAACACATTCTATCATTCTCCACCATAACAGCCTTTAACGCGCCCCTTGAAAGAGCTTCAAAGCTCACAGTTCCCACTCCCGCGTATAAATCCAGAAATATTGAACCTGTAATAAGCGGCCTTATGATATCAAACAAAGATTGTTTTATTCTAGATGAAATAGGTTTGACATTTTTTGTTTTAGAAACAGAAAATATTTTTCTGCCTTTTTTTGTTCCGGCTATTATACGCACAAAAATAACATCCTACTGCAACATAAATTTAATTCCTAAACGATATAATATATTATAGAATATAAGAGGTATGGCAATGAAAAAACAGTCCATCATAATCCGCGGCTATAAGCGCCATTTCGTCTCGCGGGAGAAGTCGAACTTCCGATATTAAAAATTGCAGAAACTAATAAAGCTATGACAATAGAAAATCCGGATATAATGATAATAGACGATGACCCCATGGTGGGAGAACTTTCAAAAGATCTTTTAATGGATGAAGGCTATAGCGTTATTCTTGTGCAAGATTCAATGGAAGCCATCGACGCCATAAAAGCAAATATGCCCAAATTGATAATAACCGATATTATGATGCCGGGCATAAGCGGGATGGAAATATGTAAAGCGGTTAAAACAGCTCCTACTCTGAAACATATTAAAATAATAGTCGTATCCGGCAAATCCTATGATATTGAAAAACAAAGGGCGTTTCAGCTCGGCGCTGATTTTTTCCTTCAAAAGCCTTATAATGTTGAAACTTTTTCAAAGACAATAAAAAGCATTCTTGAAGATTATTCACAAGAGACTCAAGCTCTTCCGCCGTCAGCGCCCATAAAGACCGCAATTATACAAGATGAGGCCGCGCAGCCGATGAGCGATTTAAACGAAAAACAAATAAGACTTACGGTTTGGGGAGCGAGAAGCATGCCGCGCTCAATTCCCAATTTATATTCAAGATACGGAAGACAAACTTCGTGTGTTTCCATGGAAACAAAAGATAATATTTTTATATTTGACGCCGGCACGGGAATAGTCGCGCTTGGCGAGGAAATAGCGGAAAAAAAACAATACTATAAAGAAATATGGCTCTTTATAACCCATTTTCACTTGGACCATATTGTAGGCTTGGGAAACTTTAAACCTATACATGACCCGAATTTTACCATACACATTGTCGGTGTCAATGATCCTGAAAAAAGTCTTAGAGAAATGGCCCAACAAGCTTTTTACAGTTCTTTTTCCATGGCGGAAACCACACCGAAAGCTAAAATCGATTTATATGAAATTCTGGAAGATAATTATGAACTGGTGCCGGGCGTAAAAATAAAAACAGCGTACGCGAATCATCCCACAACCACTTTAGCTTATTCTTTTGAGTCCATGGGTAAAAAAATAATTTATGCCCCCGATAGCGAAATATGGGGAGATGCCACCGCTTTTCAGGATTATGATGAAAAATTCGGAATTTTCTGCGAAAATTGCGATATCCTTATTCATGACGCAAATTATAATGACAAGGATTATGAAACCCATAAAAAACTCGGTCATTCCGGTTTAAGCGTAGTTGTTGACTTTGCGGCTGAAAAAGCAAGAGCTAAAGAAATTATATTTTTCCACTTGAATATGTCCTACTCTGATGAGGAACTTAATGAAATGCTTCAGGCCGCTCAAAATCAAATTATAAGTAAAGCCTATAATTTGAAATGCTGCTTAGCGCAGGAAAAAAATCCTATTATTTTGGAAGGAAATTAAAAACAATAAACCGGCAGGGCAAGCGGCAATGTGGCAGAGAAAAGCAATATCTATTAAGGGAGACACATATCTATACATCTGATTTTTGTCGTTCTGCATCACTGCCGCGCTGTTTTAACTGTGTCCTTGAGTTATATTAACATCTCTTTCAGGAATAAGCCCAAAACGTTCTTCATACCTTTTAATATTCTCTTTTAAAGCCGTTATAAAGCGTTTGGTGTGGACAGGACTTGATATTATGCGGGCTCTTAATTTGGCTTTCGGTTGATTAGGCTGTAAAAATAAAAAATCTAAAATAAATTCAGTCTCGCTATGAGTTACTCCCGCGAGATTCGCGTATATACCCTGCGCCGTATTTTCATCGGCGTCAATTTGAAGTTGCATGGTTTTTTTCTTTTCTTCTTTTTGTTCGGGCATAATAAAGCCTCCGTTCTCTACATTAATTTAAAGTAGCATTATTTGCGCCACATAAGCTAGTCCATTAAGTATAATATATTTCAAACATTACGGCAAACAACACAACGCCCAACGCATAATGTAAGCGCGCCATCTCTATATGGAGACTTTATGAAAATCACAATCTTATTAGCATTAATAACTTTAATATCTCAAGCGCGGCTACCGGCTCAAAACAACCTTAAAAACTTGGAAATAAAAGGCAATATTAAAACGATAGATACCATTAAACACCAAACTCAAAAAAAGGGCGAAAAATGGCTTATGGGAAAAAGCATATTCAAAAATATTCTAATTTTTGATAAAGATGGATTATTATTGGAAGATAAAAAATATTCTGGAGGCGCTCTTCAATCAAGATTGGAATATATTTATAAAACACCTCAATATGCCAAAGGATTATGCGAAAGAAAAACCTCCAAAAAAACCATATCCACAACATTTTTAATTGAAGACAGCGATATCATTAGGGATTTTTGCAAAGAATTCAAAAAAAAAGAAATATCGATAACTTATGTCTATAGCGCTGAAAAGGCTTTCTCAAATAAAAAACAGGCTTATCTTTTAAAAAGCAGTTTTAATGTCCTTAATAAGAAAAAACAAATTGCCAATCAATATAATCTCAATTCCTTAGGTGAACTGGAAAATAAAAAAACTTTTGAATATGATAAAAAAGGAAAACTTAAAGAAATTACTGAATATGATTTTACCGATACCATCGTTAGAAAAGAACGATTTTCCTTTAATGACGCAACTAAAACGGAAACTTTAACCATTACCGACGAACATAATCGCTTAATTAAGAAAATCATCACTGATTTTAGAGATGATAATACGCTTAGGAAAAAAGAAGAAATTATTTATGATGATGTGGAAACAATACAATCCAAAATAGAAAGTTATTATGACAAAAACGGAAATAAAAACTCCGAACTTTTTTATACCGCCGATTCTTTAGAACCGATTTATGAATATCGTTATCAAAGAGAACTTGATAAAAAAAACAATTGGATATATGAAGAAAGAATAAAAATGATTAGCTTTTACGGAAAAAAAATTAGAGACAAAAATGAATCCCCCCAATTTACGACAAGAATAATAGTGTATACCCCGGTTAAAAAAAAATAAGATAGCTTTTCATTATCCGTCTACGCTAAGCATGTCATCAAAAAAACCATAGCTATGTCCGCCACTACAGCCTTGGCGGACAGGCTGCCGTATTTGATGACATAGCTATGGAGGGTTATTTTATTTTGCTTTAGCAACTATTACCCTCCGTCGCTAAGCATGTCATCAAAAAGCACGGCTATTCGCCGTATTGATGACATAGCTATGGAGGGTTATTTTATTTTGCTTTAGCAACTATTACCCTCCGTCGCTAAGCATGTCATCAAAAAGCACGGCTATTCGCCGTATTGATGACATAGCTATGGAGGG
>JAKLQJ010000158.1 GCA_022013385.1 Elusimicrobiota bacterium
GGCTAAATAAAAAGGGTGTCTATTGTCTTTTGTAAAGTTTTCCTTAATGTAGGCCGTGGGGTGATTCTAAATTTTTTTTAACTGGTGACCTGAAACCTGTTACCTGTGACCTGCCGGAGCGCATGGGCCATAAGGCCTACATAATACAGGGCCATTTGTACTTGAATGAAAATCGCTTTTGAGGTATCGTATAAGTATGCTTTAGGAGAATTTATGCGGAAAAGCAAATCTTTGTTTTTATCTATAATTGTTTTGTCGTTTTCTTTGACTGCCTCCGGCGTTCAGTCATCTTCGGATTTTAATCTTAATCAAACTTATGATTGGTTAAGCATAATAGCGGATTCTGATTCTTCCATAAAACTGGATATTAATTCTGAGATAAAACCGAGTTCTAATTTAGATATAAAAAACGATTCTAAGGGTTTTCCAGTTTCAAAGCTTTATATTGGAAGAGATATATCGCCGAAAATAAGCGATGAAGGCAGAGTTAAAGGCATTCTGGAACTTATCAGAAAGATAGTGCTCAAGGAAAAACTCCCCTTTAAAGAAGATGGAAGTATCTTTAATAATAGGGAAGGGCTTCTTCCTGACAATCCTGTCGGTTTTTATAAAGAGTATACTTTCGTTCCTCCCAAAAATAGTCCCAAATATATAATGATTGGAGAGGTTGAGTATGAGGTTTTACCTTCCATTTCAAAGCGTGGTTCTGAAAGGCTTGTTATAGGGGGCGATGCGATAGTTTATTATACCCCCACTCATTACGCCGATTTTATAAGACTTGAGATTATTAAATGATGGATTTGTTTTTTACAGAAGAGAAAGGTTTTTTAAAAGTTTCGCCCGGCAAAACCATTGAAGATGTCGGGCTTTTTTTTAATTCCTTAGAATACGCTATGTTTTTTTTTGAATCTGAAAAATGTAAGACTAGAGAAGGTTTGCTCATGGAATTTAAGGAAAAACTTGAATTCCCCGATTGTTTTGGTTTTAACTGGGATGCCTTGGAAGACTCTTTGAAAAATTTGGCTTATGAAGGTCATTCAAAAAAATATTTTCTTGGTTTTAAGGATTCGGCGGTTTTGCCCGAAGATTTAAAAGGCAAAGAAATTCTCAAAGATGTATTGAAAAGCGCTTCCGCATTTCTAAAAGAAAATCATGGAATTGACTTCAAAAGTATTTTCTTCTAAAAATTCAAATTTCATTTAACCAAAAGGCGCCTGTTGCCTTTTGGTATATTGTCGGTGCCGACCGGAACTTATTTTTGTATTTTTTCAAGATTATTTTTTATTTCTTCAAAGAGGGGCAGATAATTGGATAGTCGGTCATAAACTTCATCGGCTAATTTTTCATCATAGGTATGAACTGTCAAATTTCTGTCATCCAACATTTCCAGCCATATTGGGTTATCTTTTATAAGGCCTATTTTAAAAGATTCCTTCAGGCATTCTTTCGGGGATCTGCATATAATTTTTTGATTTCTTAAAAATTTTTGCATTGTCTTCCATGTCAATTCAACCGTGAACTCAAATCTTTTTATCGCAGAATCCCTATTCGCTATTGTCCTTTTCTCTCCAAGAATTTCTTTTAATCTTTCAAGCGATTTTTTTAATGATTTAAAAATTTCAGATTCATTCATAATCTATAATCCTCGCATATTTAAGGGCGGAGTTTTTAAAATTTTCGCTCATGGAATTTAAATCCACCGCATCAATTTTTCTGAGTGTTTTTATTTGTTCAATCCTTTCTCTTATTTCAACCATTATTGAAAAAGGGATTTGTTTTTCAGCCAAAATTCCAATGTCAATATCGGATGTTTCGGTAAAATCGCCTTTTGCGTTTGAACCGAATAAAAATATTTTATAAGCGCATTTTTTTTTAAGAGAGATTTTTATCGCCTTAACCGCTTCGCGTATTATTTCTTCCTTTTCCACATTCAATATTATATCAAATGGTATTTTAGGGTTTGACATTGTTTGTTGGGAAATTGTAAAAAACCGTGTAAACGGATGAGTTTTTTATAGGTGCGGGGGAAATCAAGAAAAAATTGTTTATTTGTGACCTGTGACTCGCGACCTGAAACCTGTAGCTTGAGACCTGCAAGTTTTCATGGAAAACTTATTAATATATTCCTTTAGCTCTTAATTCATCATCGTCTATTCCGAAATGGTGGGCTATTTCATGCATTACCACATGGAGTATTTTTTCTTTAATTCTTCTTCATTTGAGCAGACGGCTTCTATATTTTTTTTGAAAAGGGTTATCTTATCAGGCATAAATCCGCTGTAAGAATAGCCTCTTTCTGAAAGCGGCACTCCTTCATATAAACCCAGCAGACCTTTGCCCATTTTGCGCTCCAGCGCTTTGCTTGGAGCGTCGCTCACGATAACAATTACATTATCCATTTTATTTTTGAAGAATTCCGGCAGTTCTTTTACCGATTGTGTCGTTATTTTTTCAAATTCCGCATTAGTCATAATCAAAAATGCAAGTCACCGGTTACAAATTGTCAGACACCGGTCATAGAGCTTTTGTATCTTAAAGCATAGCATAAAATGTTAAAATAAATCTAAAACAATAGATGTTGATTCCGGAGGACATTTGAACAAGTGGAAGGTTTATTTTAAAGGCGGATTAATTATAATTTTATGCGGTTTTGCCTCTATTCTTATTTTCAACAGCCCCCTATTTTATAATACCGAATATTCGGGTTCCGGAAATATTTTTGGCGTTCTGGAAAGAAAAGCTACTCAAAAAAAACATAAAAACCAAGAGCCTTTTAAAAACAGAAACAATAAGTCCTCAAATAGAGATTTGGCCGGTATTGATTTATCAGCTATTGATTTAAGCGATAATGCCGCTATCTTATTAAATTCGGATTTTGACACTTTTACAAAGTGGCCGAAAATTCTTCCAAAATCTTTTGTCCCCTCAAAAATATTTGAAATGGGAAAAAATCCGGGCTTTGGCATAAGAGCCCTTCATAAAAAAGATATAAACGGGAAAGGCGTTTCAATAGCCATAATAGATCAGCGGATTTTCACCGGCCATTCAGATTATAAGGAAAGGCTTAAACTTTATGAAGAAATACATTATTCAAGATTACACAATTTATTGGATCGCGGCGGCCATGGCGAGGCGATGGTTTCAATAGCGGCGGGCAATGTTTCGGGCGTTGCGCCCGGAAGCGGCATTTATTATATAGCGACCGATCCCGGAACCATGAATGTTTTTGCTTCTTCATGGTATGCTTATGATTTTAAGTGGCTTGCCAAATCGATAAACAGAATATTGGATATCAATAAAATCTTGCCGCCGGATAAGAAAATAAAAGTTATAGTTTTTGCTTTCGCTTGGCCGGATGGGGCGGTTAAGGGTTATGATGAATTGCTCAAAGTTTTAAATAAAGCGGAGAAGGAGAAAATTTTTATAGCAAGTCCGCTTTCTTTGAAACTTTATGGCTACAGAATAGCCGCTTTGGATAGGAATTCTCTTAAAGAACCGGATTCTTTTGCGTCGTACTCTCCTTCAATCTGGTTTGATTTTTCCCCAAATAATGTTTCGGGCAAAGCTGACATAAAAACCATTTACGCGCCGTCAAATTCAAGAACGGCGGCGTCTTTCAGCGGGGAAAATAATTATCATTTTTTAAAGAGCGGCAAATACAGTTTTGCCATTTCTTATGTGGCGGGAGTTTATGCCTTATCTTGTCAGGCGGACAATGGTATGACTCCCAAAAAATTTTTAAATATCGCTTTTGAGACTGCGGGAATATTGCCTGTTCAAGAAACCGGGAAAAAATATGAAATTAAAATAATAAACCCCAAAAAAATTATTGAAAAAGTCAAAAAATGAAGCGCTAAAACAAGGAGATAAAAAATATGAATGTTTTCACTCAAAAAGAACTGGAAAAATATGCCGATACGCTTATTTGGGGTCTTAAAACCGCAAGGCCGTCCATTAAAAAATATGATTCCGTTCTTGTAAGATGCGATTTGGAAGGCTTGCCTCTTGGAGAGGTATTGCATGCCAAGCTTATTAAACAAAAATACAATGTAGTTTTCAGATTAATGCCCACTCCGGGCATTGAAAGAAGTTTTTATGCTTACTCGGATGAAGCGCAACGGAAATTTATAGCTCCCGGCGATAAAGAATTATACGCCGGTCTTGGCGGCAATATTTATATTCACGCGCCTAAATCCTTGACTCATCTAAAGGATATAGATACTAAACGGCAATCGGAAGTTGCGTTAACCAGAAAAACTTTAAGAGATATCATGACAAAGAATGAAGAGAAAGGTCTTTTTGGCTGGACTTTATGCACTTATCCTACCGAGGAACTTGCCAAGAATGCCAAACTTTCGCTTAAAGCCTATAGCCGGCAAATAGCAAAAGCTTGTTTTTTAAATGAAAAAGATCCGGCTAAAAAATGGACATGGCTTTATAAAGAAAGCGTTGATATTAAAAAATGGCTGAAATCGCTTAAAATTGAACAATTGCTTTTGAAATCAAAATCCATGGATCTTAAGGTAAAAATCGGCGATATGAGAAAATTTTCGGGTATTAGCGGACATAATATTCCAAGTTTTGAAATTTATACCTCGCCAGATTGCCGGTATACTGAGGGCGTTTATTTCTCTAATCTTCCTTCCTTTCGCGGCGGCAATTATGTTGAAGGCATAAGGCTTGAATTTAAAAAAGGCAGAGCTGTTAAAATTTCGGCAAAAAAAGGCGAGGACTATGTTAAAAAAATACTTGCCACCGATAAAGGCGCGTCTATGGTAGGCGAGATATCATTGACCGATAAGAGGTTTTCCAAAATTGACAAGTTTATGGCGGATACTCTTTTTGACGAAAATTTCGGCGGGAAGAACGGCAATTGTCATCTTGCTGTCGGTTTTTCTTTTTCCGGCGCTTATGCCGGCGATGTCGCTAAAATGAATAAAAAAATTAAAGAAAAACTTGGTTTTAATTACTCTTCCATACATTGGGATTTGGTAAATACTGAAGATAAAATTGTTAAAGCTGTTCTTAAGAGCGGCAAAACGATTACAATTTACGAAAAAGGAATGTTTAAAAGATAAAAATTTGCGGCGCAAATTTTTATAGGCAACAAGGCAACAAGGCAA
>JAKLQJ010000159.1 GCA_022013385.1 Elusimicrobiota bacterium
ATTAGGTAATTGGCAACAAGGCAATAGAAAACAGTAACCAGTAATCAGTGAACAGTAATCAGTCGGGAAAAGATAGTGGCGCCAAAGCCATAGCAAGAAAAGGCAATTAGCAACAGGATTACAGGTAATCAGTAGAAAACAGTAACCAGTAATCAGTGAACAGTAAACAGGTAACTTTGTTTGTAACTGGTGACTTGTTTGTGACTGGTGACCCGTTTGCAACTGGTGATCTGTTTGTAACCTGTTTGGGCGGGAAGGGAGTCGAACCCTCAAGGATTTGCATCCATACGGTCCTGAGCCGTACGCGTCTGCCAATTCCGCCACCCGCCCATAAAAAATTCGCTACAAAAAACAGACTACAAAACAGACTATGCCTTTTGTTAATCTTATGATATTTGGTAATATAAAAACAATGAAAAAGAAGAAATATCCGGATACAATTGCTACCAATAGAAAAGCTCTGCATGATTATGAAATTTCTGAAAAATTCGAAGCAGGCATTATTCTGGAAGGTCCCGAGGTTAAATCTTTGCGAATTAAGCAAGTAAGCTTAGAACAAAGTTTCGCCAGAATTGAAGACGGTGAAATATATCTTTACGGCATGCGCATAGCCCCGTATGTTTATAATACGGCAATTGAAATAGATCCCGTCAAAACGCGAAAACTTCTGCTCAAAAAAAAAGAAATCAAAAAAATAGAAAATCTTGTCTCAAAAAAAGGCATGGCATTAATACCTATTTCAGTTTATTTAAAAAAAGGCTGGATTAAATTACAGCTTGCCGTATGCAAAGGCCGAAAGATTCACGATAAACATGAGAAAATTAAAAAACAAGAAGCGGATAGAGAACTTCGCAGGGAATTTAAGGAAAAATATAAAGGCTAATAAGAAGAAACAAGAGGCAAGAAGTAAGAAACAAGATTAATGAGGAGCTTCCTTATAACTCTGATTTCTGACCTCTGGCTTCTGATTTCCATATAAAAAGCAATAATTGCTTTTTATATCAGAACCTGGCGCCGAAACTTCCTTCAAAAACCGTGCGGCTATGCGTAATAATGCCGCCCAAAGCAAGATAGAAAAATCTTAATTTAAATTTCATTCCCGCAGTAAATCTGCTTTCAAATGTGTAAGCTCTTTTTCCTATAATAGACGCTTCATCCGCCCGATTTACCAAAAGCTTTGTACTGTCAAAACCAATACCCATATACGGGATCGCTACCTTTCCGTTCCTTGATATATATATGTGAGAGGCAAAATGAGTCATATAAAAATCTCTATGCGTGGCCATATTCCCCATCGCTATAAACATCATTTGCGTATAACCCGGTTTATCGGATATTTTTCTCAAGCCATAACGCAAGCCCCCGCCTGTTACGGCAAAACCGTCATAATTTGTTCCCCTAATGAATCCGTCTACTCTGTATGGCATTCCTATTTCAGCTTGAACCCATCCTAAAGAAAACGCTTTTTCAGAATTAAAAACGCTATTTTTAATACTCGGTTTTAATTGAATAAATTGCTTATAACCGACATCAAATCCTGAAAACCCCAAACTTCTGGCGGTATTATTAGCGCCGCTTCCCAATATTCCGCCTACATCTTTCGCGAAAGCTTTTAAAGAGGAGTTTGAAATATTAGAAGAAAAATCGGAAAAGCCGGCGGAAAAAACCGCCAAAGGCTGTAAAATAGTAAATATGGAAATCACAAAGAATTTAATCTTCATAAATCTCCGATTCAATTTCTTTCAAAAATTTAAAATCCGCTTTTTTTTGAACAAAGAACATAATGATAAAAATGATATTCAGAAAACCTATAATATAAAGGAAATACCAATGTTCTTTACTTAGAAGAACGGCAAAAAAATACCCAGAATTTTACTATTATCGCCAAGCATATTCCAACCGTGAATATTTTTTAAGTTATGGCTTTCATATATTAAAGCCAATTTTTTCTTTGACACTAAATCCTTATTTTTTGTGGCAAGAAGTTTTAAAACTTTGATATGACTTGCGGCGAAAAAATTCTGGTAAATATCATAGGTCATATAAATTTTTTTAAAAAATCCGGATAATTCGCTTTTGTCGTCTCCCGCCACAAATGTTCCGCCGGAAGTTATTCGGGAAAATGCGGTTCTGTAATAATCGTACATGCTGCTGTGAATTGATGAAAAAAATCCGGCAGTCAGCATAATAATAAAAATCCAAAAAGCTTCGGGGTTTTTGTAAAGATAGTTAAAGGCGATAGCCAAATAAGCGGCTGAAAAAGCCGCATAACCTATTAGACCGTCCAAAACTCTTCCCGAAAGGGATGAAGTCCCCGTTATTCTGGCCAATTGTCCGTCCGAACTGTCAAGAACGCTTGAAAAAACAATAAGTAAAACTCCGTATAATGCCGTCTTGCCGCTTATAAGCATTACGCCGCCGATAACACCTATCAGCATACTTAACAAGCTTATATGATTGGGCTTCAAACCCATTCTATATGAAATTTTAGCGAATATAAGCCCGAGAGGATGATAAAAATAAATATCCAAAAACTCTTCCATTTTATAAGACTTATAAAACGGAGCTTTATACAAACTTAAATCAATTCGGCGGTTATTCATAAAATTACAAAGCTTTGCGTCTTATTCTTTAGGTTTAATTTCACCGCCGCCCAAAACTTCTCTAACGGTAGTTATTCCCATTAAAATCTTCTCAAGACCGTCCTGAATTATTGTGCGCATGCCTTCTTTTCTGGCCTGCTCGGTCAAAGGATCGCTGGCATATTCTTTGAGGGCGAATTTTTTTAATGACGGGGTCATTATCAAAAGCTCATGAATTCCCACCCTGCCTTTATAACCTGTGTCATTACATTCATCGCAGCCGACAGGAGTATAAAACTTGACGCCTTTCGGTATTTCCATATTGTTTTCTTTAAATACCTCAATTTCTTCAGGCAAAGGCTCCCGCTCTTTTTTGCATTTCTTGCATAATCTTCTTGCAAGTCTTTGCGCAAGAACCGCTTTAAGGGTTGAAACCACCAAATAAGAGGGAATGCCCATTTCTATTAAACGGGATACCTATGAAGGAGCATCGTTCGTATGAATTGTTGAAAAAACCAAATGGCCGGTCATCGCCGCTTCCATGCCTATCATGGCGGTTTCCTGATCTCTCATTTCACCGACCATTATGACATCGGGGTCCAAACGCAAAAACGATCTTAAAGCAAGAGAGAAATCAAACTTTTTATCACTTCCCAATTTAATATCCGGGTTTACCGGCACCTGCACTATTCCGTCAAGATTAAATTCCACGGGATTTTCCGCCGTTAATATTTTTATATCCGGCCTATTGACATGGTTTAAAGCGGCATAAAGCGTGGTTGATTTACCGGAACCGGTCGGACCACAAACAATTATAAGTCCGAAATTTTTCTTTCCGCCTATTCCTTGCAGAAGACCAAGAAAACTTTCTAAAGTATCGTCTAAAAAAGCCAATTGTTTAATATCAACTTGAACTGCCTTTCTATCCAAAATACGCATGACACAAGATTCGCCATAAACCGTAGGAACTACTTCAACTCTGAATTCAATGGGATCTCCTTGAGCCATTATCTGAATTCTTCCGCTCTGAGGAATACGCCGCTCGGTTATATTCATTGAGTTTGTGAGGATTTTTATTTTCGCAATGATCGCGTTTCTATACGACCATGGAACGGCAAACGAGGATTTTTTTAAAACACCGTCTATTCTGTACCTTATAAGCAATTGGCTGTTTATACCGGCGGGGTCTTCGAACGGTTCAATATGAATATCGGAAGCTTTTATGGATAATGCGCTAAGAATTATGACATTGACAATTTTTTCAACCTCAGGAGCATTGGCATCAACATCGGCTATATCCGCTTTCTTCTCCTCGGCCAATTGAATTCCATCATCTTTCTTTTTGTCTTTGCCGTTTGATACCGACTTAAGAAGCTTTTTCATCGCTTCACTGCCGCTCTTGCCATAAACTTCTTGTAAGGATTTATTAATCCAATGCGCGAGGGAAAGATACCCTTTGACCTCAAGACCGGTTCTAAGGCTTATATCTTCAATAATAAGAAAATCTCTGGGGTCAGCCATAGCGACAAAAAGAGTATCTTTCTGTTTAGCAAAAGGAACACATATCTGACGCCTGGCAATAGCTTCCGGAATAAGTTGAACTATTTCTTTGGGAATCTTTAATTTTGAAAGGTCTACGGCTTTAAAATCCCATTCATCCGCAAGTATTTTGAGAAGTTTTGATTCCGTTATAAGCTTTTCTTCAATCAAGATTTGCTGAATATGCTTGCCGTCTTTTTTGGCCGCTTCATCAATAGCATTGCATTTGTCTTGGGTTAAGATATTGTTTGCAACCAATATCTCTTTTATACCCATCTTACGATGTATTCCGCCGGCAATAGCCATAATTAGCAACCTATCTCAATTCAGATTTAACCGATACTGTCTATCGTATATTAAGTTTATAATATTATCCCGTTCAATTCCAACCCGGTCACCGGTTTTTAATCCCAAAATACCAATACATCAATCACAGATTTTGCGCTTTTATTTCAATTTCATCGCTTTGGTCCGAAGTCCGTACTTCCTAACAGATATATTGTGCCTTCTCGCTGGGAAGTCGGACTTCGCTATATTATTTCAATTTCATCGC
>JAKLQJ010000160.1 GCA_022013385.1 Elusimicrobiota bacterium
GGCCATTTCGGCATAGATTCTCTTACTTTTGAAATTTTTAAATATAGCGCAGGAGCAAATGAATTAGACCCTGCCAGCACTCCGCCGATTAAAACCATTTCAATGTACAATATAGGCACATGCCAAAGCAATAATAATGAGGAGTATACAATAGAGGGACCGAGTGGGCCAGGGCCATTTTGCGCCGCTTGGGACGGTTCTTACAATTTAAACGGCATGTTTGGCAAGACAAACGGCCAATACGGCTTTAGAGCAAGAGTTCAAACCAATCAAGTAAGCGAGTCGGCGGGCAATATATCAATAGAACAGACAGTCGCTTTTCCCGGTCAAAGTCAAATACCCATACAAGTAAATGTCACGAATATTCATACCGTTCGTTCAAGTCCGACCGTTGTCGGTCAAATAACCGGAGTCGCCGCTCAACCTTATAATATACTTTATCGCTTGTCAAAAGACGCCACTACGACAATTAAAATATATGCGGCCGAGAGCGGAGGCTCGCTTACTTTAGTTAGAACAATTGTTGATAGATTGCCGAGGGTCGGAGAGGGAACTCCAAGCGGCACGCTTACAAACGGAGATTTTTGGGATGGCCGTGATAATACGGGAAAGCTTATGTCGGCAGGCGTTTATCTGGCGGTAATAGAAGCTGAAACTCAGGATATGTGGCCTGAGACAGGGACAAGGACAGATCTTTCATGGCCTACGACTATTCAGCTTGGTCTTGACCCTTTGCAGATAACGGATATTGCCGTAAAATCATTGGGGCCGTCATCCACGGATGTGGCCATAATAAGCTATATGCTGACCGAAGCGGCCACTGTATATGTTGATATCTATCCGCCGGAAACGACTTTTTCCAGCATAAATGTTTCTCCGCCGAGCTTCCCTAGCGCTTCACTCATAAGAAGATTAGCTGAACACAAGGATTCAAGAAAAAAAGTTAGCAGTTATTGGGACGGATTTGATGAAAACGACGAACTCGTTTGCGACGGTAATTATGTTTATGCTGTTTGGGCCGAGCTTCCGTCGGGCGCCGGCACGATAAAAACGCAAAAGACGCTTGTGGGGACGGTGCCGATATCAAGAGGTTATGTCATAGCTTTTGTAAGCCCTTCCTCAACCGTTATTGGTTCAAGTCCTTCAGTGGCGGGTTTAGACCCTTTTTATTTTAAGTATACGCCAAATAGGGATGCATACATAACAGCCAGAATTAGGGATATGGATAATAATATAGTCAGAACTTTAGTTGAGAATGAAGTTAGATTTGCCAATTTTGTAAATAAAGAGATGTGGGATGGAAAAGACGACAGCGGAAATTATGTTTCAAGCGGAACTTATGTGATGGAGCTTTTTACCAATGACCCTTTCCAATGTGCAGAACAGAAAATTTTTTCGATTGCTGTTCTAACACCTGTAAATATGTTCAGAATTACGGATGTTGTAACAGCGCCTCTTCTCGGAGGAACTTCGGATATGGCGTCATTATCTTTTGAACTTACGCAGACTATGTGGATTGATTTGAAAATTTATTATCCTCACCTTGTCAGTGTCGCGCCCGATGATTGGCCGTGGGAGAGCGGTATTTATGACCCTGTCGCAAATCCTAATAATATTGTTTACAGGGTTGGCGGCATGCGTCCGGGCAGATTTAAGATAACAGAATTTTGGGACGGCCGTGATGCGACTGGTTTGCTTGTCCCCGATGGACAATATCCGTTTACCCTTGTGGCTCACAGCTCAAGCGCGACAAATGCCATGTATGCTACTGACAAGGTCATGACAAACGGTTATATCAATATCACAAGGGGACAAATTATATTCAATGATTTTGACGCCATTCCGAATATTCCACAAATGTATAACTCCAGCGATGTGGTAAAGCTTCCCCCTTATGAAATATTGTACGGAGTATCGCGCCAGTCTTCGGTTACCGTGCAGATACTCAATTTAGACATTCCTCCCCAAGTAGTAGCTACCGTATTAAGCGGCGGCATAAGAGACGGAGATATGATTTATAATGAGTTTTGGGACGGTAAATATGATAACGGCGATTATGTGGACGGAGGAGCCTATAATGTAAGAATCGTGGCGGAAGATATAGCGTCGCAATTGACTTCTCGCGCTACTGCGCAGATGACCATAGATGTTTACCCTTTAAGGATTTTTGATGTTGCGATTATTCCTTTAACAATGGATAATGACGCGGTTGTTTCTTATCAGCTTTCAGAAGCAATGAAGATGGCGACTAAAATTTATAGACCGGGCACATCTTTTGATGATTTGGGCAATCCGTCTCCGCCTGAAAGCAGTTCTTTGGTTAAAAGAATAGTGGGAGTACGGCCCGCTAGAACGCCGATTACGGAGTATTGGGACGGCACCGACATGAGTCTTGCTAAGGTTCCCGACGGCAATTATGTTTTTAAAGTGTACGGCTCCACTGATACGGATGGAATTGATTCACTAACCGGGGAAGTAGGCAGCGGGACTATTGTTGCCGACGATATCGTAATAAGCAATATTTCGGTTACAAAAGGAGGGGTAGATGATGTTTGCGGCGTCTTTTCCGATAATTCAAATTCATTTTTTGCTCCCAATCCTTATGCGGGAACGAGCGGTTATTTCAAAATATGGGTTCCGATAAGCGGCGATGTTTCGCTCAAGATTTATAATATTGCCGGCGATTTGGTATTTAAGGATGAATTTCTAAATCAAGCGGGAGATAGCAATGTATCAGGCGCTTGCAAAGGATATTATTGCTGGCCGAAGACAAATTTATCCGGCATAGAAGTAACTCACGGAGTGTATTATTATGTCTTGCGCTTTAAGGCTACTCAGGGCACTAAGGAGATATGTCAGGTGGTTAAGAAAATACTTATACCGTAGAGCACAAAACAGCGCGGCAGCGCGGCAGGCAACAGCGCGGCAGGACAACAGCGCGGCAGGCAACAGCGCGGCAGCGCGGCAGGCAACAGCGCGGCAGGCAACAGCGCGGCAGGCAACAAGGTAATTAGGCGACTAGGTAACAAAGGATAAGTGGCCTGTCCCGCCTTTATGGCGGGATGACTGGAAACAGTTAGGTGTAAAAGTTTTAGCGTACTTTGCGGTTAATTTTGCGTGTTTTGCACCGGGGGGTAAAAAACACGCAAGTGTAACCCCCCGTAGATTTCATTCCCCGTGGATTCCATAGGAATCTAATCACGGGAAATAACGAAATCTAAGCACGGGGGGTAAAAAACACGCAAGTGTAACCCCCCGTAGATTTCATTCCCCGTGGATTCCATAGGAATCTAATCACGGGAAATAACGAAATCTAAGCACGGGGGGTAAAAAACACGCAAGTGTTTTTTAGGAGGCTTTGTGAAATTTAAAAAGATGATTTTATTTGCGGCAATTATGCCGCTAATATTTAATTTCGCTTATTGCGCGGATTCAAAAATCGGAACCGGCGGGGCGATATTTCTTAAGATACCGGCTTCCAGCGCTCGCGCCCAAGCTTTGGGTAATTGCGGCGCCATTATTGAAGGAGCCGAATCCATGCCTTTAAATCCCGGCGGCATAGCGTCTTCCCAAATGAGAGAATTTAGCTTCTCGCGGTTAAGTTGGTTTGAGGATTATTCCGGACAATACATAGGTTATGTTCATCCTGTTGGCAGGGCGGTGATGGGTTTTGGTTTTGGATATTATGGCGTTGACGGTTTCGATATTAGGGATATTGATGGCATACCTCTGAACAGCGATAGCGTAAAGGTAAGCAATAGTTATATGTCTTTCACTTTGGCAAAAGCGTTTTTATTGGAGAGATTTCTTCTCGGCGCAAGTGTAAAGCAGGTAACGGAGGATAATTACGATAAGAAATATAATAACACCGTCTTTGATATGGGCGCGATGATAAAGCTTGGCCGCAAATTAATTTTTGGCTGGTCCGGTCAGAATTTTGGCGATCAAAGCAAAGTTATTCAGATTCAGAGATTTGGATTGTCATTAAACCTGAATCCTTTTATGACCATTTTGGCGGAAAATAAATCTTATTCCGATACAAAAAGTAAAACGGGTGTGGGTTTTGAGTTTAATCTTCCGGAAGAAATTTTGCAAGTCGGAAAGGTATCTCTGCGTATTGGTTATACTCCCATGGATGATCACGGCGAAAATATGGAAAGCGGTATTTTGGATAGATTCGGTTTAACGGATAAGCATGGCGTATCTTTCGGTTTCGGAATATACAGCTTGCAGTCTTTGGGTTATGGATTTGGTTTGGATTATTCTATGGTGCCTTATGGCGCTTTGGGAAAATCAAGTCAGATATCATTAAAAATGCAATTCTAATTGCAAAGCTTTGCTTTGCAAAAGAAGTCATCACGGGATAAATCATGGGATAAATCATGGGATAAATCATGGGATAAATCATGGGATAAACCCATGACCATGCCCATGACCATGCCCATGACCATGCCCATGACCATGCCCATGACATGCCCGTGATGTCCTGATGTATATCGGGACAGAAGCAAGA
>JAKLQJ010000161.1 GCA_022013385.1 Elusimicrobiota bacterium
CCAGGACCTTTGCCGATAGATTTTAAATTTCCTTTAGCACTAAGGTCCTTTAACACCCGCCGTATCATGTCGTGGCTTACATTTGGGCAAGCGCGTTTAAGATCGGCTAAGGTAAATTTTCCTTCAAAAGATTTTATTGCGCTTAAAATCAAGGTTGTCTTTGCCCCGCGCGCGAACCGAACCGGCTCGGCTCTGCTTTCAAACTCACCATACGCTCGCCTGACTATCGAAAGCAGGTAATTAAGCCATGGAATAATGTCATGCTTCCCCTCATGCCAATGCTTTGAGCTTTCAAGAAGTACTCTGTAATAATCCTCACGGGTTTCTTCAATAAGCTTTTCAAGACTTATATATCTGCCAACTTCTATGCCGTGCTGATAGAGCGCAAGTAAAGTCAAAAGACGGGCGACTCTGCCGTTTCCATCCCGGAAAGGATGAATACAAAGAAAATCCAACACAAGCATCGGGATAGCAAGTAGCGAGGGAACATGCTCCTGATTTATAGCGTGCCTATATAACAGGCAAAGCTCCTCAACAGCTTTTGGGGTATCTTTATATAAAACCGGTTTAAATCTGATGAACGGCGGCACGCCCGGTTTGATTTCAATTATTTCATTATTCACACGCTTAAACTGCCCCGCATCTCCTGAACCTTCCTGAATTATGAAATGAAATTTTTTTAACAATTCGGGAGTTATGGAAAGTTCAGAGTAATTTGTATGTATCAGGTTTAACGCTTTGCGATAGCCTTGTACTTCTTCTTCTGATCGGTTTTTTGGCCGGACATTTCCAAGAACAAGGGGGGTAAGACGGTCCGGCCGGATTGTAATACCTTCTATTCGATTAGAGGACTCGGCACTCTGGACCAAAGCCATGTCCCTCATACTTTTTAAAAGTTGCGGAGTCTGTCGCGAATAAAGTTCCTGGCGGCCTTTGCTTTGAGCAATATCCGTCATAAGCCATACAGACCCCGCCGGTATAGGAAAATTTTTTAATTTTTCATTGCGAAACGATATCATAAAACACTCTTGTTTATTGGATATTTTTCAAGTCTATTATACAGTTTTTTTACACAACCACTAGTTTTTTAAATTACTTAAATATTTCCTTCCGCTTTTTTTTCGTTATCAGTTTGTTCCATAATTTCCCCCGTTCACTTTTGATACCAGAAACTAAACCCCTGTTATAAATAACTTATAAATTAAAATATCGTTATAAACGATCTAATACCGTTATATCTATAACCGTTACTCTACAACCCTGTTTCTCATAGATAAACACTGGTACGAAACCCCATACTTCTCTGGTTTTGAGCGACCGAAACCCCATACTTCTCTGGTTTTGAGCGACCGAAACATCATACTTCTAAGGCAACACTATTATGATTTTGTTGTATTTATGGATTTTATGACATCTCTAAGGTGTCTTATTTTCTTTTTCGCCGTTTTCTATCCGGAGCTTGCGTTAATGCGGAAGCGGCAACTGATTTTGTGTTTTTCGAAGTTTTGAGACTTCTTAATAATTTTGATGCTTTTGTTGCAACCCTTTTTGAGGTTCTTTGTTTATTTAAAAAATAGCGTTTTTGATATGTCTCTATGAATTAAAGCAGACGCTATTTGACCGGGACTTACATTAATTCCATCCTTCCGCTTAAAATATTCAGACATCTTTTTAAGCTTAATCCAATCTTCTGGAAAGAGGGGTATTTTATTTCGTTTCTTTACAGTTCCTGCCAATGCGGGGCGACCGCCGGTAGAACGCAATCTGCCTATAAAAAACTGCCGCAAAGAAAATAAAGAGATCGGTCCTTGTTTTGTATCAATCTTAATTCCTACTTTTTCCGCGCCCAAAGCCTTAGCAACAACATCAGGCTTAACCAGTTTTTGAGTTGGCCCTATAACTTTAATTAGTTTTTGAGTTGGCCCTGTAACTTTAATTATCTTTGCCATTTTATCCACCTCTTTTTTTAAACTTTGTTAATGGTCGTATTTGGAAATTCTAAAAAAAGAACCGTCAAATTCAAATGCTACTTCGCCTTGATTGGTTTCTTTGCCAAATCTATGTAAAAATTTTCTAAGTACACTTAAATTGTTTCCAAAATGAGCTTCATAAATGTGTGTAGATATTAGTGTAGTTTTTTCCCAAACTATATCCTCATCTTTTAATTTTTCAATACTTTCAATATCTTTTTTTAACCAAGTGCCATCCGCTGGAGGCATTGTAGTTGTTCCACCGCCAATAATCGTAAGCAATTTTTTAGCATCCTTGATCCATTTTTGGATATTTTTTACATTTTTACCGGTTTTATCTTTGTGAGGAATATATAAAATTAATTGCTGTTTTGAAGGCGCTTTAACAGCCCCTAAAATTTCCGCTAAATTAACTTCTGATTCATCATTTGACATATTTTTATTTACCTCACTATTTATAGTTTACCACTTTTGACCCCAAAAGTCAAGACGCAAAAGAACGAAATTGTTGTATTTTGTGGGGTTTTACTTTCTTTTTCGCCGTTTTTTATTCGGAGCTTGTGTTAAAGTGGAACCGGCAACTGATTTCGTATTTTGCAGATGTTTTAGAAAATTTGTCCGCGTTGAAATCCGATTGCCTGTCCTTTTTTCTATATCTTTTCTGGCGGATCCGGCCACTTCTCCACCTTCTTTGGCATCTTGTTTGAGCGGAGTAAATCCTTTGGAATCTCTGTCTTTGGTTATTTTGGTAGTTGTCGCTTCGCCCAACATTGTTAAAATTAATTCCAAATCTTCCATATGGTCCCGTAAATTTTCGCGTTTTAGCCCTTTGAATTTTTTATATTGCGCCGGTGTCATTCCAAATGTAGCTTTGGCTATTTCCGCTGTTAAAATTGCATATTCCGTATCTTCTTTTGCTCCCCGCTTCTGCCATTCATCGGTTAGGGTTTCTCTTACTTCTATTCCTCGCATCCGTTTTTCTATCCAATTATCGGAATATCCTTTTGCTTTGTAAAGCGCTCTTGTTCTTTTGGTTGCCAATTCGGGATCTTCAATTTCTTGTATTCGTTCATAGCCGACTCGCGCTAACCAGCGTTTAAAAGGCTCGGCTTTGGGAGATGGGATTGATTGAATAATACGAAATACTGTTTCCGTATTAGCGCAATCAGTTTCGCGTATTTTTCCATCCAACGCAAGTAATTTCAACTGTCCGATTTTTTCGGACACTTCAAAATACCCTTCATTTTTAAGATTTTTCTTTAAATCATTCCAATATTTTCTTGATCTTTTTGTTCCGGTTAAAACTTCAATAATGTCAATAATTGAAAACCACCATTCGTTTTTGTGAATGGTTTTTCTTATTGTCTTGCCTTTGAAAATTGAGATTTTGGTTGTTATGTTTTTTTTGTGAGTAGACATTTTCAAATACCTCCATTAGGTATGCTTTGTATTCCCTGTTTCTATCCCCTTTCGGTTTGGATAGTGTCACAATATTCAACCATAGGAAACATCTTAACATCCCTCGTAGAACCGAACAAGC
>JAKLQJ010000162.1 GCA_022013385.1 Elusimicrobiota bacterium
ACTTACTAAATAGGGGCGATGGCGCTTGTAGCGCCACGACCTTGGCGCCATGGCGCCACGCTCTACCAGCTGAGCCACGCCCCGATTAAATACTTTCAACACAACTTACTAAATAGGGGCGATGGCGCTTGTAGCGCCACGACCTTGGCGCCATGGCGCCACGCTCTACCAGCTGAGCCACGCCCCGATTAAATACTTTCAACACAACTTACTAAATAGGGGGCGATGGCGCTTTTAGCGCCACGACCTTGGCGCCATAGCGCCACGCTCTACCAACTGAGCCACGCCCCGATTGAATTTTGATAAAAGAGCTACCAAAAATATATAATAGCAAAATAAGAAGTGTCCGAGTATAAATTCCGGGATTGTGTAATGGTAGCACAAGCGACTCTGAATCGCTTAGTCTAGGTTCGAATCCTAGTCCCGGAGTGATTAATTATACATGCTCTCATAATGTGATATAGATTATAGCCCTCGCCATGGGGTTATTTTATTGCGGAACATATTTAGAGCATTTAGTGGAATAATCAGGTTAGTATTAGGAACAAAGAATACAAGGGTAATAATTAGCGTCGGCTATATGGGTTCGGAGGCAGTTATGGATAAACAAACCGTGGATATTGCATCCTATATACAAAGACTATCGTCGCCTATTCAAACTAAGAGGCATCGACAATTAGTGCGGATTCTTGAAGAACTGGGATGCCACTATTTTATACAGCGCGACAAATTTAAGGATAAATGGATACGGAACATAATTGTTCCATTCGGTAAAGGCAAACATTTTGTAGTCGGCGCGCATTATGATTCTGTTAAAGGAAGTAGCGGTGCAAATGATAATGCTTCCGGTGTATGTGTGTTGCTAACGCTTGTGGCCAGGTATCTGAAGACTCCGCCACAAAAACCCATAAATTTCGTGTTTTTTGATTTGGAAGAGGGCTACTGTGCCGGTAGCCAGGCGTATATTGAATGTATTGGTAAATCTTCAATAAAGGCCATGGTTAATTTTGATATATGTGGTGTTGGAGATGCTATACTGGTGGCTCCCAGTAATAATATATGTGAGTCGGCATTTAATAGCTCCATACGGCGTGTAGTTATTAGTAAAAAGTATCATTCTAAAATCATAAAGAATTTACCCAAAGGTGACGAGATGGCTTTTGAATTAAAAGGAATTCCAAATGTAAGTGTTTGTATTGTCCCTTCGCAAGATGTCAGGGCTTTGATCGACATGGGTAATGCTATTCATAAGGGTAAGCAGTCAAAAGTTGTTCCTGCAATAGTTGAAACGATGCATAATGGAGTAAGAGACACCGTTGATGTTGTAAAAATGGAATCAATCCTTGCTGTTGCTGACTGGGGAAATGCGCTAATAAATAATCTGACGGTTTCTAAACAATAGAGCCCATCCGTAATGGTGCACTTGATGACTGCTTGATGAGCCATGTTCTGAATTTTAATGTTTTCCGCAAAGCACATGGATTTCGTCCTTAGCAGCTTCCCCTGTCGGGTCTAACAGCCAGACTTTTAATTCAGCAGTTAACTGTTCGAGTATTATTAATTGCGGTTGTGATGTTTGCCATATGGGATTTTCTGTACCAAAAAAAATCAGCTGAACGAATGGTGAAACGCACAAGATTTATTGAAGCTGTAAAAAGCGGACAAAAAGATACTGTTGTGCAATTTCTGGAACAAAATCTTGATCCCAATATGAAAATATTTGAATACAATGAGGCCAGTGCAGTATTATCGTCGAGAACAATATACCCGCTGGGAATAGCCGCTCAGAAAGGTTATGGCGAAATAGCAAAAGCATTGCTTTCTAAGGGGGCTAATCCTAATGCCCGTGTTAATGACGGCGATCTTTCCCGCTCCGATGGAACCGCGTTAATATAGCCGCAAATAATGGACATAAAAATATTATTGATATCCTGCTGGATAATGGCGCTGATCCAAATCTGACCTCAAACTGTAAGACAAGCGCTTTAAGTGCGGCAACACAAAAAGGACATTTAAAGGTTATGGAAGCACTGATTGAAAAAGGCGCTCGTTTCAATAGCCACGATATAGAGTTTGGTATTTTGCTTGATGCGGTAAAAAAGGGGCATGCAGTGGTTAAATTATTGCTGGATAATGATGTGGGGATAGATATAAGCGCAAAACAGGACGCTCTCATGAAAGCCATTTTCGATAATGAGCTTGCCGTAACGGCCTTATTGTTGACTAAAGGAACCGATGTCAATGCTGAATTCCAATGGAATATTGACGGTCGTCCGCATGAAACTTTGACCCCATTGTCGCTTGCGGCGCGTTTGGGACATATCGGCATGGTAAAAACTCTTATTGTCAATGGCGCCGATCCTATGAAAAAAAATAAGGCCGGAAATGAGCCCATTAAGTATGCGAGAAACCCGCAGATTATTGAAATACTAAAAGCAGTTAACGCAAAAAAGTAAGAGATTGGCTTATAGTTTCTATACGACGGTTTAGCATATAACTTAGACTGCTACTAGTTCAAATTAAAGTCGATGAAAAATTCTTTTTTTAAAATAATATTGGTAAAGCCGAGAAATCCGATTAATATAGGCGCGGCGGCAAGGGTCATGGTTAATTTCGGTTTAAGCGATTTAAGAATTGTCTCGCCATATGAACCGATTTTAAAAGAGACGGTTGAAACCGCGGATATTATCGGAGGCGGAGAAGCATCTTTGCTTATTGAAAGGGATAAGACGGCGGTTGGCGCCGGCGATATTATCAGAAACGCGAAAATTTTTGAAACCTTGAAAGAAGCATTATCCGATTGTGTTTTGGCTTTGGCCACTTCATCTCTGAAGAAAAGAAAGCCCGATAGAGATACTTTTTCTCTTAAAGACGCGCCAAATTATATTGCAGAAAAGGAAGCTGAATATAAGAATGTGGCTTTGATTTTCGGCTGTGAAAAGACAGGGCTTACCGTCGATGACCTTTCTTATTGCAATGCCATAATAAACATTCCTACCGGAGAACGCCAGCCTTCCATAAATCTCGGTCAAGCGGTGGCTATTGTCTGTTATGAGCTTGCAGGAAGAGATGGCGTTATTCGGATTTCACGCTTTAAAAACAAAAAACCTTCTTTGGGTGAAATAAATTCGGTGGTATCTTTAATAAGGGAAAGATTGGAAAAAAACGGAGTTTCCCATGGCAAATGGGTGGAAGGCAAAGCGCGAAAAGGGTTTTTGGACGCAAATATTAATAAGGCCGTTCTAAACACTATTAAAAAAATATTAAGCGATAATAAATGAACAATTTTTTTGATGCCTATATATATGTGTGTATCGCAATTTTCTCTTGTGCGGAAGTTCGCGGAATTGCCGGGTGAACTCTGCCTCTTGACAAATCCAAAAAATCTGTTATACTTTTTATATAGGCGCGGAACACCTATTGCAGGTTAAGTTTCGCGCCTTTTTAATTGTAAGATTTAGAAACTTTTCTTAATCATTAAAGACGGAACAATATTTGTGGCGGGCACCATTTTTCCGTTTACGCCTATAAAATCTTTTATACTATGCACTTTCAGATTCAAATTTATCAGTAGACTCTTACTAAGATTATAAAGAGCGCCGAATCCAAAATTTCCGCCCAATTTTCCTGAGAAACCGCCGGCATATTTCGCGCCATTATTGCTGTCTGTATACGCCGGTGTCCATCTATGATAAAGTCCTAGTCCAATGCTGGCATAAAGGTCAACTGCGCCAAAATTTTTAACTTCTTTAAAATAAGGAGCCATATAGAAAATTCTTGGTTTGCACTCTTTTACATTTATATGCTTATGCCCCGCTTCATAGCCAAGTTCAATACCTAAAGCATAATTTTCCTCTCGGGGTTTTTCGGCGGTTATGGACATTGAAAGAGATGGTTCATATAGTTGTCCCCATTCGCTGCCGTTTGGCATGGAATAGCCTATTCCAAAATCCCAATAAGTTGTATAGTTTGAGTCATATAATGCTGAAAGTTGTGAGCATGAAAAAGAAATAAGCGTGATAAACGCGATAAAACCAAAAATAATTTTCTTCATTTTAGACCTTCCTAATTGTCGCTAAGTTTTATACTGCGATGATTATAACAAATAGCTATATGGCCTTATTTCAAAACCAATAAATAGAATTCGCCTTGAGCTTTCATACTGCTTGCTTCAATTTTAGCTTTTTCACCCGCTCCCCAAAATAAATCCACTCTGCCGGGACCTCGTATTGCTGTTCCTGTGTCCTGTGTTGCTACTATTCTTGTGAAATCTTTAAATTCCGATATATTTCCGTTGTCTCCGGCTATTGGTTTTTTTGATTTTAGTATGGCGGTCAAGCCATAAGGCGCCGGTTTTGGGTCCACCGCTATTGAACGGCCGGGCGTAAGAGTTTTGCCCATTGCTCCGGATGGCTCGGTGTCTGAAGAGTTAATTTTAAAAAAAATATATCGCGGATTTAAATTTACAAGCCGCAATTCTCGGGCCCGCGGCTGAGCCGAGAGATAAGCGATAAAACTGCTGAAATTCATGGCGGGAATTTCTCCGCATTCCGTTAAAAGTCTCTGCACGCTTTTAAACGGCCAGCCATTTGCCCCGTTAAATCCGGCTTTTATAAAATCGCTTCCAAAATTCAGTATGCCGGAGCCTTGTATTTGCAGAAGCATTATTTCGGCGGGATGAGCCGACCAAACTATTTCAAGATTTTGTCCGTCTAATTTTCCGCTTCTTATTTCTTCTCTTGAATAATGTTTAACAATATCGCCATTAGCATCAATTCTGCCATAATCAAAATTCACATTCATCGCGGGCGAGGTTTTTATAAGGTCTGACGGTTTTAAATGAATGGGATATTTATATTTTTCCGTCGGCTCGGCTGAAACAGGAATTTGCGCTTCATAATAGCCCGTAATGACGACGCTATTGGAATTATCATCCGCTACTGAGCGGTAAATTTTAAATTCCTTTTTCAAAATATCGTTTATTTCCGAGCTTTTAAAATTCCCTGAAAATATTTCCAGCAATTTTTTTATTGTCATTCGCATTTGAACGGCGGTATAGTTATCCTTTCCCACGGTTATTTCGAAGGAATCCGTTTTTTCATTCCAATAAGCAAGATTGGCTTTAAGCGCGGAAACAAGACTGTTTTTATCCATATCATCTTCAAAAAACGGCAGATTGTCGGAATTAATTAAAGAAACGCCTTTTAGACTGACAGTATTATCGGGGTAAGAGTCAAGATTATTAAACTCGTTAAATTGAGGGCAGGTTTCCAATTTGTCGCTTTGCCGTATGTAGGGAATTTTAAAATTGTCTTGGCCTATTAGAAACCAATTTTCATTAGCTGAAACATGAGAAAGACAAAGAAAAGCGGTAAAGATTGAAATCAGAAGAAATCTAATCATATTTAGTTAAAATACTACTAAAAAAATATTATTAATGCCAACACTCACACACGCAAAATCAACTCAAAGTTAAGAAGCATTTATCATAACTGTATATCTGAAATGACCATCTTAAAACGATGTCAGGCAAAATAATTCGATAAAAACCCTATCCCTTGTCTTTATATATTCTTGGAATTCTTTGGCTTGCGCCGGTTCTTCTGACGGGCAATAATACTTTATCGCCTATTTTTACATTCGGAATATTGCTTATATCCAAAAGCGTATGGCAGATGCCGCTTTTGCTTATGAAAGGGGCTTTATGTCCTTTTATTATTCCCCAATAGGAAGAACCCGCCGATAATTTGATGGATTTATAGGCAGGTTCCATGGTAAGGCCGTCGCCGTAACCGGCGGCAATTGTCGCTATTTTCATTTTTTTTACGGCTATATATTCGCTTGAATAACCCAAAGATTCGCCTTTACAGGCGGTTTTTATGGATATTATTTTTGAGTAAAATTTCCAAGGCCGCTTAATTCCTTTGATGGGGGCGCCTTTTGTTTTTTCAAAATATATTTTGGAAGGATATAAGCCGTATATAAGATTTCCTATTCTGACCATATCAAGCTGCCAATGGGGAAAGTCGCATAGAATTGAGCTGTTTGCCGCGTGAAGAATTATGCTCGGCTCTAAAGTTTTTGCGGCTTCTCCTATTTTTTTAAATTGCGATAATTTTTCTTCGGCTTCCGTCATGTTTTTAGGCGGAACATAGTCTATATGGGCGGATATCGCGCAAATTTTAATATTCTTGAATGTTAAAGCTTTTTTAAAAAAATTAGGAAAATCATTTGGATTTATTCCCCAGCGTTTCAAGCCGAAATCAATGTCAAGATAGCAAGGGTATTTTTTTTTGCCGGCGATTTCCCCGTTTAGGGTTTTTAAAAAATCAAGAGAGTCTATGGTCGGAATAAGGCGGTAATGCTTTATTTTGCTTATATCGGCTGAAAGAGAAGGAGAGAGTATAACTATGTCGGCTTTGATGCCGGCTTGTCTTAAAATTATTGCTTCATCTACGGTTAACACTCCCAATAAATCGGCTCCGGACCTTAAAACTGTGTTTGAAATTTTAATTGCGCCATGTCCATAAGCGTCAGCTTTTAGAATAGCCATGAATTTGGTTTCTTTTTTTAGAGTTTTTTTAATTGCCGCGACATTTTTGGCTATCGCGCCAAGATCTATTTCAATCCATTTGTTCATAGTAAGTTTAGAGTTCACCATGGGATAAACCCATGGTGCCCTGATGTATATCAGGGCAAAGTTTAAAGTTTAAAGACAAGACAAAAAGCTAACAAGTTTAGAGCAGTTAAGGAGTTTCTTTTCTATCTTCTCGCATAATCCTTAATTGAGTTTCTGTTTTTTGTCTCACCCCCGAGTTTCTGTTTTTTTGTCTCACCCCCGAGGTTTCCGCCATAACAAGGCTTTTCCCAACCTCGCGGGTGTTTTAATTCTTTGCTATATTCCTATTTTTTTCTTCTTTGGTCGTTCACATAGCTTCCGACACTTTATGAGGCATAGCCTCGTTGCTTGGTCGTTCGTATAACTTCCGACACTTAATGAAGCATAGCTTCCCTGTTTGTAAAATTATATCATTTGATTGTTCATGCGGGATATAAAAACCATAATATCGGGACTTCCCAACCTTAGTTCCATAAGTTATTTCTTGGTTAAACGCTTAGCCGAGAGCAAGAAGAATATACTTTTTTTAAGTTCCTCGGATGATTCCGATTTTTATGATTTGGACAGTTATACTTCTTCAATTGCCGAATTAGTACCGGAAGAAACTTCTTTTGAAACATTGTTTTGGGCAGATGACGAAAGTTTGAATATTAAAACTTTGAATATATTGGATTCCGATAGAGAAAAAAAACCGCTCATTATATTTTCTTCTCCGAATCATGTTTTAAAGGATATTTTTTCAAAGGAAGAATATCTTAAAGCCACTCTTCCTTTTTCCGTCGGTTCAAAATATAATAGAACGCAAATAATAAGCAAATTGAGCGAGGCGGGTTATAGTAGAACTCATTTTGTGGAAAATACAGGGGAATTTGCCGTAAGAGGAGCTATTATAGATGTATTTCCCGCTGATGCCGAAAGACCGTTCAGGCTTTTCTTTGGCGATGATTTGGAGTTTATACGCGATTTTGAAATAGAAACCCAGCATACCGTAGATTTCTTTCAAAAATTAAATATTCCGCCCTATAAGATTAAAGGGGCGAGCGAATTTTTTTCAAGCCGCATAGGCCATAATTTTGAAATAATCGCGGATAAAGGCATTGACTTTGGCGCTCTTGATGAACGCATTCAAAAAAGATGTTCCGTTTTGATATCCGATTTATATGATTTTGGGGATAAAAAATCATTCGGAGCAATGAAAAACATGAATTTCGCGTCCGACATATCCATTCTTGCCAAAGAAATAAAAAGGCTTGCCGAGAAAAAGTTTTACATTAATATTTTTTGTCTTAATCGCGGCGAAAAGGAAAGGCTATCGGAATTGTTTGAAGAGCATGATGTTTATGATTATTGCAGATTTGTGATTGGCGCGATGGCCGAGGGTTTCACGCTTGAGCGGGAAAAGCTCGCCGTAATAACATCGTCTGAAATATTTCAAAGGCATTATCACATAAATCGAGGAATAAAAAAACAAAAAGCCAAGTTTTTTAAATTAACCGATCTTAAAGTCGGCGATTTTATTGTTCATGAAGATTATGGCATCGGAAAATATATGGGAATCAGAGCGGTTTCTTTTGAAGATGGAACCGATGATACGGAATGTCTTTTTATTGAATACTCAAAAGGTGATAAATTGATGGTGCCGCTTTATGAATTTCAGAAAGTTCAAAAATATGTAAGCTCTCACGCTAGGGCGCCAAAACTTTCGCATATGGATACTAAGCGATGGAAAGATATTAAAAGCCGCATAAAACGCGAGGTTGAAAATCTGGCAAAGGATATTTTGAAGGTTGAAGCTGAAAGGCAAGCTATCAGGATTTCTCCTATGGCGGATGCGGGACATTTAGAGCAAGAGTTCGCGGCTTCTTTTCCTTTTGAAGAAACTCCTGACCAGCTTTCGGTTATTAGTGATACTTTGGATGATATGACATCGCCATATCCTATGAACAGATTGGTTGTGGGGGATGTCGGTTTTGGAAAAACCGAAGTCGCGATGCGGGCAGCCGCGCGCTCGGTTCTGAATTCCAAGCAGGCTGTTGTTTTGGCGCCGACAACCATACTTGCCGAACAGCATTATAGGACTTTTTGTGAGAGATTTAGAGAGTTCCCGGTCAATATAGCCATTATCTCAAGATTTGAATCCAAAGCAAAACAAAAGAAAATCATTGAAGATTTGGCTTTGGGAGTTTGCGATATAGTAATAGGCACTCATAGGCTTCTGCAAAAGGATATTGCTTTTAAAAATCTTGGGGTTTTAATAATAGACGAAGAGCATCGTTTCGGGGTAAAAGACAAAGATAAATTGAAAGGGATGTCTAAGGGAGTGCACCTTTTAATGCTTTCGGCTACTCCAATACCAAGAACGCTCTATCAGTCATTGTCCAGTTTAAAAAGCATGTCGGTTATAGAAACTCCTCCCGTCGGACGCTTGCCGATAGCTACTAATGTCGGACCTTTTGATGATAAAACCGTGATTGAAGCCATAGGCTTTGAAATTGCCCGCGGCGGACAGGTTTATTATGTGCATAATAGAGTTCGAACTATAAATGTCAAGGCTAATTTTTTAAAAAAATTGATGCCGGATTTGAGAATAGCCATAGTACATGGTCAAATGAACGGTGAGTTGATAGAAAAGCATATGTTGGATTTTCTAAATAAAAAATACGATATTCTCCTTGCTTCCACAATAATAGAATCCGGACTTGATATCGGAAATGTAAACACCCTTATAGTGGAAGACGCTCATAAACTGGGGCTGGCTCAGCTTTATCAATTGCGCGGCAGAATAGGCAGAGAAAGCCAAAAAGCTTATTGCTATCTTTTTTATCCGGAATGGCTAAAGAAGGCGTCAGGGGGCAGGGGACAGGCGACAGGCATCAGGTATCAGGCGGCGACAGGCGGCAGGCAACAGGCGGCAGGGAACAGGGGGCGGGATATTGATGATGTTGCTGAAATTGATGAGACGATAAGCGAAATTGCCATGAAAAGATTAAGCGCTTTAGAAGAATTTACCGAGCTGGGTTCGGGTTTTCGGCTTGCGATGCGCGATCTTGAAATAAGGGGGTCAGGCGATCTTCTGGGTTCAAAGCAGCATGGATTTATAAATTCCATAGGTCTTGATTTATATGTAAAACTGCTCAATGGAGAAGTGGATAAGCTTAAGGGTCGGACCGTTGGAAAAGAAGCAGAAGAGATTAATATAGATATAAAGATTCCCGCTTTTATTCCTTCGGACTATATAAACGATGATATGGAAAGGCTTAATTTTTATAAGAAACTTCTCAATGCCAAGCTTGGAGATATAAATGGCGTCTTAAAAGAGCTGGAAGATTTATCCGGCGCCGCGCCGGAGCCGCTCAAAAATTTTGCCGAAATACTAAAGCTCAGAAAATCATTATCAAAATATGCCGTGAGAGCGATTAATCAAAAAGAGAACTTTATTGAAATCTTTTTTAAGCCGAAATCGCCCATAGATATAACTGTTTTAACAAAATGGCGAGAGATATTTAAAGATTCCATAATTTTTGTGCCGTCAAAATTCGGCGACGGCATAAGAATAAATTCTGTTGATAAGCCCCTAAAAACTGTAAAAGAAGTTATGAAAGTTTTCATTTCAAAAAGATAGTGGATACTTTTTTGTGTGCTACGCTATGGCTTTATCAATACAAACCTGCTAAAATATAATAGTAGAAAGAGGCCGCTAGTTTAATGTATAGGAATTTCAGTGTAGCCGCAGCCCCTTGGGCTGCCTAACTTATAAGTTTCATGCACAAGTGGTTAACAACATGGAATAATTTCTTCTAAACAAATCGGCGGATCCGCCAAAGCCGTGTAGCGGAAAAACCATCTTGAAATGACGCAAAACTATTTTGTTGCTACAATATGGGGGCGAATAGGTTCGACGGGTGCTTATCATGTCAAAGTTGCAGGCCATGGTTGACCAGGCCATGTTAAACAGGGTCAAAACAAAAAGTGCCAACTCAAACGAGATGGCTTGGGCCCACGCTTAAGTGAGCCTCGCTTGCGGGTCTAAGTTCGCGGGATTCGTGGAGCGTTACTAAGCGGACTGCTGCTTTAAAGGCGCGCTTCGTCTTTTAAAGCAAAAGACTCACGGAGCTTTGGATTGTCCATGTTGTCTTGAGCTAAGGGCATTCCGAGACAAAATCAGGGCTAAGCCTGTAGTGGCTCTGGCATATAGTATTCGGACCCGGGTGCAAATCCCGGCGCCTCCATAAATCAAGGTCAGTTTTTTTATAAGACTGGCCTTAATTTTTTGGCTAATCTTAAGAATATAAATTTGGTAACCTATTGTAGTGCGTCCAACACTTCTTTACATTTAAATGCTTGTTTTTACCCCGTGGGTTGGGTAAACTTGGTTGTAGAAAAAACCCGCGGGGTTAAAACCACGACGCAAGATGCGTAAATAGTAAATGTCAAGTTATTTACGACG
>JAKLQJ010000163.1 GCA_022013385.1 Elusimicrobiota bacterium
CTTATCCGTGCTAAACCGTTTCTCTAACTCCAATAGTGCCTGTGGATAGTCCTCTTTCATACTGGAATATGCTACAAATTGGCTTAAGTGGAGTCAAGTAGATACCCATGAAAAACATTGAGACGCGAAGGACGCAAAAAACCAATCGTTGAACAATAGGATGTAGCTGTAGCCCCTTCCGCCAAAACAGCGGACAAGTGGGCTACTATGCAGAAAACAAAAACAGGTAATAGTTTAGAAGAAAAACTTGTGGCTATTAAAGAATTGGGCGACAAAAAAGAAGAGGCTTCATTTAAACTCCTATTGACATCATTGGAAAGCGAGGATCCACGGATATTATTGGATGCGATAGCGGCATTGGATAAATTCAAGGCTATGCCGGGTGCCGTATCAGGGGGCTATGCCCATCAGACGGCCAATGATACGAGGGTGGTAAAGCCATTTGTAAAACTGATGAATATGAAGAATATACTTGTCAGACTTGCGGTTATAAATCAAATCGGAAAATTTCAAGATGAAGATGTTTTTCAGATATTGCTTGGCGCATTAAAAGACAGAAGTTCATTGGTCAGAACGCGCGCGGTTGAAGTTTTATCGGATTGGGATATTTCGCGTTGTGAAGATGATTTGAAAAAGACTTTAGAGAGCGAGCGGAATAAAAAAGTCAGGAAAGCGATTATAAAAGCGTTAAAGCGCGAAGGACGCAAAAACCCCGCGGGCGGCCTGTAAAGGATTCCCGCGGGGTTGGAACGGGTAACAAATCCACCCCCGAGGTGGCTGCAAAACATCCTGGTTGCGTTGCTTCAAAGGACTCCTCGGGGGTGAAAAAAGGATGGAAAGGTTTAATGAAAAAAATAATTTCAATAGTCCGATGGAGTATTACTCTCCCGACTCGGAAATTTGCAAAGCAAATTTTCTATTCGGGAGTGGTATGGGTAGGATTTGTTTTCTTTGTATATTCGGCTGTTATGACGGGCGGGAATTTAAAAATCCCCATTGTTTCAAGTTCTAGCGGCGGTCAAAAATCAGTAGGAGGTAATTTAGCTTTAAACGCGGCGAATATGGGTCAAGGCATAACAGGCGGGCAAATGGAAGGCGGAAATTACAGTCTTTTAGGCGGCGCGGTGCCTGCCGCGGTAACATTTGCAATCGCCAAAAAAGATCTTTCAGACGCTCATTGTTATCCTACACCCTTTAAGCCCTCATTAGGCCATGATAAAATTACATTTACAAATCTAACAAGGGATAGTGAGATAAAGATTTACACAATTAGCGGCGAACTGATTAAAACATTAAACAAATCGGACGCGAATGATTCTATTGAATGGAACGCGAAAACCGGCAATGGCGAAAATTTAGCCAGCGGTGTTTATATATATATGATAAAAAGCGCGAGCCAAGCAAAAAAAGGAAAATTAATGATAATAAAGTAGCGCAACAGCGCGGCAGAAGGAAAAAAGAAGTGAAAAGTGAATAGTGAGGAGTGGAGAGAACAAAAGCATGTAGCCGCAGAGCTTGCTCTGCCATGGAAAGGAAAATATGAGAAATCTAAAAATTATTTTTTGGCTTCAAGAGCGGTTACACGGCTTTCATGATTTTCGAGTTTGTCATGATGTTCCATTAGTATATGGCCGCGGTCGGCGTCTTTTCTTCGATAATCTTTTGCTTCTCCCGCGAATGCGTCAATGGCGTTCATTATGCGGTTAATGTCGTCTTTTGTAGCCATGGTTTCCTTTATATCGCGTATGTCAGTTTTGATGTTGAGAATTTCAATGGTATTATTGCCGACGGCTTTTTCTAATCGCGTGATGGTTTTTTTGATAGGTTCTATCTCCGATTTGAATATTTCTTTTGTAACGAATTTTTCAAGGTCGTTTTTAGTCGCGAATTTTGTTTCAAAATTGGCTTCCATTTTTTCAAGGTCGCCTTTGGTTGCCGGCAGGTTTTTGTCGTTTGAGATCATAAAAACAGTATAACAGATTGATATTCACGCGACAAGGTCCAAAAGACCTATTTATATTGAAGTATTTTCAATTGTATAGGAGGAAAAAATGAGAATAGTAAAATTAATGCCGGTGGCAATAATTCTATTATCGGCCGGACAGTTATATGCAAGCGCGCCTATGCGCATAAATTTTCAGGGCAGACTTGAAGAAAGCTCTGAGCCTGTTGACGGCATTAAAGATTTTATTTTCAAAATTTATGATGCTGAAAGCGGCGGAAGCCTTATTTGGACAAGCCAGAGCCACAGCGCAATGATGACAAGCGGAATATTCAGTATTGTGCTTGCGACGGGAACGCCGGTAAATTTATCAACCGCCACATTCGCGGGGCCGAGATATATTGAAATTTCGGTCGGCGGCGTAGTTCTAAATCCGAGGCAAGAAATAGTATCCGCTCCATACGCTCTTGTGTCGCAATCATTATCGGCGGATGCTAAAATAAGTTTGAGCAATCTTGAAAAAGACCCCTCAATTTCGTCAACAATCAATTTAACCACAAACGCGGTTGACTGGAGCCAATTAAAAAATGTCCCCATCGATTTTTCAGACGGCGTGGACAATTTGGGAGGAGGTTCCATAATAACAAAAGAAAGCGGCGCGATAAAGGTAAATCCGACAGGGGTTTTAGATTTTGAAGGAGCGCAATTTAATATATCGGATGTGGGCGGCGGAGCGGCGGAAATAAGTCTTGAGGCAAGTTCAATCACGCTCAAAGGAAATACATTTAATATAGCGGGAAAGCTCCTATTGCTTGACGGCTCCGGTTATGTTCCCGACGCAAATCTTAAATCTGCCATTATGGTGGAAGGCGAAAATGTGAGCTTACTTGCAAATGACGCGAATTATTTAACGAGTTACAGTGAAACCGATCCGCTCTATATAGCCGATGAAGCGTATAATATAACGGCAAGCAGCACAACCGATTGGAATAATGCTTTTGGCTGGGGCGATCACGCGTCGGGCGGATATTTGACA
>JAKLQJ010000164.1 GCA_022013385.1 Elusimicrobiota bacterium
CGCCGCGGGCACGCCGGATCCCGGGACAGGGGTAGCCTCGCCAGGCTGTAAAGTGGACAGTCTTCCTGATGCGGCATCTGCCTTGACAGGAGAAAGAACTGCTTGTGTGTCCGGTTACGGAGTTGAGAATATGGTCGGTTCTGTCTGGGAATGGGTGGCTGATTGGGGGCAGTATGGTCAAATATCTCAGGCAACTTATATTGCTTGGGCGGACGGGACATCTACCACTTCTCAGTGGCCTGACGCGGCTTATGGAGCTGACGGTTCTTGGAATGTGGCGGGTAAAAGCTCTAATGGCGTTGCTTGGGTGAATGGTCTTCCGGGGTCGGTGCTCCGTGGGGGCCCCTGGGGCGATGGCGCCGATGCAGGCGTGTTTGCGTTCGACGCGTACAACGGCCCCTCGCACTGGCACAGCGCCTTCGGGTTTCGCTGCGGTAGGCGTCGTTGAAATCTGAAATCAGAAAATCTGTAAATCTGGTTAAAACCCATACGCTTTTTGATAAAGCTATACTTTTTCAGTGAACCCGATTACGGCGATTTTTCGTTAGAATGTTATCGTTGTAATCAGGATCTACTCCCGACTTCCGCAATGAGGCACCCTTCCCGACTTCCGCAATGAGGCACCCTTCCCGACTTCCGCAATGAGGCACCCTAAGGTTTATAGATACTCTGTTGTTCTTGATCCATTTTTAGAATTCGCTTCTTTACTTCTCTGTAGTTCTGCAAAGTATACTCTAATTCATACATTCAGTTCTCCCGCTCGTCTTGGGCTTCAGAATATTATGCTTTTTCAATTGATATTCCAATTCCTTATAAATTGCATAAGCGATTTTTGGGAATAACCATGACTGACCTGGCTGGTCAGCTTCTATTATTTGTTTTGTTTTAAGTTGTAATCGCTCAATTTCTGTTGCGTCTTGAGATCTCCCGATTGTTTGTAACTGGTAACTGGTGACTGGTGTCTGGTGTCTGGTGACTGGTGACTGGCAACTGGTGTCTGGTGACTGGTGACTGGTGACTGGTGTCTGGTGACTGGTGTCTGGTGACTGGTGACTGGTGACTGGTGACTGGTTTCTCTGCCGCGCTGTCACTCTGTCGTTCTGTCATTCTGCCGCGCTGTTGCTAACGGCACAGTCAGGTTTTCTCCGCAAAAAGGAAAATAATGGGTATCCTCTATTCTTACTTTAAAAGGCCGGTGGTCATCTTTTTGCCGGATTATTTGCAAATTTATATCGTGTTTTGTGATAAGCGCGCGCATTTCTCTTCCGCGATAAGATAAATTAAATTCCAACTGTTTCCATTTTTTTGGAAGACTCGGGGCAATGACCATTTCATCATTTTTAATGGCAATGCCGGCGAAACATTGCAAAACAATATTCAAAGAACCGCCCATTACCCCGATATGAACGCCTTCGGGAGTTGTTCCTCCCTGAGTATCGTGAAAATCGGATTTCAAAACATCTTTAAACCATTTTTGAGCGATATCGCCTTTACCTGCTTGATGGGCAATTGAGCAATGCACAAGTTTGCTCAAAGTAGAGCCATGAGTGGTTCTTTTAACATAATACTCATAATTTTTTGCCAAAAGCTCTTTATCTATTTCATAACCGAGCCGCGAAAAAATTTCCCGCGCCTCTTCAATATTGAAAAGATAAAAAATCATAAGTACATCCGCTTGTTTGGCAATTTTATAATCGTCGGGAGACTTTCCTTCGGCTTTTAAAATTCTGTCCATACGGTGAATATTTTTGTATTTTCGCCTGTATTTTTTATAATCCACTTCCTTGAGTTTGAAATAGCCGTCAAATTGGCTTATTATCTCATCCTCATTGAAAATGATATTCATTTTTTCGGTAATGTCCTGCCAAAGAGGGAAATCAGCGTCTTTTAAGCCGATTTTCTTAAAAATTCTTTTCCTGTCTGCCTGAGGCAAAAGGGATATGGATTCCTTTGCCGCCAGAAGTATCCAAACTATTATAAAATTGCTATACGCATTATCCGTCAGTCCGAAAGTTTTTGAATCAGGCAGTTTTTCATGAAATTCATCAGGACCCATAAGATTATGCGTGTGATAGCGGCCGTCTTTTTTATCATACACCGCTAAAGAAGCGACAAATTGCGCTATGGACAAGAGGACTTCGGCGCTATAAGAAATGAGAAAATCAAGGTCATATGTTTGCTGAAAATGCCGCCATAAATTATAGGCTATAGCGAAAGAAATATGCCTTTGAAGATGGCTGTGATCGTCCCCCCATTTTCCGGAGAGAGGATTGAGATGAATAATTTGAGTTTCTTCAGAGCCGGAACTTGCGCTTTGCCACGGGAACATCGCTCCTTTATAGCCCGCTTTTTTTGCGGCCGCCCTTGCCGTTTTAAGGCGATTATAACGGTATAAAACGGTTGTTTTGGTTATATCCGGAAAATGAGAATCGTAAAACGGCATAACAAATATCTCATCCCAAAAAATATGTCCGCGATAAGCTTCTCCATAAAGACCCCGCGCCGGTATGGCGGCATCGATTTTAGCGGTATGGGGCGAGGCGGTTTGAAGGATGTGGAAAGTGTGAAGGCGCAATAGTTTTTGAGCGCAGACATCTCCTTTAATTTCCATATCCGCTTTTTGCCATAAACTTTCCCACGCTTTTTTGCTGTTTTCAAAACAAATATCAAAACGGGGATTATTTTTTAATGCGTCCTGAGCCAATTTGGTCGGATTTTCCGTGTCGGCGGTTTTTGAAGCGTAAATAAAAACGATTTTTTCCGCGTGGTAAGTATTTCTCTTTTTTGCGGAAAACGAGATATCTTTGATAACAGCCTTTTCATCCCTTATAAATACATTATTCTGCGTTAGGATTTCCTTCTCATCGCGGAATATTTTTGTTTTTGAAATTTCAAATAAATTCACTTTTGTCGAACTGGTTGAGGCGAAAAGATAAGCGCCTTTTGTTTCCAGAGCTCCTAAATCCTTTATTTTCCAATGCTGAGAATTAAGGCTTTTATATCTGTCCACTCCCATATTGCGCGTTCTTCCGTCAAGCATTGTGCGCACGGTAATTTTGTCATTGTAATTTTGCGGAGTAATGCTGTATTTCATCGCTAAAAGATGCGGATTTGCCATGCTTGCCGCGCGCAAAACTTTGACGGATGTTTTCTTGCCGTCGGCATCTTGAAAAACAAGTTCGCGGGTCAATAGCCCCGTTTTCATATCCAGTTCTTGATGAAAATTTATCAATTCATTGGAGCCGGGCGTAAACCAATCTCCGTCGCCTATTTTAAAAGTCATAAACAGGCAATTGGGGCAGTTTACCATATCCTCATTTACTATTGTTTTTCCGTTAATTGAAGTTTTTAGGCGATTATATAATCCTGATATATAGATGCCCGGATAATGATGGAAGGAAGCGGTATGTTCCGGCGAGCAGGCTCTTATTCCCAAATAGCCATTACCCAAACCGCATAAAGTTTCTCTCAGTTTTTCTTTGGCGGGATTATAGCCTGCATAGGATATTTTCCATTTATCCGCTGATTTTTTCATCCTATACCACCTCCTTGCAATCTTTAGGCTTGCGCGTTATTTTCTCTGTCGCGTCGCCTCTTTGGCGGGATAAGCTATTCTGCCGCGCTGATTACCGTTTCAAACAGTTTTTTTACTTCATCTATGGAATTAACAAAAAAATCGGCAAAAGAAGCTTTTGATGTTGAAGAAACCAAAATTCCCGCGCCTCTTGTCCGCAGAATTCTAAACGCGTTTTCATCGGTGGTATCATCGCCGATATAAATCACATTATGGTTTCTCCATGATATTTTCAAAGCCTTCATTATCCACATTAAAGCCTTGCCTTTGTCCCAATCAATTTCAGGCAGTAATTCAAAAACTTTTTTCCCTTCCATCAATCGCAAAGAAGTTTCTCGGCTAAGAATAGCGTCCACCTCTTTTCTTATTAAAGGCAGTTTTTCTTCATTAACCATACGGTAATGAACGGCGGCGCTAAATTTCTTCTTTTCTATTATAATACCGTTAATAGAAGACAGTTTTGAATCTAATTCCTTAGTGATTTTTTTAATCAAAGGTATGAACTTTTTAGCTTTAGGCATGACTAATTCCAAATTTTGACCTTTTATATCAAAGCCGTGGTTGCCGGCATATAAAAGTTTCTTGATGTCCACGAGATTTTCCACATCTTCCCTTGCTCTTCCGCTTACGATAGCCACTTGAAATTTTTCATTTAAAGCGCGCAAAGTTTCTTTCATTTCCGGCGAAAGCGCGGCCATAGACGGTTTATCAACAATCGGCGTTAGAGTGCCGTCATAATCCAGAAAAAATACAGTTTTCTTTTTTTTCGAAAAAAATGTTTTGGCGTTTTTGAAAAAAAGAGGATTAAAAAAAACTTTATCAGACGGAGATTTTAATTCGCCTTTTTCCGTTAAAACTTTATCGGGAGACTTATCCCAAAAATCAAATAAATAGGAAGGTCGTTTAAATAAAAACTTTTCTATATCCATACCGTCCAAATCTTGCATATCGCTGACCACGATATCCGCCCCCGCTTTTAACAAATCTTTCGTATTGTTTTTTCTGGCAATTCCGATAACGAGCCCAAAACCGCCGTTTCTCCCCGCCGCTACGCCGGATGTCGCGTCTTCCACCACAATAGAGCGCGAGGGCTCAATATTCATATTGCGAGCGGCTTTAAGAAATATATCCCCGGCCGGCTTGCCTTTTAAGCCGAGCTTGGCGGAAACTTTTCCGTCAACGACAGTTTCAAACAAATCGCTTATTTTGGCATAGCTCAAAATATCCGAACAGTTTTTTGATGAAGATGCCACACCTATTCGCAATCCTTTTTCTTTCAATCGTTTTACAAAGTTTATTGTGGACGGATAGACTTCCGTTTTGCCCGCTTGCAAGTATTGGACAAATTCCATATTCTTTTTATTGCCCAAGCCGCAGACGGTTTCTTTATCGGGCAAATCGCTTATCTCGCCGAAAGGCAGTTCTATTTGGCGGGAACTGAGAAAACTTTTTACCCCCTCATAACGCGGTTTGCCGTCAACATAAGGCAAATAATCCTGTTCATGCGTAAATTCTTTAAACTTCGCGCCGCCGCGCTCTTCCACCAATTTTAAATAACCGTCAAACATTGATTTCCACGCCTGGAAATGAAGTTTCGCCGTTTTGGTGATTACTCCGTCAAGGTCAAAAATCGCTCCCTCAAATATTTCTTTGTTCATAGTTGTCACCGCCTCAAAATAATCGGATTTCAGAAAACAATAATTTAGCAATCTATGATGTTTTTAACGACGAGAAATCATGGAATATTTTTGTCATTATAGCACACTTGCGTGCAGAAAACAAAAAAAACGAGCTTTCAAAAAGAGATTAAGCGATTGAGCGCTTAAGAAACGGCAAAAGAATAGCGGGACAGATAGTAGAAATCAGAGAGCAGAGGCAAGAGGCGCTTAACAGCGTGCTGTATCCGCTGTATCGCTGAAATTTTGTTGTTACTGTTGCGCTGCCGCGCTGTATCGCTGCCGCGCTGTGTATCGCTGTATCGCTGAAATTTTGTTGTTACTGTTGCGCTGCCGCGCTGTATCGCTGTATCGCTGTATCGCTGCCGCGCTGTGTATCGCTGTATCGCTGTTTACTTTCCGCTTTTAAACTTGTTATTATCTTTGAGACGCGCAAAGAAATTATGGAGATTAGCCATGAAAATACAGGCCAATAGAGTCGCTAAATATCTAAATAAGGAGCCGCGCTATTTTACAAAAAGAGACATAATAAAATTTATTGAAGGCAATAGCATAAGGATGGTTAATTTTAGATATGTCGGCGGCGATGGAAAACTAAAGATTCTCAATTTTTCCATATCCGATGCCAAGTATCTTAATAGGATGCTTTCGGCGGGTGAGCGAGTTGACGGGTCCAGTCTTTTTAAAAATATCGGCGCTTCATCAAGCGATCTATATGTGATTCCAAAATATAAAACCGCCTTTGTAAATCCATTTTCCGAGATTCCCGCTTTGGAATTGCTGTGTTCATTTTATACGCCTGAAGGAAAACCTTTTGACAGTTCTTCCGAAAACATTCTTGGCAAGGCTGAAAATATTTTCAAGCAAATAACGGGATATGAATTTCACGCTCTTGGCGAGCTTGAATATTATGTAATAGCGCCTAACAACCCTCTCTATCCCATGAATGCTCAAAAGGGTTACCATGAATCCTATCCTTTCGCGAAATGGGAAGCTTTAAGATGCGAAGCAATGGATGCAATTAGCGGCGCGGGAGGAAAATTAAAATACGGCCATAGCGAAGTCGGATTTATCAGAACGCAGGACGATGAAATGAGCCAGCAGGAAATTGAGTTTCTGCCCGTTAATGCCGTCGATGCCGCCGATCAGTTGACTATAGCCAAATGGATGCTTTCGGCGATAGGTTATAAATACGGAGTCACTCTTTCTTTCGCCCCCAAGATTTCCGTCGGCCATGCAGGAAGCGGACTTCATATTCACACTTGCCTTATCAAAAACGGAAAAAACGCAATGATTAAAAAAGGCGATTTAAGTATTGACGCTAAAAAAACCATAAACGGCTACATGGCTTTGGCGAAATCGCTTACGGCATTTGGCAATACGGTTCCCACTTCCTATCTGCGCCTTGTTCCTCATCAAGAAGCGCCGACTAAAATTTGCTGGGGTTTTCGCGATAGGTCAGCTCTTGTCAGAGTGCCCATCAGTTGGTTTAATGCCGGCAATATGATAGGCTCGCTTAACCCGGGTATAAATAATGTGAATTTTAAAGTTGACCATGGCCAGACGGTTGAATTTCGCTCGGCTGACGGTTCTGCGAATATTCATTTATTCCTCGCCGGGCTTTGCGTGGCCGCTAGACATGGCTTTGAAATGAAAAACGGCATTGAGATGTTCGGAAAATTTTTCGCGGCTCAAAATGCTTCCTTGAATTCTAAAAAAATAAATTCAAAATTTGACAATCTTCCTTCTTCCTGTCATGAATCCGCCGATAGCCTTAAGGAAGACAGAAAGATATATGAAAAGTATGGGGTGTTTTCGGGCTCCGTTATAGATTCAACGATAAAAAGATTGAAAAATTACGATGACAAGAATTTAAACGAGAGGCTTTACGGCAAAGAAGAAGAAATTAAAAAGTTGGTGGATGAATATTTGTATTGTTAATTATTTAGGCAACATGGCAATTAGGGAATTAGGCTATTAGGCAATCCCGCCATAGGCGGGATGACATGTGACTTGTAACCTGCAACATGTAAAACTGGTGACCTGTTTGTAACAGGTGATTGGGCAATATGGAAATAAGGCAAAAAAAGTGATGGAATTAAAAAAAATTAAACAGCTTGTGATTGCCGCCGGACTCATACTGCTGGCGATGGTGTCGCTTTCAGTACACCGTTATTTTGAGAATATAAAACTTTCCAAAATGGTCGGAGTTAATCCTCTTTTAATTTCAACCGGAACATTCAAGCTCGGCCTTAGTGACGCTTTATATGGTTTTGGCCTTTCCGATAAAGAAAAGTTTGAAATATGCCAGGCATATTCCAAATTTTTTGATTTAAGGCGGTTAAAACCCGATGATGAATATTCGGTGATAATGTCGACTTCCGGAGTTTTTAAATATGTGAGCATAAGGCGCGATCTTAAAGACTATTTAGTATTTAGAAAACAAGACAGTTTTGTTTCAACCGTTAAGCCGGTAAAAACCGCCGTTGAGATAATAAAATCCAGCGGAGTAATATCTTCTTCGCTATGGGACTCAATGATAGAAACTGTTCCGGCGGAAACAATTTTGGATTTCGCGGATATTTTTTCATGGACGGTTGATTTTCTTACCGAGGTGAGGAAGAATGATGAATATACCGTCATTTACAAAATCACGAAAACGGATAAAGAGCGGGTGGTAGATAAAAAAATACTTGCCGCGGCTTATAAAGGTTCGGTGGCAGGTGAAAAAACAGCGGTTAAGTTCAAAGATAGTTATTACAATAAAGAGGGCGAATCCATGAGAAGCATGTTTTTAAGAGCGCCTCTGCACTATAGAAGAATTTCGTCTTATTTTACGCATCGCAGATTTCATCCCATTCTCAAATATGTCAGGCCGCATCTCGGCATAGATTATGCCGCTCCAATCGGAACTCCGGTATCTTCCGTAGCAAGCGGAAGGGTTGCATACACAGGTTGGAAAGGCGGTTATGGCAGATTTATCTCAATCAAACACAGCGCGGGCTATGAAAGCACATACGCTCATCTCCGTTCATACGCGAAAGGCGTAAAAATCGGAAAAAGAGTTAAACAAGGCGATGTTGTGGGTTATGTCGGATCTTCCGGAATGTCTACAGGGTCGCATTTGGACTTTAGAATAAAGCATAATGGCAAATTTATAAATTTTCTTAAGATAAAATACAGACCCACAAAAAGACTAGAGAAAAAATACGAAAAAGAATTCGCGGATTTATATAAATCCCTTCTCGGAGACGAATTAGCGCCGCGAGCGGACGCGCAGTTGGATAGTTAAAAACTGTTACTGTTTTTCTAAGATTTCGGCGACGGTTTCAAGTATTTCAGCGTCAAAATATTCATCATAACCCGCCCATACATTCACAATTTCATGGTTTTTATCAAGCGCGAATATATAAGGCACGCCCCGCGTTTTGTATTTCATTGATATTTTTGCCCCGTCATAGGCTATGGGAAAATTCAAGTTTTGTTCAAGAGCGAATTTGTCCGCTGTGTCTTTAATGCCATCAACGCTGATTCCTAAAACGACAAGTCCTTTCTCCGAGTATGTAGCGTCAATTCCTTTTATAAAAGGCGCGGCTTTTTTGCAATAGTGGCAATATTCCGCAAAGAAAAACAATATAACGGGTTTACCGGCATAGTTTGCCAAATCTATATTTCCCCCCTTGCTGTTTGGGAGAGAAAAGTAAGTTTCTTTTTTTTGATAGGGAATTTTGGTTTTAACAGCATTTGTGATTTTCTTTTTGACCGGAGCAATTTTAGTTGTCTTTTCCACATTTTGAACCGATACTTGGACTTCCGTTTTTGAATTTTCAGCTCTATTGTTTTCCTTATTTTCTTTTTTGCAAGCAATAGCCATGCACATAATCGCCGCTAAAAACAGGAGATTTGTTCGTTTGATAAATTTCATAAAAATGTCCCTTTCAAATAAGTTTGAATCGCCTAATAATCGCCTTTTTTTATACTGTTACTTATTGCCTTGTTACCTTGCCTAATTCCCTCAGAGGTATTTTTGAAGGCGCTTTACCCCGTGGGTTGTGGCGCTATAGGCGCCAGTGCGGTAACATCTAGAGCATCCCACGGGGTAATACCCTGCCTAATTCCCTAATTGCCAAATAGCCTAATAACCTATTTTATGTTTTTTAATAGAAGGTTTAAAGCGAAATTTGCCGCTTTTTCCTGAATGTATTTTCTATTGCCTTTAAATATTCTTTTATAAATTTCTGTTCCTTTCGGCGCGGCTATGCCGAAATATACAAGACCTAACGGTTTTTTATCAGTAGCCCCGTTTGGCCCGGCTATGCCGGTTGTTGATATTGCAAAATCGGTTTTAAAAATTTTCCTTGCCCTTAAAGCCATTTCAAAAGCGCATTGCGGCGAAACTGCGCCAAAAGAAGATAATGTTTTTTTTCTGACTCCCAGCACATTAAGTTTTGTTTCATTTGAATAAGCTGTTAAACCGCCTTTAAAATAAAATGAGCTTCCGGCCACTTCGGTTATCATCTTTGATATAAGTCCGCCCGTGCAAGATTCCGCAACCGAAAGGCTTAAATTCTTTTGTCTAAATATTTCTCCGAGCTTATATTGCAGTGTTTTTGATTTTAACGGTATTTTTTTATTGCATTGGACCGGCGATTTTTTCAACGGTATAATGGTTTCAATTTTGTTCATATAGAAGGTTATGGGGTTAGCATCTTTGTATAAGTTTCGCCCAAAATAGTATTATAGCATAGAGAGAAAGTAGCGCGCCCCTCCTTCGCCAAGGCTTCGGAAGGGCAAGCAGCGCAGCTTGTCCCGCCAAAGGCGGGAGCAGTGCGGCAGAAGTCAGAGGCAAGAGGCGCAAAGAAGGCGCATAACCCCCCCCGTAGATTTCATCCCCCGCGGATTCCAGAGGAATCTGATCACGGGGAATAACGAAATCTAAGCACAGGGGGTAAAAACCACACAAGTGGTTTTTAAGGAGACCATTATGCTTAAAGACACAATTAAAAGACTTGAAGATATCAGTCATACAATTGAAACGAAGAATCCCAAAAATAAAGCTGAACTCATTCGCTTGCTTGAACAGCTTAAAGCCGAGATAGAAACGATTAGCCATGATAAAATTGACGAAGCCAAAAGTATTGCTCATTTTGCCGAAGCCGCTTTTCATGAAGCGGGCAGAGATAAAAAGGTTTCCGAGCTTCAAGATTTATCCATAGACGGTTTATCGCATTCCGTTAAGAGTTTTGAAGCTTCCCATCCCAAACTTGTGGAAGTTGTGAATGAAATATGCGTTCTGCTTGCGAGAATAGGCATATAAAAAAATGGCATAAATATGGAAATACAAGAATATGGAATAAACAAATTTGGTCGTTCACATAGCTGCCGACACTTGCCTGTCCCGCCTTAATGGCGGGAATGAAGCATAGCTTCCAATATTGGTCGTTCACATAGTTGCCGACACTTGCCTGTCCCGCCTTAATGGCGGGAATGAAGCATAGCTTCA
>JAKLQJ010000165.1 GCA_022013385.1 Elusimicrobiota bacterium
AGCTTTCAAGAAGTTCACACTTCCATATATTGCTTGAGTTTCATCTTGAAAGGAAGTTGAACTTCCAAATATTTACCTTCTTATTTGACTATCTCGTATTTCCTCGTTTTCTTTCCTTTTCAGCTTTCAAGAAGTTCACACTTCCATATATTGCTTGAGTTTCATCTTGAAAGGAAGTTGAACTTCCAAATATTTACCTTCTTATTTGACTATCTCGTATTTCCTCGTTTTCTTTCCTTTTCAGCTTTCATGATTTCCACTATATCCGAAACGCTAAGCCCGATAAGCCAATGATCAACCTCTTCTTTCAGCGTGTCATACAGCTTGATTGAAACCCCTTTCTTCTTTGGCTCAGGCGCGCTGTTAAAAGTAAAAGCCTCCATTAAATTCCAAACGCTTATATTGTCCAATTTTTTTCCAAGCCTATAACCCTTTCCCTTTTGAGAATACACAAACCCCGCGTGAATTAAAGCCTGAAGCACTTTATTGCAATAAGCTAAAGGCAAATTCTGAAACTTGGCAATTTCCGAAACCCTTGCCCATTTTTCCGAGCGATGCTCATCCAGATAATGAAGACAAGCGAGGCCATAAGCAAGTGTTTTATTCATCTTCACCCTTACCACCCCCTCAGTGGCGCGCCTATGGCGCCACTCAAGAGTATACAAATTGAAAATTTGTGAGGTGGTGGTAGGGTCATAAAAAAATCCTTTCTTCCCACCTTTGGCGGGACCGTTTACTGTTCACTGTTCACCGTTCACTGATTACTGTTCACTGATTACTGGTTACTGTTTACCGTTTACTGTTCACTGTTCACCGTTCACTGATTACTGTTCACTGATTACTGGTTACTGTTTACCTTTACTGTTCACTGTTCACCGTTCACTGATTACTGTTCACCGTTTACTGTTCACTGTCCACTGTTCACTGTTCACCGTTTACTGTTCCCCTTGTTGCCTAATTACCATTGGACATATTATGTCCAATGCCATCTAACAATATTCTAGCACATAAACCCCCATTGTCAAGACCCACCAGTACAACCCACCAGTACAACCTACGCGGTTGTACTGGTTTGAAAGGTTTTTAATAAAATTTTAATGGCTTTTTTATATATGCCGGGTCTTTTGGATTCGCGCGGGCCGGCTATATTTAAAACTTCCGGCTTTACCTCATTAATAAACGCTATGGCTTCGTCCGCCGATTTTCCATATTCCCCACTGCCGATATCTATGATTTTGAACGGTTTTTTTAATTTCAAGCATAAATTTAAAGTGCTCAATGTCCCGCCTTCAAGCGGGCCAATATTTAATATCAAGGTGGCGCAAGAATATTTGATATTCAGCATTGTCCTAACGGAATAATTTGAAGAATAACTTTCGGTAAGGGAATATTTATCGCTTATTCTCCCATCTTCCGCCAATCTTCCCTTGGGAACATATCCTCCGCAAGTTATTTTCAATTTAATGGCCGCATCCAAAGCCGCTCTATCTACGCCGCTCTGCCCTCCGGAAACAATCTTCTTTAATCTAAATTTTACAGCCCTTTTCATTATGAGATATATTATAAAATTACAAGCCACATCAGCTGCGACAGCTGATATAGGGCGACAAGCAACGGCAAAAAATTATAAAATTAGTTTATGGCTAGCGCTTTAGATGTAAAACCGGATTCCCTAACTCTTGATAAATTGGGCTTAAATTCAAAACAGCTTGAAGCGGTAAAATATTTTGAAAATCCGCTTTTAATTCTCGCTGGAGCGGGAACCGGTAAAACAAAAACCCTGACTTCCAAAATAGCTCTTTTGATAGCTTCCGGCATATCCCCCTCTAAAATATTGGCCATTACTTTTACAAACAAAGCCGCCGCTGAAATGCGCCAGCGCATAATGCAAATAACGCCCTATTCCGGCGGCATATGGATGCACACATTTCACGCGCTGGGAGCCAAACTTTTAAGACGGCACGGCGAACTTATCGGCATTAAGCAAAATTTCTTAATTTATGACGAAGACGACCAAAAAAAACTTATCGGTTTAATATTAAAAGAGATTGGCCTTGAAAGCGAAAAAAACAAAATCGGCCTCTATATAAGTTTAATATCAAAAGCTAAAGACGATTTGATAGATGAAGAAGCCTATCTCATAAATGCCGAAGCGTCGGGCGAAACCAATCGCTTGAAAACCGCGCGAATATACCGGCTTTATCAAGCAAAATTAGCGCTTGCCGGAGCTTTGGATTTTGGCGATCTTATACACAAGGCTTGCAAGCTTTTGAAAGAAAAAGATGATTTGCGCGAATATTATCAGGAGTATTTTCAATATGTTCTCGTGGATGAATATCAGGATACCAATCACGCTCAATATGTATTGATAAAAACTCTGTCGGAAAAACATCAAAATCTTTGCGTGGTCGGAGATCCAGATCAGACAATTTACTCATGGCGAGGAGCGAATATTCGCAATATAATGGAATTCGAAAAAGATTTTAAAAATGCGAAAACAATTATCCTGGAACAAAATTACCGTTCAACCGCCAATATACTTACGGCCGCCAATAAAGTCATAACTCGCAACAGAAACAGGCAGCCAAAAAATCTTTGGACTGAAAACAATGACGGCGACAGCGTAAAAATTATTGAATGCGCAAGCGAAATAGACGAATCAAAATTTATTTACAATAAAATTAAAAGTTTAACCGCCTCCGGCGCATACACCTACAATGATTTTGTGGTATTCTATAGAACAAACGCTCAAAGCCGCTCATTTGAAGAAACCTTTATGAAAATGAGCATTCCCTATCGCATAGTCGGCTCAATTAAATTTTACAATAGAAAGGAAATAAAAGACGCGGTGGCGTATTTTAGGCTCTTGGCAAATCCGTATGACACGGTAAGTCTTATGCGAATAATAAACACGCCCGCAAGAGGCATCGGCAAAACGGCTCTTGAAAAAATTCAAGCCTATGCCATGGAAAAACAAATGCCTCTGTTTGACGCATTGGAAAATGAATATCAAATACCCAAACTTACTCCAATGGCAAGAAGAGGAATTAAAGAGTTCACTATATTAATAAATAGCTTAAAAGAAGAATTAAACGAAACTCCGCTGTACTTAATTATTGAAAAGCTATTGACAAAATCCGGCTACTGGCAATCTATTGAAGATTTATCGGAGAAAGATCCCGCAGCCTCTCTGGCAAAACTCGGCAATCTTCAGGAACTTGTTAATGCGGTTAAAGAGTTTGAAGACCGAATGGCTAATCAAAACATCCCCCCGTCAATACATAAATTCTTGGAAAATGTTTCTCTGGCTTCGGAAGTGGATAATTTGGAGTATAGCAAATACGCCGTAACATTAATGACCGTTCATCTTGCCAAAGGCTTGGAATTTCCGGCGGTATTTTTAACCGGCCTTGAAGACGGGTTATTCCCGATTAACGCGTCCCATTCTTCAAACAGCGAAATGGAAGAGGAAAGGCGGCTCTGCTATGTCGGCATGACAAGAGCGAAACAAAAACTTTTTATGACTTGGGCGAATACGAGAAAAATATTCGGCAAAACTGAGCCGAATTCAGCGTCCAGATTTTTGTTTGAAACGGAACTTATAGAGGAAGAAGAAAAACAAAAAGAAGAAATGCCGCAAAGCGCTCCCTATGTTTCTACAGGGCTGAGAATAACAATAGGACGCAAGGTAGCCCATCCGGTTTATGGAATAGGACGAGTGATAAATCTTGTGGGAACCGGCGAATTCACCAAAGTAACCGTTGTCTTTGATAATGGCGGAAAACAGACCTTTATGCTTAAATACGCCCCGCTTGAAATAGTATAACGGCAAGAATTGCCGTTAAGTCACAAGTTTCAAGTCATATGTCATAAGTAACGACAAAAAAATAAAGTTCAAGAGGCAAGAGATAAAAAAGCAGTTGAGTGATTGATATCTGTTTTCTCTAAAATTAGTCCCGTCATAGGCGGGAAGCTATATTCTATTCTTTTGTTTCTACCGCTGTAGCTGCGCGCCCTTGGCGCGCCTCTACACTTTGAAATTCCGTTACGCTGAATTAGTCCCGCCATAAAGGCGGGAGTAGCTACAAAACTTTTATGGAAATAACAAAAAAAGATATTGAACATATAGCCGAGCTCGCAAAATTGGAATTAACGGATAAAGAAAAAGAAATTTACGGCGCGCAGTTGAAAGATATTCTCATCTGGATGGAAGAATTAAATAAAGCCGATATATCCAAAGCCGAGCCCGCTTCATACGCGCTGAGCGGAAAAAATGTTTTAAGAAAAGATGAAGTGGAAAAATTTCAGGACGCGGCGGCTCTTCTAAGCAATGTTCCTGAAAGGGAATTTGATTTTATAAAAGTTAAGAAGGTGATTGAATAAAAGAGTTTAAAACACAGAACAGACAAAATGAAGTTTGACTTAAGAGGAAATAAAAAATGAAAGCGATTTTAATAGCGCAAAAAGTTAAAAGCGGAGAAATTAAGGCTACTGATGTTACAAAAGAATATTTAAGAAAGATAAGCGCTAAAGATGAAAAAATAAACGCCTTTTTGGAAGTTTTTGCAGATTCCGCTTTAAAAAAAGCCGAAGAAATAGATTTGAAAGTAGCGCAAGGAAGACCTGTGGGGAAACTTGCGGGCGTTCCGGTTGCAATAAAAGACAATATGCTGTACAAAAACCACAAAATGTCGTGCGCTTCAAAAATACTTGAAAATTATATCTCGCCTTATAGCGCGACAGCAGTGGAAAAATTATTAAACGAGGATGCCGTGATAATAGGCCGAACTAATATGGATGAATTCGCTATGGGCTCCTCAACAGAAAATTCAGCCTTTAAAAACACCAAAAATCCTCTCAATGAAGACTATGTGCCGGGCGGCTCTTCCGGCGGCTCGGCGGCGGCGGTAGCGGCAAATATGGCTTTAATTTCTCTCGGTTCCGACACGGGCGGCTCAATTCGCCAGCCGGCGGCTTTTTGCGGAGTCTATGGATTGAAACCGACTTATGGCAGTGTTTCAAGATACGGGCTCGCGGCTTTCGCGTCCAGTTTAGATCAAATCGGCTGTTTTACCAATAATCCGGAAGATTTGGAACTCGCTTTTTCGGTCATATCCGGTCATGATAAAAAAGATTCAACATCATTAGATGCGCCGCAAGAAAGAAAAGAATTTAATATCAAAACAGTAAAAATAGGCATCCCAAAAGAACATTTTATGGATAAGATTGATGCTGAAATAAAAAAAGAATTTTTATCCACAGTGGAAAAGCTAAAAAAACTCGGCGCGGATATCATTGATATTTCTTTGCCCAATACCGCATACGCTCTCGCAACTTATTATATAATCGCTTCAAGCGAAGCAAGCTCAAATCTCGGCAGATACGACGGAATGCGTTATGGCAGAACTTCAAAAAGGGCGGATTCTTTAATAAGTTCTTACAAACTCAGCCGAGGAGAGGGTTTCGGGCCGGAAGTAAAAAGAAGGATAATGCTGGGAACTTACAGCTTAAGCGCGGGCTATTACGACGCCTATTACATTAAAGCGCAAAAGATGAGAACTCTTATAAAGGAAGACTTTAAAAAAGCTTTCAAGAAAGCTGATATCATATTAACGCCGACAACGCCTACAACGGCATTTAAATTTCAAGAGAAATTAAAAGACCCCATTTCAATGTACCTTTCGGATATATTCACCATCCCGGCAAGTTTGGCGGGAGTATGCGCTGTTTCAGCGCCAAGCAAAAACAAAACTGAAAATGGCTTGTCCATAGGAATGCAATTTATTTCAAATCATTTCAATGAACCCACTCTCTTTTCTGTAATAGGGATGCTAAATAATGAGTAAAATTGATTCGCCAAATAAAAAAGAATATTCGGCCGGCGGAGTCATAGTTGATTGTGAAAAGTTGCTGATTATTCTGATGAATACTTTAGGCGGACGAAAAATATGGACTTTTCCAAAAGGCCATCTTGAAAAAGATGAAACGGCGGAAAGCGCGGCCATAAGAGAAACACGGGAAGAGACGGGATATAACTGCCGCATTGTGAAAAAAATATTTAAAACCCATTATAGCTTCTTTAGAAACGGCTTTAAAATTGATAAAACCGTTGATTGGTTTGTGATGGAGAAAATCGGCGAGCGAGGAAAAGTGGAAACGCCGGAAGAAATTTCCGATTTAAAATGGCTTTCAATAAATGAAGCTGAAAAAATTTTAACTTATGCAAGCGATTTAAAAATTATTAATTTCCTGAGGGATAAAAATGTCTGATTTACAACCGGTAATAGGCCTTGAGATACATTTGCAATTAAAAACAAAAACCAAAATGTTTTGCGCTTGCGCCTCAGGAGAGCAAGAAGCTAGCGCCAATAGCTTAATATGCCCCGTTTGCACAAGCCAGCCAGGCGCTCTGCCGGTTATCAATGAAAAGGCCGTAGAACTCGGCGCTAAAGCAGCTCTCGCAATTAATTGCAATATAGAACCTTATTCCATTTTTGCTAGAAAAAATTATTTTTATCCCGACCTGCCCAAATCTTATCAGATTTCTCAATTTGAAAAACCGCTGGCGCAAAACGGCCATATCAAAATAGAAACTCCCGACGGAGAAAAGAAAATAGGCATTGAAAGAGCGCATCTTGAAGAAGATGCGGGAAAATCCCTTCACGCTATCGGAAGCAAAGATTTGGATTACACTCTTATTGATTTGAATCGCGCCGGAATTCCCTTGCTTGAAATAGTATCCGCGCCCGACATGAATTCCCCCGAAGAGGCTTATACTTATCTCGCGGAGCTTAAGAAAACAATTCAGTGGCTGGGAGTTTCCAATTGCGATATGGAAAAAGGAGAATTGCGCTGCGATGTAAATATATCGCTGAAACCCAAAGAGGCGACGGAACTGGGTAAAAAAGTTGAAATTAAAAATCTAAATTCCTTTAAAGCGGTAAAAGATTCCATCTTTTATGAAATCGCGAGACAAACAGATATTATAAAAAGCGGCAAAATAGTGCTAAGCGATACTCGGCTTTGGGACGATAAAGAAGAAGAAACTTATTCCATGCGTTCAAAAGAGACAGCCAATGATTATAGATATTTTCCCGATCCCGATCTTGTTTCCTTAAAGTTTAGCGATGAATACGCATCTAAAATAAAAAACAGCTTGGGGGAATTGCCCCAACAAAAAAAAACCAGATTTATTGAGCAATACGCATTAAACAATTACGACGCCAATCTTCTGACAGCCAATAAAAATCTCTCCTCTTACTTTGAGGACTGCGTGAAACTCGGAGGCGAACCTAAAATATCGGCCAATCTTATAGCCACGGAACTTATGGGAAGATTAAACGCCGATAAATTGGAAATAAAAGATTGTCCCATTACTCCGCAGTATATAGCCGAACTCGCCCAATTATTAAAATCCGGCAAAATATCAAATACCATATCCAAACAGGTAATGGATAAAATATGGGAAAAACCGTCATCTCCAAAAGAATTGATAGAGACTTCCGGCATGAGCCAAGTGTCGGACGAAAATCAAATTCGCGAATGGGCAAAAGAAGCTTTAAGCAAAAACCCAAAAGCTATTGAAGATTTTAAAAATGGAAATGAAAAGGCGATAGGCCCCATAATGGGCATGATAATGAAAAAATCCAAAGGGAAAGCCAATCCCAAAATTACAAATTCAATAATAAAAGCTTTGATACAGAGACTAGGGGACAAAAGCAAGAGCTAGAAAAGCGCTTTCAGCCTAAGGTGGAGCCGTCTTTGGCGGAAATAATTGAGTGATAAAACGAATAGCGATTAAGTGATTTTCGCCATTACTGCTTAGGCGAACCCGCCGATGCTTTAGTGGCGGGAAGTTAAATTAAGGAAACTCTATAACTCTCAAACTCTTTCCCCTATTTCTATTTACTATTAATTGCCGGTAAAAACAAGGTTGTTCTCTCGTTTACTTTGCTAAAATACTTGTCTAAATCAGAAATATTTCCCTTTATTAAAGTATCACTATTTGTAGCGATAGATTTAGTGTCAATCATAAAAAATTCAGCGGATTGGGTATACGCGGCCATAAGTTTTTTAATGAAATTGTTTTTATATTTTTCATTCCCTTTTAAATTCAAATCTCCCGCCATAAAAAACAATGTATCCATTTCGGGAGTAACCACCACATCTTTTATACAGCTGGCAATGTCCACTACTCTAATGCCGATATCCGAAAATTTACAAAGCCCCAGAAGGGAAATTATGGCATCAAAAGATGATACGGCATTTAAAACAATTATCTTAACGCCGGTTTTTAAGGCTTCTTTTTTTAAATAGCCGGTGGTGGCGTTTAAAAACATTGGATTTCCATATGTTAGAAAACAAATCTTATCAAACTCTTTGAAAGCCGAAACAACAGCTTGAGCTGTTTTATCCGGCTTAAGATTCTTTATAATCTTAATGCGAACGGAAAGTTTTTTTAGAAACCGCGAAATTTCGCCGTCAAGCATATGGGAGAAAACAATATCGCATGTTTTAATATGAGCTAAAACCTCAAGAGTGCATTGATTTTTAAAAAGCCCCAAAGAACATATAATAAGTTCTTTTTTTTTGTGAGTAGACATTTTCAAATACCTCCATTAGGTATGCTTTGTATTCCCTGTTTCTATCCCCTTTCGGTTTGGATAGTGTCACAATATTCAACCATAGGAAACATCTTAACATCCCTCGTAGAACCGAACAAGC
>JAKLQJ010000166.1 GCA_022013385.1 Elusimicrobiota bacterium
ACTTCTTTACATTTAAATGCTTGTTTTTACCCCGTGGGTTGGGTAAACTTGGTTGTAGAAAAAACCCGCGGGGTTAAAACCACGACGCAAGATGCGTAAATAGTAAATGTCAAGTTATTTACGACGCACTACACTAGTATCTTGACAAAAAAGTTTTGCAACTATAGTAGCTGGGTGTTCAGAATTTCTTGGCTACGGCGGGATGCGCATGGCGCCTTGATACGACACCCGACATAGTCTTGGTCGTCTGATGCGCATGGCGCCTTGATACGACACCCGACATAGTCTTGACATGTCAATTTATTCTGCTATACTATATTCGCGTTGGCCAACGGAATATTATTCGCGACATTGGCGGAAGTGAAATATATAAGGGTCTAAAGTCCTATTGACTATTAGGCCTTATGCCCCGTGCGCTTTTCAAGTTTTTTGCTAAACTATAATCAGACTTAAGAGGTTTTATCCCCCCTAAATTCCTGCGTAATTTAGGGCTATGCTAATGCCGCATCAGAGCCTATGGCTATCAGGCGGCGAAAGCAGGGGGGACTTTCCGCCACACAACACAGGCGGACAAGCTGCTCCGATGGTCGTTCGCATAGTGACCGACACTTTATGAGCCATAGGCTCGTTGTTTGTAAAAAAACAGGAGGCTTCGTGAAAACGCATATCCTAAGAACATTGGTTCTAATTTTCACCCTCGTTCTTTATGCCGGAGCGCAGGAAGCCTCTTTAAATAATTTCTATGAAAAATTGAACGATGCTAAAGCGGTAACTTTAACCTCCGCCGCATCTCCCGCTACTATTGCTGTTCCCGCTCCCGCAGCGGCGGCCGAAATTAAGGCGCCCGATGAAATGGCGGAATGGCTTGTGATGGTTTTTATCAATGCCAGAAATAATCTTTGGCCGGCCGGCATTATGGATATTAATGAGATGGAGATGATTGGTTCAACGGCTAAGGTAGCGGTTACGGCGGAGCTTGGAATCTTGCAGGATAAGGGGAATTCCACAAGGTTTTTCATACAAAAAGATAACGGCGATTCTAAGATGACATCACCCGGCATTGAAGTAAAAAATTCCGATATGGGCAGTTGGAAACATTTTGTGGATTTTGCCAAATGGTCTATAAAACGGTATCCCGCCAAACGCTATATGGTTATATTATGGAATCACGGCTCGGGCAGAATTGATATAGGCGGGGCGGATAATTCCGGCGCGGAACTCGGCATAGCTTATGACGACCTTACAAGAAATTTTATTCGCAATAGCCAAATAGCTAAAGCCCTTAAAGAAATAAGTCAATATGCCGGCAAAAAAGTGGATATTTATGCTTCAGATGCCTGTCTTATGCAGATGCTGAGCGTGGCTTATGAGATAAAAGATTATGCAGAATATTTGGTTCAGTCGGAAGAAATAATACCCGGTTATGGTTTTCCTTATGATGCCATATTGCAAAGATTGAATGATTCGCCCTCGTCATCAGCGGCATCAACTGCCTCAATGCTTGTGGACGAGTATCATAATTACTATTCTTCAACGGAACCATACTGGTATAAGAAAGATCGTTCTCCGGATTATAAACAAGGAACGACGATTTCAGCGATAAGTTCTCGAAGATTGTATACCCTTAATTTTTTCCTAAATAAGTGGATAAGAGAAATAGTCAAGGTTGATAGGGTAGCAATACTTAAAGCGATAGACAAGACTTTTTCATTGGGATATGGGAATGACGGGCATGATACAAGCCATAATGTTCGTTCAAAAGATTTATATGATTTTGCGGAGCAAGTAAACAAGATAGCGGATAAAAACTCCCCGCTTTATGCGGCCGGAGCGGCTTTGCAGAAATATATGGTAAACAGGCTCATAGTGGCCAATAAGACCACCGGCCCTAATACGGATTACAATCGCGCCAAAGGTTTGGCTGTTTACTTCCCTAAAATGATTTATGATGCCAGTTATGATGAAATGCTAATCTCAAGAGACAGTTTATGGGATGATTTCATCAAGTGGACTTTAGACAGAGACAGTTTATGGGATGATTTTATCAACATGTTAGACGAGGATTAATAGGATAGAGCAATGACATTTAAAACCGCGAAAAAAATAGCGTTTCTGTTCATAGCGCCTTTTATGGCGAGTTTATCATTTGCCCAATTAACTCCCAAAGACATAAAAGCGTTTGACAATTATGTCAAGGAAATCAGCGCCGCCAATCCCATAATAGCCAAAGAGTTTTTGGAGAATAAATCTTTCATAGATAAAGTTAAAATCTCTTCGCCTGTAGCGGCCGTACAGCTTATTTCTAAAGCGGAAGCGCTTAATGACCTCAGCAATCTTTTGAATGCCAGATTGCTTAAGGTTAGAGAATCTGAATTGAGCAATGCTCTGCAATTACGGATAGATTATGATAAGCCTCTTTCTTTGGTGGGAATTGGTCCAGTCCCCGAAACCTTAATTCCTTGGGTTAAAAAATACAAAAAAGAATATTTCGAGTCAAAAGTGGATTTAATAGAGAGAGCTACCAGAAAGTATGAAGTTGTTTTCGGCACAAGCGCCGCAAATACTGAAAAGCAGCGGAAAAGCGAGGCGGCATGGAAGGCGATGACTATAAGGGAAAGAAATACATTGCTTGCCGAGGGAGCAAGCGGCGCTTTGGACGGGCTTGTAGATTGGGAAAGCGAAACTAATGCCGATTATCAAAATATTGTGGCAAATGGCGACATATTCAAATATCTTGATGCCAATGGACGGGCGCGGTTCAGCAAATATATGGCTCAGATGTCTGCGGTTGAAAAGGCAAAGGCGTCCTTGAATGCAACGCAATTAGCCCGGCTTAATGGTCAGCCTATAGAACAGCAAATGTATCTTTTGGGGAAAGTTTTTGATGAGAGCGATATAAATGCCGGCGCTATTGAAACCAAAATTAATGCTTTGCGCCGGTCGCGGCCCGAAGAAACCATAAGCTATCAAGATAATCAAATAGTCGCGGCTCTTTTAAAAACAGCCATGGAGAAAGAAATAGAAGGCTCTATCGCCGGAGATAGACTGCTAAAGTTTTACAAAACCAATAAACTTAATATAGCCATAGCTTCTTGCCAAAATTGCCATGCCAAATTTGAACCTTCAAACAATAGAATAGTGTTTGACTCAGAACTGATACAGCAATATATGAGAACCAAAGGCATTACTACCGAAGAGCTTATTGAGGGCAAGGAAATTAATAATCTTGCCAAATATCTATCGCCTATGCTTATTCATGAAGGAACGCATCATATGCAGCATGTATGGGCGGATAAAAATAATATGTATAAGCCCTATACCCAGGAAGATGAAATAAAAGCCAATTCTTTGGAAGCTCTTTATACTATAGAAAAGCTTAAAAATGACAAAGCGTTCTCAAGTTTAATGGAAGAAATGAAAGCTAATTCCGTTTACGCGGATAAAAGAATTAGATTAGCGATGAGGTTTGAAAATAGCAGAGACGGGTTTGCCGGCGATATTCGCCAGCTTTACTATTATGGCATTCCGTCATTCGCGTCTGCAAGAGCGGAGATATTGAAAGCGATTTCAGACGAGCTTGTGAAAAGGCAAGCATTGGATGCCGCCGTTATTGGAGATATTGAAAAAAACGGCTCAAGCGCCGATGAAGCGATGAAAATGACATCCTCCGAGCTTATAGGTTCGGTTGGAGATATGAAAACCTTCGCTCTTAAAAAAGTTCAAAACGATTTATTGAATCAGGCGGTATATACGGATCATTATGAAAGCGCTGAGGATTGGACATGGTGGGATTCGTTTCGGCGGGCAATGCAAAAATCAGCATCTAAAGTTCCGGCGCTTAAATAAAAACAGTTGAGTTTTTACTTGTGACATGTGACTTGAAACTTGAGGCTTAATTTTTCTGAAAGAAAATTTATATGAGGTTTTATGCTTAAAAAAGGAATTCCATTTTTAATAATTCTGTTTGTGATAACCGGCATTGTTTATATTAAATATTCTCAAAAGCCCGCGGATGAATCCGCACCCGAGCAAAAAGAGCAAGAAATAAAATTGCCTGATGAGTTTGGCGGTCTTAAAAAAAGCGCCGGCATCGTTTCCGAGGATTTTGAAAGGTTTATCATGGATAATGAATATTTTTTATGCGATATCCCCAAAGCATGGGAATTTTCAAAAACAGACGAGAAAAATAACGAAAAGGGAGTTTTTGGTTTGGAGCTTTTAGGCCCCAGAACGAATAATGCTCCCACATTGGTCCGCATCAAATTCTATTTGGAAGGCAATGCGTATTTCAGTGGCTATACCGAGTTTATTGAGAGCAATTCCAAAGATATTTTCGGCGATACAGAAACTGAAACTGATAAATATTGGCCGGTGGAAAAAATAAAATTAAACGGTAGAACCGCTTATCGTTTTGAAAGAGAGGTTAAAGAATATACGAATTTGGAAAGCAGTTCCGGAGAATTTACAATGCTTAAAGAAAAATTTTATGTAATACCTAGCGAAAAGGGCTTCCATATTTTACATTTCATGAGTTCATCTTCGGCTTACTTAAAATATTTGCCGATATTTGAGGATATAGCCTATTCATTTAGAGGTGTGTAGGTATAAAAGCAAGAGGCAGGAGTGATCAGTGACCAGTGATCAGTGACCAGTGACCAGTGATCGGTAAACAGTGATCGGTAAACAGTGATCGGTAAACAGTAATCGGTAAACAGTAATCGGTAAACAGTAATCGGTGAACAGTAAACAGTAATCGGTGAGCAACGCAACAGAGAACAGCGAAGAAAACACGAAACAGCGCGGCGGGTTTTGTTCGCGATAAGCAGTGTCATAAAAGATATTTTTCCTTTCACGAATATTAAAAGTAAAAGTATTGATTAGGGACAGCGTTATGAAAAAAATCATCACCATTTTTTATTCTCCTTCTCATTTCCACGAAACGAATGTCATTGCCGGAGGAGATTGAAATAGAAGCGCTGTTTGCTTTTTTGCTTTAAATTTCATTGTCAAATTTGAACCTCTCCAATTATGTTACAAAGCCTTAATATACCAGAAGAAATTCTTAAACGCCGCTGGGGATATAATTCTTTCAAGCCGCTTCAAAAAGAGGCGGTGGAAACGACTCTTTCGGGCCGCGACTGCATGGTTGTCCTTCCCACAGGCGGCGGCAAGAGCCTTTGTTATCAGCTTCCGGCGGCTATGGGGCGCGGGCTGGCGCTTGTGATTTCTCCGTTAATCGCCCTTATGGACGATCAGGTTACCAATGCGCGCGAAATTGGTTTAATGGCGGACGCCATTCATTCAAATCTTGCGGCAAGCCGTCGCAAAGATGTGTATCGGCGATTGTCGGAAGGTAAAACAGAACTTCTTTATGTCAGCCCCGAACGCTTGCTTATGGGAGATCTTTTGCCTTATATTTCTGAGCGCGTTTTTCTTGCCGCTATAGACGAGGCGCACTGCGTTTCTCACTGGGGTCATGATTTTAGGCCGGAGTATCGGCGGCTGGGAGAAGTTTTGGACTGTTTCCCCAAAGCTGCCCGGATGGCTCTTACCGCTACGGCCACGCCTGAAGTGCAAAATGATATTTGCGACCGGCTTTCGCTTCGCAAACCTTCGTGTTTAATAGGCCATCCCGATCGTCCAAACCTTATTTACCGCGCCCTTCCGCGCCGCGACCGGCTTTCGCAAATATTAGATATCGCGCGCCGGCATGACGGCTGTGGCGGTATTGTATACGCTCAAACGCGCAAAGATGTTGAACGCTTGGCGGAAGGCCTTAAAAAGGCGGGCATATCCTGCGCGCCATATCACGCGGGACTTTCTGCCGATGATAGGCGGCGCGCCCAGGACGATTTTGTAAAAGAAAAGCTGGATGTTATTGTTGCCACCATTGCTTTCGGCATGGGGATAGACCGCTCTAATGTGCGTTATGTGGCGCATGCAAACACGCCTCGCTCAATGGAGCATTATCAGCAGGAATCGGGCCGCGCGGGCCGCGACGGAATGCCGTCCGAATGTCTGCTTTTATTTGCCGCCTCAGATCTTGCTTTGCATCGGCGATTGTCTAAAACAGAAGGCATCACCGCGCAAAGGGAACAAGCGATAGACCGTCAATTGCGCGAAATAGGCCGCTATGCCGTAGCGCCTGTATGCCGTCATCGCCTTCTGACAAACCATTTTGGCGCGCCCTATCCGCCCGACGGAAGCAATAAAGAAAATTGCGGGGCCTGCGATGTATGCCTTGGGGAAACAAAAAGTCTTCCGAATGATGAAGCCGTTCTTACCGCTAAAAAAATTTTAAGCGCGGCATGGCGCATGGAAGGCCGTTATGGCGCGGGCTATGTTGTAAATCTTTTGCTTGGCCGCTCTAATGAACGGATAGAGCTTAACGGACATAATACATTGAAGGTTTTCGGCCTCCTCAAAGATTCGGGCGAAGTAGCTGTTCGTTCATGGATTGACCAGCTTATAGTGCAGGATTTTCTTGAAGTAAGGGAAGAGCGGAATTATCCTCTTTTGCGCATAACTGCCGCCGGCAAGCAATTGTGCAAAGACAAATGTTCTGTTCGTTTGGGCATACCGATTCCCCCGCCGCTGAAGCATAAAAAAAAGAAGGTTGCCGAGCTTAATAAAAAAACCGGATGCGGTCTGGATATTGATAAAGAACTTTTTGAAAGCCTGCGCTCCTTTCGCCGCCTTTTAGCGGATAAATCCGGCATACCGCCTTATATTATATTTCACGACAGCGTTTTGCTTGAAATGGCCGCGCTTAAACCGCAGACTTTAAATGACTTGCGCGGCATAAAAGGCATCGGAGAGCATAAGCTTAAACGATACGGCGCGGCTTTTTTAAAAATAATAGCCAATAATATAAGATAGTTAGGCGACAAGGTAATTAGAAACACGGAGCAATTTTACCCCGTGGGTTGCTGCGCAACTTCTGGCGCGGTAGCTTCTAAAGCATCCCGCGGGGTAAGACACTAAAGGTGGTTGCAAAACTTTTTTGTCAAGTGGTAACGGGTGACAAGGCAATTAGCAATAAAGTTATTTAAGAAGTTTAAGTAATTTATCGTAACGGAATTTCAAAGTGTAGCTACTCCCGCCTTTATGGCGGGACTAATTTGAGTAATGCCCGTATTTTTTGTGATTAGTTTCTTGTATTTCTAAACAATAGAAACAAATTCCGCAATTACTTTAAAATCTTCACCGCTGACATTTTCAATCACAATATCATCAAACTCTTTATTGTCCGGCGAAAGAATGATTTTTTTATGCTTCCATGTTCCGTCATCAAAATGTTCTTTCTCGCTATGGTAGCGTTTTATAGTGAATCGTTGATTTGTTTCCGGATCAGATACCAAATTTGAAGCAACAAGAACGACCAGCCAAGACATAACTGATACTGCGCCCTTGCCTTTTATTTTTAATACTTTCTTTTTAACAATATATCATTTCTCTCATATAGCTCTTTTGTTATTGGCTCATTATTGGCTCATTTGGCTCATTATTGGCTTATTTTTGATTCATAAAGAATGTAAAATAAAGACCTTTTCCCTATACCTTTTAAAGTAAAAACTTTTTTCTGTTTTAATTCTGATAAATCACGAGTTGCTGTTGGCTTAGATACTTCTGTCAATTCTTTATATTCTTTATTGGTGATTCGTCCTTTTTCTCTAACATACTTAACAGCCTTTATTTGACGTTCATTTAACCCTATTCTTACTAAGGAATCTTCGGTAAAAATATCTCTTGGTAAAATGGCGCGAAATTCTTTATTGCGTATTAATACAAATTCCGGTTCCGGCGCATGGTGTTCTTTGCATTTTGCTAACATTTCAATCGTTCCCGAACCGGCTCGCTGAGCATAATCTGCCAAGTAAAGGACATTTGCTATATATGGATTTGACGGAAATGATGTATGCGGTTTTTTTAAATCTTCCACTGTAAGTTCCGGCGGAAGACTTCCGGAATTCCAAACCTCAACCCTATCTGCGAAAACCATTAGTTGAATACCCGAAGCATTATTATAGTTTCGATGAGCTATAGCGTTAGCTATTGCTTCCTGAATAGCAAATTCCGGAAGCTCATATAGCCGTTCAAAGCGCGCCGAACCGGCTTTTTGAATAACAGGAAATTTAATAGCGTCAAGCACAAACGCTCGCGCCTTATCAATCTGCTCAAACAAATTTCCGCTGTATACCTGATAGTTAACAAAAGGCTTCTTTACTTCCGTGCCTGAAAACTGCAAACATTTAACTTCCGCCTGAATAAAATATTTATGCGGATTTTTACCGAAAAGCAAGATGGCCGCATTCGTTAATTTACCGTTTTTTATAAAGTCTAAATGCGTGAAGACATCTTTAATGGGAGTATCTTCTTTTAATGGGTATTTGCGCGCGGCTTTTGCCGTTCTCAAAAACCATCGAACTTTTTCAGCGTCCATATCCGAGAGTTTGGCGTTTTCACAAATGCGTTCATCAAAAGCGCTTCGGCCAACAATTCCTTCTTTTTTTAAAAAATCTATCAAACTGGCGTAAACCGATCGAATCAATTCGGTTATATTATTAAAACGCTTATAACTATATCCTTTTTTAGAATCCCGAATTTTCACAAGAAGTTTTTTAACGCCATCTTCACGATTTTTATCTGTGGCGCTTTGGCCCTTAATATAAATTAAAATGTTTTTATCAAGCTTTTTCGCTTCCTCAAATTCCGCCTCTGTGGGAGAAATGGCTTTTTTGATAGTAGTGCCATACTTTTCACCAAGAATACCGATATAAATATCAGAATCATTCACCTCGTCAAGATAGGCCTTTTCAGCCGATTTGCTTTTAGCCGGAGCATCTTCAAAAAGAAAGACTTCAAAATATTCTGACAGCAGAACATCTCCGAGAATAAAATTTTTTATCGCTTGTCGTTCAACTTTAAGTTCTTTTTGAACTCCGCTAACAAATACTTTAAATTTCATACCCGATACCCTTCAAACTTTTTTCGATTTTTCTTCTTTTTCGTAGTTTCAATTTTTGTATTTGATTTTATTTTCCATTTACATTTTTAAACCGATTTTTATCAAGTTTATATCTGATTAATAATATCGTATCTCTTCCTGTTACGCCATTTTTTTTGATAAATTTAGGTATCAGTTTTTTTATTTTATCCAATATCCGCCGGTTTTTGGGATTCCAAGATATTTAATTCTATTTTCGATTTTTGCTTTTTTAAGCCAGCGTTCCAATGTCTTAAGCGGTATTTCCAATGCTTTGGCTATAAAGGGAGCTCTCTTTCCCGGATTATTTCTTATATAGGCAATGACTGAATTTACACCCTCATTTACACCCTCATTTACACCCTCGCCTTTTTCGACGGCTTCCAGCTTTGACGCGCTCACCGGCCGATAAAATATTACCACAAATCCGCTTTTAATTTTATTGAATTCCACTTTCACGCCGGCTGTTTTACATTCATCGTAAATACGCTTAAGTCCCGAACCCCATTTCTCAATATCCCTAGTGAGATAAAAAGTGTCCGCAATCAATGGATTTCTGGGAATGCTCTTCTCCCTGCCTTTAATAAAATCTTCGGGCGTGTAATCAGAAGGGAACTGTCCGGGATTAAAAACTTCTATTCTGTTTTTGTAAATACCAATTTCGTTTCCTGAAGGATTATTAAAATCGCGGTGACATAAGGAATTGACGATTGCCTCGCGAATCGCCTTAATAGGAACTTCGGGAGTCTCCACTCTTTTAAAATCAATTATATCCGCCCGCCAGTTTATGTGTTCTTTCACATAAGCTTCGCATTGGTTTATCAAATTAAAAAGAGTTCCTTTAAATAATTGAATATCCAGAAAAGTTACCTTTTCATTTGTGGCAAAAACCGCCGCTCTTACTTCAAGGCTATTGTCTTTACAAAACAATGCTTTACCGGCATTGAGAAGCTTATTGCCTTTTATGAGATTCAATTTGTTTAAAACATTCCTTGCCATATCAAACGCAAAGCTAATTCGCCCCGCTTCTCTGCCTCGTTTGATAAACGCGCGCAACGCGGTAACATTAACGGCGGAGGATGTTTCTGAAACTTGAAAACCCCATTGATAAACATAATTCTGTTTTTTTGCTATAGATCGTTCAATTTCTTTTGTGGAAAGTTTTTTATTTTCATCCCCGGCCCGAAGATAGAAACGCCCAAAAGCCGAGTAAAGATTTTCATGACCGCTAAATTCAACGGCTATGCAATCTTTGTTCTTAATTTTTTCAATTTTAATATCAGGATAAATTTTAGGTTCTATGCGAGCGGTTATCGCCACAGATATATCTTTTAGCGTATTCTTGCCGATCTGTTGGCCTATTATAGTTCCATCGTCGGCTATGCCGAAGTAAAGCGACCCTTTCCCATGTTTGTTAAGAATAGCGGCAACGGCAATAACGGCTTCTTTTAGCTCTGAAGTTGACTTCTTAAATTCTACTGTTTCCGACTCTTTAAATTTCATACCCGATACCTGTAAGATTTTTTTTGATTTCTTCATCAAGCTTCTTGCCTTGTTTCATTTGCTTAGAAAGCTCTGAGGTTAATCTTTTCATTTTTTCTTCAAATTTTTCGTCATCTTCTTCAATCTCTTTAATTCCGACATATCTGCCCGGAGTTAAAATATATCCGTTTTTTTTAATTTCATCAAAAGAAGCGTTTTTACAAAAGCCTTTAATGTCTTTGTATTTTCCGCCCTCGCCGCGCCAAGCATGGTAAGTATCGGAAATTTTATTAATTTCTTTATCCGTCAATTCACGATGTCTTCTGTCAATCATTTCGCCCATATTGCGGGCGTCAATAAAGAGGACTTTGCCCTCTTTACCCTCACCCCCAACCCCTCTCCCAAAGGTAGAGGGGAGAGAAGATGCGATTATTTTAAGAGTGTTTTCAATATCATTCAGTATTTCTTTATTGGAAACGCGAATTATATTTATACCAAGTTTTTTTAGATAACCATTTCGCTTGTGATCAATTTTTTGTCTTTGAGGAGTGTTATGAATTGTGCCATCAATCTCAATAACAAGTTTTTGTTCATCACAATAAAAATCAATAATATACTTGCCAATCTGATGCTGTCTTCTGAATTTAAGATTTAAAAATTTTCTATTTTTTACTATTTCCCAAAATATATGTTCAGCGGGAGTTGATTTTTGGCGCAACTTTCTTGCTATTTTTAGTTGACCCGAAAAATCGAATCCGCCCCTATAATGTTTCCCCTCTCCATTTGGGAGAGGGGAAAGGGGTGAGGGTTCGGCGCTTTTGCGCCGAATAAACCATAAACAAGCCGGAATCATCGCATTGAAAAATAATTGCGAAGGCAAAGAAACCATACAGTCAATTAAGTCAGCTTCAATAATATTCTTCCTAATGGTTCCCTCTCCGGATGTATTGGAAGCCATTGAACCATTGGCAAGAACAAACCCTGTTGTTCCTGTCGGCGACAGGTGATAAATAAAATGCTGAATCCAAGCAAAATTAGCATTTCCGGTAGGAGGAACGCCGTATTTCCATCTAATGTCATTTTTCAATAAATCCCCGCGCCAATCGCTGTCATTAAAAGGCGGATTAGCAAGAATAAAGTCTGATTTTAAATCTTTGTGAGCGTCATTGAGAAAACTTCCCTCGTTATTCCATGCGATATTCGCGTCAATGCCTCTGATAGCAAGATTCATTTTGCAAAGACGCCATGTTGTTTGATTGCTTTCTTGTCCATATATGGAAATATCGCCGATTCTTCCGCCATGCGCTTGAACAAATTTCTCGCTTTGTACAAACATTCCCCCCGAACCGCAGCAAGGGTCAAAAACTCTGCCTTTATACGGCTCTATCATATCAACAAGCAATTGGACAATACATTTTGGAGTATAAAATTGTCCGCCCCTTTTACCTTCCGCGTCCGCGAACTGGCCCAAAAAATATTCGTAAACTCTGCCCAATAAATCTTTGCTTCTGTTTTCTTTATCTCCAAGCCCAATGGTGCCGATTAAATCAATTAACTCGCCAAGCCTTTGTTTATCAAGAGATGGTCTTGCATAATTTTTGGGCAATATGCCTTTTAGTGTGGAATTGTCTTTTTCAAGAATATCCATAGCATCATCAATGATTTTACCTATGAACGGTTGCTTGGCATTTTTTTGCAGATATTGCCATCTCGCTTTTTCCGGAATATAGAAAACATTATCAGCTCTGTATTCGTCAGGATCATTAAGAATGTTGTGTCTGGCTTTGGGTTCAGCGATATAGGAAGGTTTAGAGGAATCCGCAATCTCTTTTTTCAGTATCTCATGCTTCTCTTCAAACGCGTCGGAAATATATTTCAAAAAAATAAGCCCTAAAACAATATGTTTATATTCAGCGGCATCCATATTGTTTCTTAATTTATCCGCTGTCTGCCAAAGTTTCGCTGTAAAATTTAAATCGCCATTTTTGATTTTAGGCATAATACCTCTTGTTTGCCAAGGTTTCATTCTGTGGTCTTATTGAGAACAATATTATTCTCAATTATATAACATTAGGAAGAGTCAAAGTTTTTTGAGTTAAGCGTGTATTAAACACTTTATTGTAGCGTTAAAAAGTCAAACAGCCGGACAATAAAACGGTTAGATTATTTACCACTAATATTACACTTTCCAAAATTGTTCCTTATTGCATAATTATTTAGCCGCCATACTTACTCTTTATTCTGCTTTATTATTTAAGAATGAACCTGTTATCCCTCATAGATAAAGTATAATTTAATCTATGGATAAGAAAATCATTGAAAAAGCGAAAAAAATAGAACTCCTTTTAATGGATGTAGACGGGGTATTGACCGACGGAAAAATGTATTTCATCCCGCAGGCAAACGGAAAAACGCGGGAATTTAAGGCATTTAACGCCCTTGACGGCATAGGCGTCAGAATGCTCGCTTTGTTTAATATTTCATGCGGCATAATTACAGGCAGGGAATCCGAAGATGCCGAAGAAAGAGCCAGGCTATTGGCGATGAAATACGCCTATCAAGGCTTTCTTTCAAAGATAAAACCGCTTGAGGAAATATTAAAAGATTCGGGAATAAAACCCGAAAATACGGCCTATATCGGCGATGACTTAACGGACATACCCGCGCTTAGAAAAGTGGGTCTTGCCTGCGCGCCAAAAAACGCCGTTAAAGAAGTTAAAGAAGTTGCGCATTTTATAACAGAAAAGGCCGGCGGAGAAGGAGCGGTAAGAGAGGTCTGCGACCTTATACTTAAAAGCCGGGGACATTGGAAAAAGGTTATGGAATATGTTGAAACGGCTCATTGGCCCGCCATAGAAGAGCGCAAAATTAAAATAGTTAAATACTCCCAATATTCAAAAACAAATTCCTAAAAGCGGAGATTAAATTGTGATAGCGTATATTACGGCTTTTGCCGCCGGTTTAGCATCTTTTTTTACGCCATGCGTGCTTCCTCTTTTGCCGGGGTATTTATCTTTAATTTCCGGTTTTTCGGCAAGCGAACTTTCAAAAAGCGACAATAAAAATGCGACAAGAAAAGCCGTAATTAACTCCCTGTTTTTTACGGCGGGTTTCTCTATAGCATTCTCATTTCTCGGCGCGGCGGCATCAAGTTTAGGCAATATCTTGTTTGAATATAAATATATACTGCTTAAAATTTTCGGCATTGTATTGTTTTTTATGGGCATACATATGACGGGCATCTTAAATTTTAAAGTCTTAAATTATGAGAAACGCTTTTCAATGAAAAAAATAAAGCCCGGACATTTAGGCTCATTCTTCATGGGTTTCGCTTTCGCTCTCGGCTGGTCGCCGTGCATAGGGCCGATACTTGCCGGCATATTGGCTCTGGCGGCAAGCAGTGAAAAAATACTTCAAGGTATTGCTCTTCTCTTTGTTTATTCCATGGGGCTTGCCATACCATTTATACTTTCAGCTCTTTTAACGGCGAGATTCTTTAAGTGGATTGCCAAATATAAAAATGCTCTGCGCTATACCGAAAAAGTAGCCGGTATTATCATTGCCATTCTCGGCATACTTTTATTTTTTAACAAATTAATGATTAATTAGGCGACAAGGTAATTAGGCAACATGGCAACAAGGAATAGTTTCCTCCAAATAAATCGGTGGATCCTGCCCCCCTCCACTACAGCATCGGCGGGTTTCTGCCGCTAAATCTTGGCGCGCGCCATAGGCGCCCGGTAGTGGATACCGCTCTAATGGCCATAGGTCTTGATGTGGTATGACATAGTCTTATGCCGCCAAGTAGTAATGGCGGAAAACTATTTTGTTGCTACACTAGCGGGTTTTTTTATTGGATGATTTTTGCGGGAGAGCAATGGTTTTTATTATTTCCACTTCCCCTTTATTATTGGCGTAAATAGTTTTTTTTACTCCCGTAATATGCGTATAACCGTCTTTTTCATTATAAATCATTTTGTTTTCAGTTACTTCAAAAACAGAGCCGTCTTTATTTATAGAGGTTATGGCGCATTTATTGCGAGTGTTAATACTGCCCGACCATTTTAAAGCTCCCGTGGTGTCCAATAACTGAATTTCATTTGTCTTGCCTTTGGCGAACTTCATAACAATCCATTGCCCATCGCCTGAAATTTTAACTCCCTTCAATAGTTTTTCGTAGGATTTACTCCATAATATTTCACCGGTTTGAGTATCAAATAAATTAATTCCGCTTTTTTTATCATTCCACCAGCTATAAGCGTAATATTTGCCGCTATCTGAAATATCTTGTCCGCCGCAGCCCGTCGCAATCATGCGATGCTTTTTAATAAGTTTGCCTTGCATATTGTAAAAACGCAATTGTGTTATGACAACTGTTTGCCCGACACTGCCGTAAAACCCAATAATTCTTTCGCCATTGTCTAATAGAATCATTGTTATGGGAGATAAATCCGTTTTAAATTCTGAAACGATTTTGCCATTAGCGTCTTTTACTTTATAATGAGCTTCTTTGGCGTCGGGCGAAAAATCGGATTTAACTTCCACTGTGTGTTTTCCATTTTTAGACGAATATACCGCGGCATAAGCGCCGCGAATAGTTAAAACAGAGAAAATAAAAAATATAAAAACCGCGGCTAAGATATTCCGCGAAAATTTTATCGTATTCATATTTTTAATTGTATAATAAAAACAGTCAGAAATACATCAAAAAACACTTACTAAAATTCAAATGCGAAAAATAATTGATTTTCTCTCGTTAAAAAAGAATATTGCCGTGCTCTTATCGGTCGTTCTTTTTGTTGAACTCGGCGAAAGGATGGGGGAGCGCTTTCTTCCGCTTTATATCATGGCTCTCGGAGGAGGAAGCATTGCCATAGGGATTTTGAATGCTTTGGATAATTTCCTAAGCGCCGTTTATTCTATGCCCGGAGGATATTTAAGCGATAGATTCGGCTATAAAAAATCATTAATATTTTTTAATATCATGGCTTCAACAGGTTACTTGATAGTGATAATATTTCCCTACTGGCAAGCCGCCATTATAGGCGCCATATTTTTCATTTCATGGTCCGCGATATCTTTGCCGGCGATCATGAGCGCGATATCAAAATCAATTCCTTTTCATAAAAGAACCATGGGGATTACGCTTCATTCTCTAACGCGAAGAATTCCTATGGCAGTAGGTCCTATTCTCGGCGGTTTATGTTTAAGCATCTGGGGAGATATAACAGGCATTAGAGTGGCCTTTTCCATAGCTTTTATACTATCTGTGATTTCAATTTTTGCGCAGCATAATATGCTTGAAGCCCCTGAAATGCCTGAGAGAATAAAATTTAAATTTAATCCCGTTAAAATGTTTTATTTAATAAATCAGCCTTTAAAACGATTATTAATATCGGATATACTTATGCGGTTTTGCGAACAAATACCTTATGCTTTTGTGGTAATATGGTGCGTCAAATATGTACAAATAGGAACATTTCAATTCGGCATTTTAACCGCTATAGAAATGATTACGGCCATTCTTATATATATTCCGGTTGCTTATTTTGTGGAAAGAAGCGGAAAACAAGCTCTTGATCCATCCGGTGCGCCAAATGAAGCCGCGCGGCGCGAAAGTAAAAAAAAGTATATTATAATAAGTTTTGTTTTCTTCTCACTTTTCCCGATATTCATTTTATTTTCAAATTCGTTCTCAGCTTTGGTAATAGCTTTTATAATCAGGGGATTAAAAGAATTCGGCGAGCCAACCAGAAAAGCTTTGATTTTAGACTTATCGCCCGAAGATAATCAAGCAATGGCTTACGGCACATATTATTTTATTAGAGATATTGTGGTATCTATCGCTGCTTTGGGCGGCGGAATACTTTGGCTGCTATCGCCGCAAATGACTTTAATAATATCATCGGGCTTCGGCGTTTTGGGAACTCTTTATTTTATATTCTATACCGATTTATCCGAAAAACTGCCGAATGAAGAAAAATCGCCAGAAGAACCTAAAACCGCTTAATTTCTACTGCCGGGTTTTTGCGCGAGCAAGCCTTTTTTGCATAATGGGCAGGAACTCGGACTATAAACTTTTAAATCGATTTTCAAAAGGCTTTCATGCGGAAAATAAAATTTTTTCTTGCCCATTCTGTTTATGATTGAAAGAGCGCCCAATACATTGGCGCCATAGGCCTTAACTGTTTCATATGTTTCCATGGTGGATTTGCCTGTCGTAAAAACATCTTCCACAATTATAATTTTAACTCCCATGTCAATTTTAAAACCGCGCCTTAACACCATTTTTCTGTTTAGCCTTTCCGTAAAAACAAAATCCACACCGAAATCCTTGGCGGTTTCATGGCCGATTATTAAACCGCCCATAGCCGGAGAAAGCACTAAATCGGGCTTATCTCCTTTCCACAATTTTTTAAGCATTATGCCCAATTCTTCCGCTTTTTTGGGTTTTTTTAAAGCCAAAGAGCATTGAATATAATCGGGGCTATGCAAACCGGATGAGAGAATAAAATGTCCGCCGGAAAAAGAGCCGGATTCTTTTAAATATTTTTTTATTTCAGTTGTAGTCATTTATTCAAGCTCCTTTAAAATAGCTCTAACGGTTTCTTCGGGATTTGAACTATTAAGCACAGGCCTGCCAACGACTATGAAATCCGCGCCCAACTCTTTAGCTTTCTTGGGATTGATAATTCTCTTTTGATCATCATTCGCATTGCCAAGCCTTATGCCAGGCGCCACTATATCCATATTAGCGGGAAATTTATTTCTAAGCATTTTAATTTCAAAGCCCGAACAAACAAGACCGTCCAATCCGCTTGAAACTCCCAAATCCGAAAGCATGCTCATAGATGAAGCAATATCATTCTTGAAACCTGTCATAGCAAAAGATTCCTCATCAAAACTTGTAAGAACGCTTATGCCCCAAAGTTTCGGTCTTTTGGCAATGCCCGCGCATTTCTCTATCATTCTAGCGCCGCCGGAGATATGAAGTGAAACGGCATAAACACCAAGCTTTTGCGCGCTTATTATGGCATTTTTAACAGTATTTGGAATATCATGAAACTTTAAATCTAAAAAAACCTGTCCGCCGCATTTATGAACAAGTTCAATGACTTTCGGCCCCTCAAGCGTAAATAAACTTGAACCCACTTTATAGTATTTTATGATTCCTTTAAACTTGGACAATAAATCCTCGGCTGATGAAAAGTTTTCTGTATCTAAAGCCAATATAAGCTCGGTATTTTTCATAATTAGTTTAAAGTAAACACCATAAACGCGCGCTAAAATTACTAACCGCAGAAAAACGAGTAACCTAAATGGTAATTAGGAGTTTCCTTAATTTACTTTTTACTCGGCGCTCATTACTCGTTACTGACACTTGAGCGCTGACTACTGCCGTATACATTTTAATATATCTTTTACAAAAAAAGGCCCTTCATAAATAAGCCCCGTATAAATTTGTATCAAGTCCGCGCCTAATGCCAGCTTTTCAGCGGCCGCCGCGCGGCTTACAATGCCGCCGGAAGCTATAATCGGAATTTTACCGTTTGTAAGCGCTACGGTTTTTTTCAGAATATCATTTGAAAGCTCCCTCAAAGGAGCTCCGCTCAAACCACCCTCCATATCCGCATAAGTTTTTTTTAAGGAATCCCTTCTTATAGTGGTATTTGTAGCTATTATCCCAAAATCCATTTCAATGGCCGCTTTTGAAATATTCTCAAGCTCGGATTTTTCAATATCGGGAGATATTTTGATAAAAACAGGTTTTTTAAACGGCTTTGAATTTACAAAATTTAAAATGGGTTCTATCAGTTTTTTAAATTTTTCCCGTTCATGCAATGTTCTTAAATCTTTGGTGTTCGGAGAACTTATATTAAGCGTAAAATAATCGCTGTGAGGATAAAGAATCTTAAGACATTCAAGATAATTTGAAGCGGCGTTTTCAAGAGGGCAATCGGCATTTTTGCCGATATTAATCCCCGTTGGAATGCCAATATTGCCGGTTTTTTCAAGGTTTCTCGCCGCGGCCGCCGCGCCGATATTATTAAAACCCATTCTATTTATAATGGCTCGCTCTTGGGGCAACCTGAATAATCTGGGTTTTGGATTGCCCGGCTGCGGCTTTAAGGTTACAGTGCCAAGCTCTAAAAACCCAAAACCTATTTTTGAAATTATCTTAGCCGCCGAACAATTTTTATCAAAACCCGCCGCAAGCCCTACTCTATTGGGAAATTTTATGCCTTTTATTTCAATTTCTTGCGCTTCGGTTTTACACATAAGCTCAATAAGAGCGCAAATAAAATCAAAACGTTGAAAAAATCCCGCGCCATTTATCATTATATCATGGACAAGCTCGGGGTCAAGTTTAAAAAGCGCTCTTCTTATTATTTGTTTGTATAAAAAGTTCATTTGCGATATACAATTTTTCCTGAAACCGCGGTTAAGACCGGCCAGCCGGAAAGCTTTCTGCCTATAAAAGGAGAATTTGAAGATTTGCTTGAAAATTTATGCGGAACACTGATTTTTTTCAGCGGATCTATAACGCATATATCCGCATCCATGCCGGGCATTATGCTTCCCTTAGATTTTAATCCAAGTAAAGCGGCGGGATTCATGCATAAAAGTTCAACCATCCGCTTTTTACTTATAACTTTTTTTAAAACCAATTCGCTTATAACCAGCGCGAGCATAGTTTCAAGCCCTATTATTCCGAAAGGGGCTTTAATAAAACTTTTTTTCTTTTCGCTTTTTAAATGAGGGGCGTGATCGGAAGCTATAATATCAATGGTTCCGTCTTTCAGGCCTTTTTTAATAGCGGCGATATCCTTTTTTGTCCTTAGCGGAGGATTCATTTTAAAATTGGTGTTCAAGGAAGCCGCGTCTTCTTCCGTAAGCGTAAAATAATGAGGACAGGTTTCCGCTGTTACGCGAATGCCCGATTTTTTTGCGCATCTTAAAAGCTCGATACTCTCTTTGCAGCTCACATGCTGAATATGCAACGGAGCTCTCAGAGAAGCGGCTAAAAGCACATCTCTTAAAACAATAAAAATTTCAGCCTCTCTCGCTATTGCCGGAAGTTTAAGCCGCGCGCTTACAATACCTTCATTTAAAACCCCTCCCGCCGATATATGAGAATCTTCGCAATGCTCTAAAAGCGGAATATTTAATTTTTTTGAAAGTTTTAAGGCTTGTCTTAATAAATCTTCATCCATTACCGCGCTGCCGTCATCGGTAATTGCCTTTATTTGCGCCTTGTGCATGGCTTTGACGGGTGATAATTTAATGCCCTCTCTCCCGGAGCTTATAGTCCCTGAGAAAAAAATATTTATCAAGGCTTTCTTTTTAGCTAGCGCGATAAGTTTTTTTATAATTTCGGCGGAATCCGCCGCGGGATTTGTATTGGGCATGGCCAAAACGGATGTTATGCCGCCGGCGGCCGCGGCTTTTGAAGCGGACTCAATAGTTTCGCTCTTCTCGCCGCCCGGCTCTCTGGTATGCACATGCATATCCACAATGCCCGGAATAACCCACTTTCCAGAGGCTTGAATAATTTCGGTTCCGCTTTCTTTTTTTAAAGAAATATTTTTTGAAAGCCGTTTTATTTGGCCGTTCTCAATCAGAATATCAAGTTTCTCGTTTATATCGGCGCGAGCGTCAATTACTATGCCGTTTTTTATCAGTAGTTTTGTCATTGGTTTTATATTTATGTATAGGAATTTCAAAGTGTAGCTACTCCCGCCTATGGCGGGACTAATTTATTTTGGGGATTTTGCCGTATCGCCGTTTTCAGATTTAATTGTAACTATTTCGTATTTAAAGGAATTTTCACTCTCTTTATAGATTAGTAATTGAAAAGAGGTTATAAGCAAAAAAATAATTCCCAAAGTTCTAATAATTTTCTTTTCCGCAAAAAATTCGGTTATTTTAAAAACAAGCGCTATTGCCAAAGCGCCCGCCATGACAATATGATTGGCCATAACAAAAGCGCTTGCCGCATTGTTAACGCGGGTATGCATAAGCGCGTAAAGAACAGCTATGGAAAAAATAAAAATCCAATAAAAATATCCCCAAACTTTATTTTTTTTCTTATCCGCCGCAAATAAAACGCCTGAAAACCCTGCGGACATAAACACGCAGGATAAAGCCATAAAAATAAAAAATCCCGGTTTAATTTTCATAATGGCTATGGCGCTTTCAAAACTCCAATCCCCTAATATGATGATTATCGCTAATAATGATACTGCGCCCGCGGCTATAAAAGCGAGAGGGGAAATAAACTTCAATTTTTCTTGAGCTTTCCCCCCGTTCTCATGGATATAAATCGCAATGACGCCTATTATAAAAAAAGCCGCTCCTTGCAAAAAATGAATAAGGGTTGAAACCAATCTGAAATTTTCTGAAAGATTGCCTGTCATTTCTTTCTCCTTTTTTTAAGAAAATAAATAAACACAAAGCCGAATAGCGCTCCCAAAACAATTATAAGGCGTTTATTGGGGTAAAATAATTTTTGTTTTTCCGCGGTTTTTAAATCGTCTTTGACATCAATCTCAACTTTATTTGATGCCGCCGTCTTTTTCTCTGTTTTTGTCGGCGGTTCTTGTTTTGTCAAAGAAAATTCATCCGTATCAAAAATTTCGTCCTGAAAAACCGATTCTTGTTTTGTCGCGCCGCAAGCGCCGTTTACGCCGGAACAACAAGCCTCTTCGGTATATTCCAAATTGACTGTCCTGCTCCATGTATCGGACGCAATATCAAGAGCGCGCACAACACTTGCGTCAATTGCCAAAAACATTGCAATGCAAAATAATATCTTCATGTTGCTTTTTGATATCCGTTAAAAGACGCCATATCGTCAAAATTCTTTTTCTCGCGTTCTTTGGGAGTTTCATCCGGATAACCAATGCTTATCATCAGTTCCGCCCGATAATTTTTCGGTATCTTTAATATTTCAGCCGCCTTTTTTTTATTAAACCACCCTATATGGCAAGTTCCGAGCCCCAGTTCTTCGGCCTGCAAAACAAAATGCTCGGCGGCTATACCGATATCCACTTGCTTGAAATCAATATTCTGAATTTTATTGCCCAATCGCGCGGTAATTTTTTGTTTCTGCAAAACTATAAAGGCAAAAGCTTTTGCTTTGGCGGCAAATTTACATATTGAATATATGCCTGAAAAAATCGCTTCGGCCAAGCTGTCTCTAATGGCTTTATCATCAACCACTATAAACTTATAGGGCTGACTATTGCAAGCGGAAGGGCTAAGCCTGGCGGCTTCAAGGCATAATATTAATTTATCTCTTTCAATAGGCTTATCTTGATATTTTCTTATACTCCTTCTTTTTCGCGCCAGCTCTAGAAACGAATATGTTTTCATAGTCATATTGGTCGTTCGTATAACTTCCGATCCCGTGGCGCCATAGTCGCCACGGGAATGCCTGTCCACAACGAAGTATGGGGGAAGCATAGCTTCTAATATTGGTCGTTCACATAGCTACCGACACTTTATGAAGCATAGCTTCTAATATTGTATAAAAAATGAAGCTAGACCAACCTTGTGTTTTTTGCATTCACTTTTCATCATTGATATTACAGCTATCGGTATAATTACCGTTATGTTTTTCCGAATGGCGCGGAATAAACGAGAAAATGTTATCAAGCTAAAAACCGGTTTTATCCAAAATTCAATTATTAATTTTATCAAAACGCCAACTATGATTTGTTTTGCAGGCCTGAATCTTCGGTTATCATCAGAGTAATCGCAATTTTAAAATTAGGCGCGGGTTAACCAAATGCGACCAAAATTTAATAAAATTGTACTAATGGCAATAAATAAGCTAAACAGTCTAAGAACTAAAATAGACATTATAGATAGAAAAATTATTCAGCTTTTGGAAAAAAGATTCTTGCTCTTGAAAAAAATACGGCCTTTGAAGATAGAAATTAAAGATAAATCCAGAGAAAAAAAAGTTACCGCCAATATAAAGAAAAACTTAAGCGATAAAACCATTGAGCCCTACGCTCTCAAACTTTTTGAATATCTAATGAAACTGTCCGTTGATTATCAAAAAAAATTATGACTGCTCGTTTTCAAAATAATATTTTTAAGAAAAAGCAAAAAAATAAAAATGAGGCAAAATGATCCGGCTAAAAGCAGGCATATTTGGCTGTCCGTTAAATAAAAGTTTATCCCCCGCTATTTTCAAATTCTTGTTTTTGAAATTTAAAATGTCCGGTTCCTATAAACGCATGCCTACGGATAAAGCCGGCATTTCTCTGTCAATAGCAAAAGCTCTAAAAAATAACTGGAACGGATTTAATATAACCCTGCCGTGCAAAGAAGAAATTACAAAAAAAGTTCATAAACTCCGCGGCCTAGCCCTTAAAATAAAAACCGTAAATGTGGTAAAAATAGAGCGAGAAAAAATTATCGGCTATAATACGGATGTTTTTGGATTTTTAGCTTCAATAAAAGAACATAAATTGTCCGTTAAAAATGAAGTAATTTCATTGTGGGGAGCTGGGGGGGCGGCAAAAGCGGTATGCTGGGCATTGGGCGAATTAGGGGCGCGCGCTGTGCTTATACACGGCAGAAATAAAAAAAGAACGGAAGAATTGAGCTCCGTTATGAAAAATTTCTTTCCAAAAACAAAATTTAAATCCCTAAAATTCACGGACAAATCTTTTCTTGATTCCAAACTTTTAATAAACGCCACACCGCTTGGCATGTATCATGACCGCGAAAAGAAAAAACTATGGAATATTCCCGAAATAAAAAAAGGCGCGGCATTTTATGATTTGGCTTATGGCGGAAAACAAACCGCGTTTTTAAAACTCGGTTCAATGAGAAAATCAAAAAAAGTTATAGACGGAAAAGATATGCTCATATATCAAGCTATAAAAAGTTTTGAGATATGGACGGGGAAGAAAATTGAAAATATATTAAGACTGAAAAAGGAAATCAAAATCTTTTTGGAAAAGGAGTTTTCGCAATGTTAAGATATCTTACGGCAGGAGAATCACACGGCAAAGCGCTTATGGGCATATTGGAAGGCTTTCCAAGCGGTATGCCGATAAAGGAAAAATATATCGCTTTGCAATTAAAGCGCAGAAGGATGGTTTGCGGAAGAAGCGCAAGGCAAAAAATTGAAACGGATAATTTGGAAATAATAAGCGGCCTTTATAAAGGGAAAACAACAGGAGCGCCCATAGGCTTGCTGATACACAATAAAAAAATAGTTTCTACGCTTAGTCAAAATTCGATTCCGAGACCCGGACATGCCGATTTTGCCGCGATGCTTAAATACGATATTACTCAAAGCGCTCTGATACGAGAAAGAGCGAGCGCCAGGGAAACTTGCATAAGAGTGGGACTCGGTTCTTTCGCCATGAGATTTACTGAGCTTCTTGGAATAAAGATAAAAAGCAGGGTTACAAGCTTAGCTTCATCCGATTTAAGCGAAAACAAAAAATCAATAATGGCAAAAATAGAGGAAGCTGCGAAAATGGGTGAGACTCTGGGCGGGATTTTTGAAATCAGCGCTGAAAATCTGCCGATAGGACTGGGTAGCCATAATCAGTTGGACAGAAAAATCAGCGCGAATATCGGCAGGCAGCTATTAAGCCTTAACGCGATAAAAGGCATAGAGATGGGATCCGGCTTCAAATTTGCCGAATTGCGCGGCTCAGATTCCATAGATGGCTTTGAAATAAAAAACAGTGAGTTATGCAGAACAAGCAATATGGCCGGCGGAATTGAGGGGGGAATCACAAACGGCCAAACCCTTATCCTCTCTTGCGCCGTAAAAGCGGTGCCGGGGATTAAAAAAGGGATAAATTCAATAAATTTAAAAACAGGCGCAAAAGTTCTCGTTTGTTCGGATACATCTGATATTACTGCCGTATTTGCCGGAGCCGTAATAGGAGAACATTTATTGGCGTTGGAACTTACAAACCATATTTTGGAAAAATTCGGCGGTGATTCGTTTAATGAAACAAAAGACAGGCTTTTTTTATGGAATAAGCAGATAGCGAAAAAACTGCGCAAGAGCGCGGAGAACTCTGTAAGGCTCTGAAAAACAATTACCTTAACACTTGGCTAACTGATTTTTGAGCGAAACAAGGAACGAAGAGCGAGCATACTCTTGCGGTCTGTAAGCGATGAGTGACGAAGTTGTAGCCAAAAATCAGTTAGCCCCATAGCATAATTGCTATGGGGAAGCTCATATTTTATTGATTTCTTCGTTGCTCCTCATTCACAGGCGTAAAGCCTTCTCATTCGTTGCGCCTTGAACTCAATTTAAATCTGAGCTTCCAAGTGTCAAGTTAATTGTTTTTCAGAGCCTAAGATGCCTAAAAAGTTAAACAAAATATTTATTGTCGGGTTCATGTGTTCGGGAAAAACGACGATCGGCAGGCTCCTTGCCGAAAGATTGAATCTGAAATTTAAAGATTCGGACGCTGAAATAGAAGAAATCTATAGAAAAAGCCCTTCAGACATAATCAAGAAACAAGGTCTCGGATACTTTAGAAAAATAGAGGAGAAAACGGTAAAAGAGCTCATAAAAGATCAAAACATTGTAATCGCTATGGGCGGCGGCATAATGGCTTCTAAAAAATGGCCTGAATATTTAAGAAATAAAGGTTTGTCTGTCTATCTTTCATGCGCGGCCCATGAATTAAAAAAAAGACTGTTAAAGGCGAAAAACGCGAGGCCTTTAATAGGCGGCGGCAATTCAAAAAAAGTCGGGGAAAGAATTAAAAAACTTTTGGCAAAAAGACGCCGTTATTACAGGAAAGCCGATTTGAAGCTTTCCGTGACAAAACTTTCTCCCGTAAAAGCGGTGAAAAAAATCAAGAAGCTGATTAACTCTTATGCAAAAGAAATTTAAAAAACATATATTCAAAAGCAAAAAAACAATAGAGGCCTTAATCGCCGACAATTTTAGAAACGCGAAAGAAAAGATTTTTAATTATTGCGAAAAAGCCGGCGGCATTTGTTTGATTACTGATTCCTTCTGCCATAAAAAGTTCCAAGAAAAAATAAATGAGATTAAAAAAAACGGAAATTCGAAAACAAAAGTTTTTGTCTTTCCTGAAGGAAAGGAAATTAAAAACTTTGGTTCTTATGTTAAACTTATGGAATTTCTATTTAAAAACGGCTTTGGCAGAAATTCCTTGATTATAGCTTTGGGCGGCGGCTCGGTCACGGATATATCGGGTTTTGCGGCGGCGACTTATATGCGGGGCATAGATTGGATAAGTATGCCGACCACATTTCTCTCTCAGATTGACGCAGGCATAGGCGGAAAAACCGCCGTAAACATATCCCACGCCAAAAATATGGCGGGCTGTTTTCATCAGCCTGTTTTAACTGTTTGCGATATTTCGTTTCTCAAATATTTAAGCGAAGGAGATAAAATATCGGGCATGGGGGAATTTATAAAATATCTGTTAATAATGCCGCGAAAACAAAGCCTTTGCCTGAAACCGCTTACGGGGAAATTACTTGCTTTGGATAAAAAATCATTGTTAAAAGCTGTTTGCGAATGCGTTAAGTTCAAAATGGATATAGTCTTAAAAGATGAGAAAGACAAGAACGGCATAAGAGAAATTTTAAATTTCGGCCATACGGCCGGCCACGCTTTTGAAGCGCTATCAAGAGGACAGCTTTCTCACGGCGCGGCCATTATCTGGGGCATGAGATTTGCCTATTTATTATCCATAAAACTTAATATCTTGGATAAAAAACACCGCAACGATGTGGAAAAGCGGCTTTGGGAATTAAAATTGCCTGCTCTGAAAAATAAATGTTTAAATTTTACCGACTTCTACAATTTAGTTCATAATGACAAAAAGACGGGAATGAATCAAAATAAATTCATTCTTATAAAAAGGCCCGGGACATTGAAAGTCAAACACAATATAGACGAAAAGATTTTAAAAGAAACTCTGCAAATACTTTCGGAAAAAATGTGATTCTACCGGTCTTTCAGGCGAATATCGGTCTCAAAAGAAATACTAATTAAATGTATAGGAATTTCAAAGTGTAGCCGCAGCCCCTTGGGCTGCCTAATTTAGCGTAACGGAATTTCAATGTTTGTTAGCAAAAGTAAATTTCTGGCTCTTTGACAAAATAATAAGTTATTTTGAAGAAAACTTACCGGTTTTTGGGTTGTATCG
>JAKLQJ010000167.1 GCA_022013385.1 Elusimicrobiota bacterium
CCACTACGACTTCGGCGGGCGCAGGCAGACGACCTTTTTTGGCATTGGTAAATTGTAGCCGCAGCGTTAAAGAGTGAATCTGAAAAAGTCCGCCAGAAGGGCTTTAATTAAAATATTTTATGCCAAATAAAAAAGCAAACAATAAAGCAATCGTGGTTTTTGAAAATCAACCGATACACCGTTTGTGGAATGAAAAGGAAGAAAAATGGTATTTTAGCGTGGTAGATGTAATTAGAATATTGACCAACAGCGCTAATCCGCAGGTTTACTGGAGGGTATTCAAGAAAAGGTTGATTGATGATGGTTCAAGTGAAACCGTTACAAAATGCAACGGTTTGATATTTCTTTAAAAGACCAAAAAAGAATCGTTGATGAAATCAAATAAGGAATTGGACAAACAAGAAGAACTGAAAACGAAAATTGAAGCTGGAAGAAATAAAATTGACGAAATTATTGAAAAAGCTGTTGTTTAAAGATGTGTAAGTCTTTTGCCTGAGTTCCGGAGCTGGCGGAAAATCCGAAGGTCGCTTAATTAAAAAACCTGCGAGGAGTGAGCGTAAAACTTTGCCGCCATACTCTCGTGATTATGACTATAAACACAACTGACATCCCACGCATTTCTTGCTATTTTTTACAATGAGTTTTTTTAATTCGGCATTTGAGGTATAATATTATCTATGAAAGCTAAAAATGTTTACATTATTGCGGGGCCAAATGGTTCTGGAAAAACGACATTTGCAAGGACATTTTTACCCGAATACGCAAAATGTAAAAATTTTATAAACGCAGATCTTATTGCTAAAGGTTTATCGCCATTTTCTCCAGAGCAAGTAGCGCTAAAGGCGGGGAAACTTGTTTTAAAACAAATAGACGAGTTTGCGGGTAAAAGGATTGATTTTGCTTTTGAAACGACTCTTTCAGGAAAAACCTATCTGAAACTTTTTCAATCCTTAAAAAAACAAGAATATAAATTACATATTTTCTTTTTGTGGATTCCCAGCGCGCAATTAGCTGTTGCACGGATTAAAGATAGGGTAAAGCAAGGCGGACATAATGTTCCGAACGAAGATATTAAAAGAAGGTTCAAGAGAAGTATCGTGAATTTTTTTGAATTGTATGGGCCATTGTCAAATTCATGGTCGTTGTTTGATAATTCCGAAACAAAACCTAAATTGATTGCGAAAAAAAACAATTCAAATATTGATATTTGCGATAATATTTTGTTTCAAACAATATTTCAAATGAGATTTAATTTATGAAAAAACGATTAACATTGCATGAAAAGGCTGAACTTGCTATAAAAAAAGCGGTTAAAAAAGTAGTGATTCAACACAAAAAAGATGGTCGTCCGCTTGCGGTATGGAAAAATGGCAAGGTTAAGAAAATCATTGTTTAGACTTTGTTTTTTTACTTATTCCTCGTAAGGTTATCCCAATTTATAATCATATTTTCAAGAAAATTTTGCGGATCTGTTTTTGTTGGCTTGGGAAACGGAATGCTTTTTTGGGCGCGCTTGCGATTGCTTACTGCCGGAATAGTTTGGGTTACGCAATGGATTGAACCGCCCGCGCTTATGCTGTTGCTGGAATTTATCGGAATTACGGTTATACCCGGCATTCCGGCTTTATACGCGGCTTCGCTTTGGGCGTTTTCCTCATTGTATCCGGAATAAGACGGCATTAACACGGTATTATTTACAATAAGAGAATTGGTATAAGTATACCATGCGCCGTATTTTTTCCAACCTTTGACTTTAATTATTTTATAAGGCACGCCGCCCGGAGCGGTCTTTTTTTCAAAGAAAGCTATAGCTTTTTCGGCGGCAGTTCTAAACGGCTCGGTGTCGGCTACGGAAACCAATACGGTATAGTCGTTTAAAAGTTTTAAAAACATATCTATATGCCCCGTTCCGTCCTCGGGATAACCGGGATAGCCTGCATAGTCAAAGGCGTATATGTTTTTTACTTTGAAATAGGATTTAAGCGCGGCATCAACTTCCTCTTTTGAAAGATTTGGATTCCAAGTATATGTCCGCTTGGTCATAAAAAGATTGGCCTTTGAGTCCACCATAATATTGCCGCCGTCTAAAATTATCGGTATTCCGAAAACTTCAATATTCTGAATTTTTCCCAAATTGGAAGGCAGGGCATCATCCTTTCGCCTGTATTGGTAATGGCGATAAACGGAATCCACAATGCCCAATTGGCCGTTTGAAACTCCGAACGGACCATAGTCGCGCATCCAAACAGTATTAATAGGAACATTGATTTCAATATACTTATCATCGGGAACGCCAGATATATGTGCAGGACCAGATACCGCCCATATCTCAGTTTGACCGGGACCTGTAACGGCTTTAGCGATGGATGTCAAGATATCAGTGTAACCAGCCCAACCTATGACTACTGCCGATATTGGTTCATACTCGGCAGGGATGCGGAAGTCTTTAGGCGGAATTTCTTTAGAATAAAGAAGCGGTGGATTTCCGTCAGCCTTTTCTCTCGCAGTGTCTATCCAATTTGGAAGAGGATTATTTATATCCGGCGCGGCAAAAGTGTTTGTGGATGTAGAGTTTAGTAACAAAAATATAATGAGCCATAAAATTTTCTTCATAATAATACCTCTGCATTATTGATTGTACGCATAGCTTTGTTTATTGTACCAAAATTATTGTCTTTTTTTATCGCTCTCGCACACGCTCTCGCTCGCGCTCTCGCTCGCCGGCTCGCCGGCTAATGTTCTCGCCCACTTCTTTTATTAGTATTCAAATAAGGGATGTTGGAAGTTCTCATATGATAGAAAAATATCTTAGAAATACACTTCGCTTTTCAAAGGATACACGAAATTAAGGCCGTGGGAAAATAGAAATACAATGAAAGCTTTTTTAAAATGGTAATTTAGCAGGTAATAAAAAAGCGCTGATATTAAATATCAGCGCTTTTGTTTTCAGGCATAGAATTTGCTTTTAATTTCAGGATTTTTGTTTTTCGTCGTAAAAATCCAAGTCATTCAGCGGTAATATTACTGAAGTCGCTATATTGGCCAAATGAGCAGCTATCCTTTTATAAAATCTCGCTATAAGAGTATAACATACCGCTTCATTGGTTGAAAGTTCATCGCTATTGGCTAATTTCTCCACAATAACATCGCAAAATTTAACGATTTTATTTTCATATTTCCATGTTCTGGCGGCTTTGCCCTCATCGGAATCCATGAACGCGTTTTTTGTGTCTTCAAAAAGCTTCAATATGTCTTTATCAATATCTCCAAAAAAAGAATGATATTTGGCTTTCTCTATCGGTTTAGCAAGGGTTTGGCTGACGCCAAAAAGATTCTTGCCATAGTCGCCCAATCTTTCAGCATCCTTAACCACGCTCATAAGCAAAAGACACATGCTTGTATCTACCGACGGACGAAGCGCTAAATGAGTTATTATTCTTGTGCGAATATCTTTTTCAAGAGCATTGACTTTTTTGTCAAGGTCAAAAACTTTATTTTCAAGCTCGGGAATATCTTCATTCTCAATAAGATTTTTATAGACTTCGGTGAATATCTTTTGAGAATCTACCAACATTTCCTGAAATTCATCCAGAACCGTGGAAAGAAAGTCGTCTCCTTTCCACCACTTAATTAAATTATCAAACATATTGTCCTCCACTGTGTGCTAAAATAACTTTGAAATTGTTATAAGAATTATCGGCACAATAAAAAAAATACATAACATATAAAGCACTGCATAAACTCTTTTTTTGTAAGCCAATTCTCCAAGCATTTTTGCCAATTTTATCGGTATATTTCTTAAAAATCTTATCGGAAAAAAAATGATCGCGCCTATAAAATTAAAAAGGAAATGAGCAAAACCTATCGCTATTGCCGCGGGATTGCCTGTGGCAAATGATGCTAAGATAGCGGTTGTTGTTGTGCCTATATTCGCGCCTATGGTTACCGGATACGCCGCTTCCAAGGATAATATTCCGGCTCCTATCATCGGAACCAAAAGGGATGTTGTTATGGAACTGCTTTGAATGATAGTCGTAATAATCATCCCGCCGAAAACAGCAAGTAATGCATTTTTTCCAATAATTTGATTAAAAATATTTTCAGTTTTAGCCATAGCTATGGATTTCATAAGTTTGACTATCATAAATAAAGTAAAAAAAGTCAGAATGGACGCAAATATTAAGACACAGGTATAACCCAAAGCTTGGGATACATTCAAACCATTTACAAAAAAATCCGTGATACCCTTGACCACAGGTTTTGTTATGGCTTGCAGGGGACTGGTAAATGTTATGCCGCCATAACTTAAAAATTGCTGAGATAAATATACTGATGACTTTTCAAGAAAACCCGTCATAAGTTCAAGAGGAAATAATATGGACACAACCATAATGTTGAAAAAATCATGAATGGCGGCGCCGGCGATGGCTCTTCTAAACTCTTCTTTATGCGTGATATGTCCTAAAGAAACCATCATATTGGTTACTGTAGTTCCAATATTAGCGCCCATAATTATGGGAATGGCGCCCGATATGGGAATAATGCCGGATGAGACCATGCCAACAACCAATGATGTTGTGGTGGATGAACTTTGAATAATGCTTGTGGCCAAGATTCCTATAAAAAGGGCTATGAAGGGATTGGAAGTGGTTTTCAAAAGGTTCTCGGCAAAACCTTTGCCGAAACCTTTAAAAGCGGCGGATATTAAGCCTATGCTGACTAAAAACAAATATACGGCGAAAATAACCGCAATGAATTTTATAATTGTTATTAAGGTGTCTTTACTGGCGGCCTTTTTAATTCGTCGTATCATTTAGCGCTCTCGATTTACGAAGTGAACGAAGTTGTGACCTCAATATTTTACATAAAAAGGAACTGCTGTTCATACAGGAACAGCGCGGAGCGTCAGTAACCAGCGTAAAAAAGGATTATGAGATATTATGGATTAAGCGGAACAAACGAGTGGAGGGGGGGTATGCTCATCCCCGCCTTTAGCGGGGCAGGCATGTGTGAACATGGTGTCGAGAGCTTTGCGAATAGCCAACTTGTGACTTAAAAAATGTTGTTAATGTTTTCCAACAGACCTGGCCTGTTGAAAAAGTTTTTCAAATTCTTTTTTAAAGGGTTCAACATAGTTTGAATCCAATGTTAAAATGGTGTTTTCCGCGTTAACATTTTCGGCATTCGCGGACCAATTAAACGCGCCATTGATAAGCAAAGCATTATCAATTATGGCGAATTTATTATGCATTCTGCCTTTGTAAACTCTACCATCCATAAATCTGAGAATCATTTTATTTTTAAGAGCTTCATGATAAAAAGGAAATTTTATTCCCGCGGAAAGCATAAGTTTGATATTTATTCCGCGAGATTTAGCGCGAATTAAAGCGTCCATTATAGATTCTGATGTCATACTAAACATGGCGACATCTATTTCCGCGCGAGCGGAATCTATGGCTTTTACTATCATATCCGTAGTTCCGCCATTGGGCGAAAAAATATATTTGGGAAATGTCTGTCCGTTGAAATTTACTGAAGGCTTCATATCATAAGGAAGCTGTCCCGGCGGCGGAGGGATTGCGTTCAAATCATAAGCCGATATAGCCTGATCCCACATCCATTCAAAATTAGTTTGATAACCCGATATTATCTCGCTATCATAAACAAACATCATATTTTCATAATTTGATTTTTCGGCGGTGTAAGTCCAATTGGCCGAACCCATTTGCAAAGCGGTTCCGTCAAAAATGGCGTATTTGTTATGCATGGAACCGGAGCGTATTTTGCCGCTCATTAATTTAATGTTCATGCCCTTATCCATCAAAACTTTTATATCTCTTCCAACGCTGGGAACAACATGTTCATAATCAAATATAATTCTTACTCTAACTCCTCTGTCGCGCGCCTCTGCTATTGATTGAGTTATGTCGGCAAGTTTTAAATTATAAAGAGCTATATCAAGAGTGGAATTGGTACTTTCAATAGCGTTGATTATAATCGGACTTATATTTGTCTCCTCGGTGAAGATACAGTTTGGGATGCCCGAATAATTAAACTTTCCATACACCGGTAATTTTGTTTCAATCGGCTTTACGGGTAAGGGAATGTTAAATTCAATATTACGACCTTTTAACAATTCTTTGACATTCAGGGTTGAAAATTTTGAAAAATCCGAAGCAAAAAGAGATGAAAACGAAAGGATAACCATTGTTAATGCGTAAAAAATTTTTTTCACTATTATACCTCCAATCACTTTGTTATTAAGCATATTAGCAACAAATGAAAAGATGGTCATGAGGCTTCAGGCCTTATAATTGGTATTTAAAGACCTATATGAAAATAGGCCGAAAGGTAAAAAGATACTTTGCATCTTTTTAGCGCGACAGTTATACAAATATATAAATTTATTTTTCACCCATTGGGTAAAAACTTATAATCCGGAAATTTTTAAAAAACAAAATTTGCTCTGTCAGAAAAATAAAAAAATTCTGCCAATGTGCGGATTTGCCGAGGATTTGGGCGAACTCAGAAGGCGAACTCAGAAGCAGCGTGACCGCTCTTCTGATAAAAGCTATAATAGTCAACTCTAAGGAGGTCTCAAAATACATATGCATATGATTGCTGAAGTTTTTGAACATTCATTAATGATAACCGTTTTTGTCTTCGTAATGATGATGTTTGTGGATTATCTAAGTGTGCTGACAAAAAACAAAATGGACATTCTGATAGCGGGGGGCAAGCGTTTTAAACAATATTTTACGGCTTCATTTTTGGGATCCATTCCCGGCTGTTTGGGGTCATTTATGAATGTCTCGCTCTATGAACGCGGACTTCTCTCCTTTGGCGCCCTCGCGGGGGGAATGATTGCCACATCAGGAGATGAAGCTTTTGTAATGCTCTCATTATTTCCAAAACAAGCTATTTTGCTGTTCGCTATTTTATTTATTGTCGGTATTGTATCGGGCTATGTAATAGACAAAATCGCATATATGCTAAAAATACAACCTTGCGGTCCCTGTCATTTGTCACAAATTTTTCATGGCGATGAATGCCATTGCTTTGATTTTAAGAGAACTATTGAGAGCTTTAAAAACTTAACTTTATCAAGATTCTTAATTTTGTTCCTTCTATTAGGCGCTCTTTATGGTTTATTTACCGGCGCTATCGGTCATCAAGATTGGGGATGGGAAAAAAAATCATTTATATTTCTTATTTTACTGGCTAATTTTATAGTTATCACAGTGCCCGAACATTATCTGCAGGAACATGTTTTTAATCATATAGTAAAAAAACACTTATGGAAAATATTTTTGTGGAGTTTTGGCGCCTTATTGTTTGTAAATATAGGACTTAAGTTTTGGAATTTAGAAGTTTTTGTCCGGCAGCATCTGGTATGGGTGCTTCTAATAGCGGCTTTAACGGGAATAATTCCTGAATCTGGGCCAAATCTCCTGTTTGTTATGCTCTTTGTAAATGGAACCGTGCCTTTTTCGGTTCTTCTGACTAATTCCATTGTGCAAGACGGACACGGAATGCTGCCGCTTTTCGCTTATTCCCTGAAAGATTCTTTATGGATAAAACTGTTTAATCTGATAATCGGTCTTGGATTGGGTTTGATTTTATTTACGATGGGATATTAAAAAGGCGCTAAGCGCCTTTAGCGCTACAGCGTGGGAGAGCAACAGCTCGGCAGTTTGTTTCTATTCCTTCAGTCTTCTAATCATCTATTTTCACAAAGGCGCATGCGCCTTTTTTTACCTTTAGACCCATATGAAAATAGGACAATAGATAGATGACAAACCGATTTTATAACGCTATGATGTAAACATGGAAGTTATTGGAACTACTGAATCTAAAATAGTCATCAAGCATATAAAAACAGAAACTAGCGACTGG
>JAKLQJ010000168.1 GCA_022013385.1 Elusimicrobiota bacterium
AAGCCACATCATAGCTATTGCTTGGACTATTGTAAGTTTGGGTCCAAAGAACCGCTCCTGCCGAATTGTATTTTCTTACAAAAATATTACCGCTTTGATTCAGATCATACCGGTACTCAGCGCCAACCACTATCACATTATCCGAATTATCAACTGTTACGCCATAACCGTAATCGTGATTGGTGCCGGAGGAATTATAAGTTTTAAACCAAGATAAATTGCCGTTTATATCGTATTTTCCAAGCCACATATCATCGCTGTAACCGTTATAAATTTTGCCCGCTACATAAGCATTGCCTATTTTATCAAAAGCTAAACCTTTGGCCTCATCATAACCCGTATTGGTATAATTTCTATGAAAAATAAGATTGCCGTCTGTGTCGTATTTTAACAGAAAAATATCTGCATCTGAACTAATGTACTCCGAACCGGTCACATAAACATCGCCGGCTTCATCAACCGCTATATCACCTGCCGATATGGAATTTGCATTAGCATAATATCTGGTCCAAGCGAGAGTCTGCTGGGGAGTAAATTTATTTATGACAATGGCAGGATAAGTGGAAGCAAGCACAAACGAATTGCCGTCATTGTCTATGGCCAGTTTAGTCATATATCCGTTTACATCATTTAAAACCATTGTGGTGGCGCCATCCGTCAAAGTAGTAGTAATGATATTAATAGCCGCAGGAGTAATAACAGGGGTTTGCGCGGAAGTTACACCACTTGATATACCTATCGCATCTTGAACCCAAATGTGAAAATAATAACCGGAAGCGGCAGGAACAGCGATAACGCCGTCGCGGCCAACATTTACACTTGTGGGCAAACCAATAACAGACGCGCCTGAATAAGTTATAGAACTTACTTTAAAAATAATTTGAGCAGTACCTGAATCCCATCCGGCGTCAGTTTCTTTATACTGGATATAAACGGTGGTATCAGAAACGAGAGCCGGATATGTCCATGATAAATCCACAATTCCCGATGTAGCATTTGTTGCCGCGCTAAATCCTCCAACAACTCCGGCGGCTTTTAAGCCAATGGATAAACCTCCGACAAGAATTAAACCCAAAAAAATATTTTTAATTTTAGACATATAATCTCCTAAATATTAAGCTCCGGTTAAGCCGGTAGCTAAATCTTTTACTGATAAATTCACTTACACTGCTCACATTCCATTGCTTCAAAATCTTCCAACTATTGTTTCTTGCACCCTAGTAATTTTACCCTCTGCAGATTTAATTTCCCTCTAATTCCAGAGGAATTTTAACGCGGGAAATAGTATAAGCCTATGGCAATGCCGCATCAGAGGCTATGCCTATCGGGCGGTGCAATCTATCCCCTGAGGGTAAAAAACCACATAGTGGTTTTTTAAAACTCCCACTCTAAGCCCATTAAGAGGTTTGAGGCTCTATAATTGTACCTGTAATCCGCCTCATATCTCATATTGGAACTTGAAACCTGATACGAATAAGATGTTTTCGCCGAAATTCCTTTCATAATGGGATACTTCAAAGAAAATCGTGAAATCCATGCAGTCTGGTAAATTTTGGAATCTCTGTAATTTCCGCTAGCGTCTTGCGTATATCTTCCATTATAGTATGTTTTGTTCCAGTTAATCCCCAACAAAAAAGATCCGCCGTTTTTAAGGCTTAAATTTATGGACGGCCCTACTCCAAGTTGAAAATAGGTGTAAAAATCGTCTATATATTTAAATCTGGCCGTGTCATATGAATTTTGATTGGAACTCAAATAAGCAAAGTGAGAATTTAAAACAAAATTGAGAGGTTTTGCTTCACGCCAAAGGCTGTACCTTAAGGTATTCATTATATCTTTGCGTTTTTCGGATTTAAAATAAGATGACCCTGTAGCGTCTCCCACTATGGGCTGATCGGGATACTGCATATAAGTTAAAGAATACGCCGCTTTCATAATGAACGGTTCGGGAAACCATGTATACGCAAATGTGGCCGCGTGATTGGTATTGTCCATAGTATTTTCGCCGGAATTGGATGAAAGTTGGGCGAATGTGGTTGTGTCTATAACTGTGGCCGATTGCGAGATAAGACTTGAATAATTAGGATATTTTACTGAGAAAAAATCATAAGATTCGCTAAAAGTTCCATAAGGTCTTTCCTGTTCAAATTCAATACCGACAGACATGGTATTGTAGTCAAAAAGACCGTTATTCCAATCTTCGTCATTCGTCTCTTTTACAAGCTCCTTGGAATAGGAAATTCGGGGCTTTATCTTATTGAAATTGTTGCTGTGAATAAACTTTAATGAAACGCTATGGCCTTGTCTTTCCCTCGTTAAAACTCCGCCGCCGGCAAGCTCTTGTATATCCTGAGTTCCGCTATAATAACCTGCATATACCGGAACAAATTCGCTTTTCTCCGATAGTTTTATATTCGGCGACATAAAAAGATTGGCATTTCCGTCAAAAGAGCTCGCATCTCCGTCAAGATAGTATTTTCCTCCCATCAAAGACAGATTTATTACCGGTGTTACGGCAACTTCCGCTAAAGAGGGTAGAGGGCAGAAGGTAGAGAGTAGAATAAAAACACCGGCGAATACGATATTTTTCAAAATCGATTTTAGCCTTTTGATATTAATCACTTTTCCTCCTAAGAGTCGCAAAAAACGCAAAATAAGTTAGTCCCGTCCCGCCCCCTCCACTACGACTTCGGCGGGTTTCCGCCACTTCCGCCAAACAAACTGGCGGATCCGCCTCTGGCGGAAAATCTTGGCGCCATAGGCGCCATGTAGTAATGG
>JAKLQJ010000169.1 GCA_022013385.1 Elusimicrobiota bacterium
ATAGCGTCACGATTCGGGAAAGTTTTCTTGCTTTTCTCACCCCCGAGGTTTCTCCCGCCAAAGGCGGGACAGGCTGCCATAACAAGGTTTATCCCAACCTCGCGGGTATTTTAATCACTTTTTTCTGTTACTTATTGCCCAATTACCTAATTGCCTTGTCGCCTACGAAGTTCACACTTCCTTATATTTCCTGCGAAACTTCTTGCTTTTGGAAGTTGGTCGTCTGATGAGCATAGCTCCTTGATACGACACCCGGCACAGCCTTGAACTTCGCTATATTTATTATTTGATCAGCGCCATCTTATGCGCCTTATTACCAAGTTGCTCGCCTACGAAGTTCACACTTCCCTATATTTCCTGCGACACTTCTTGCTTTTGGAAGTTGGACTTCGCCCATATTTACTATTTAATTAATGCCATCTTATGCGCTTTATTGCCAAGTTGCTCTCCGTCTAAGTAAGTCAGCATAAAATAAACTCCGCTGGCGCATTTTGTCCCTTTATCATTCTTGCCGTCCCATTCGGAATAATTAGTGCTATCAGCAGGTCTTGAATCATCATCAATAGTTCTGACTTTTTCTCCGGCCGTATTATATATGACAAATTTTACAGTGCCGCTTTTTCCTGCTGGCAAATGATACTTTATCAATGTACCATCAGTAGTATAATTAGTGCCATCAAAACCTGAAAGACCGACAAAAGCGGCAGTTCCCTCAATACTGGCAATGGTTTTGCTCTTTAAGTTGAATGGATTTGGCATATTATAAACTTCAAAACTTGAGCCTGTATAAAGAACTCCCGTGCCCGGTTTTGCCGTAAATACGGCAAATTGACCGCTTTGCGAAGAACCTGCCGCACTCGGAACATAAGTTCCTCTTGGAGATATTGCGCTCATTTTGAACTTCTTTCTTGCCAAAGGCGTGCTAGTGTCACCGGTTCCTTCATAAGCAAATTCAAGACCCGCGACATCAACTGAAACAGTGCCAATCATTGGATCCACAGTGTAATTACCTGGAACTTCCTTCCACTGGCCATCCGCAAATTGATATATTTTCAAAGCGCTCGAATTCAAAGCCTTCTCTTTATCATATTTCAAATTAAGTGAAAAAGGCTTATTGGGCTGAGCATTTGTAAGATCCATATCATAAACCTCGGAAGCCATTAAGTTCGTAATGGCGCTTTCAAGTGTCATGTCGCCTTTGTCTGTTTTAACTGTCTTAACCGAAGGTAAAGCGCTGAAAAAGCCGCCGACCAAGTTGGAATAGTCAGCCGTACTGGATGAAGTCGCAACAGCGCCCGGATCAAGCTCAATACCGCTATACTCTTCTTGCTCGGAGTCCATATAAACTTCTCCTCCGGCAATGGCCGCGTTTTGTATATACTGGTCAGTATTGGCCTGACTCACTTTATCATAGGTTAACTGCTTAGTCATTTTATTGGAGCCATCACCCGCTGTTACATAAAGTATATAGTAACGATCGCTGGAAACAGTGAACTGTCCCAAGTAACTATTATTAGGTCCCGGCACAAGCGCCAAACTTACCGCAGTTGAAGAAGAATACTCTGTTCCGGTATTATAAGTACAAACCGGCGTTGTTACCAATTGTTTGGGACTCTTGATAATAACATCCATCTTATGTATGGAGTTGGCAGACTTTCTTATTTTTAAAACTATCTGCGGCGGCACATCTTTAAGCACTATATCATCCATCACAGTATTGCCTTCAACAGCCGTAACTTCCGTAGGTTCGGGAAGCTTGCCCGTATAAAAAGCGGCCACTTTATATATATGCCCGGGTATAACACCTGTGATTTCAAAATTTCCATTATCATCAGTCTGAGCTTCCATCTTAGGAATATAGGAAGTAGGTTCGGTAACATTCAGTGTTTCATCGTAAGCAACCAACTGAATGCCGGATTTTGTCGCCGGAGCGGGGAATTTTTTAAGATACACCTTTCCGGTAATTTTGGAATCGGACGGCAACATAGTGAAAGACAAATCATCAATTGTCTGATTTCCGGCTAAACTCATTTTTTGCCCGAGTTTCACAAAACCGGTTTTTGATACCGTCATTTTAACCATACCCGGAGGAATATTCGCGAGCGAAAATGCTCCCGAAGAATCTGTCTTGACAAATTTTTCAATTGTTCTATGCTTTAAATAAACCATGGCATTTTCTATCGGAAGTAGAGTTGTGGAACTCTTAACAATTCCGGAAACGGTTCCGACCGGCAAATCCTGAGCGTCAAAATCAAAGTCATAGGAAGCATCTGTCGGCAATACTATTTCTTTTGCCACAGGCGGATAATTAGGATTGGCAAATACCGCTGTATAATTACCGGCTGGCAAACCCCATATCAAATATTTGGGAGGATAAGCATCAAAAGAAGCTTCAACCGTTGCTGAACTTTTATTTGTAATTCCGGTCCAAAAACCTTCAAACGCAGTCGCAGTCGCAGGCAGCGCATGAGAGAAACCTCTTAAATCTCCGGCCGCGTCATAAAGCAAAATAGCCGGTATAAGCGGGAACAGTTCCGACTCAAAATTGGCAAATATTCTCTCATAATCGGGCGCTGTAAATATTCTATCTCCAATTAAATTTCCTCCTATCTGCTCCTGTCCGATAGCGCCGAGTATATTTATGGCAATCGGTTGCGCTGCAGCGCCGATATTAGGATTATCACTATCTTTTTTTATTCCCTTGTTTTTGACGCGACCTATGAAGTTGGCAAATTGATGATAACTCTCCTCCGTCTTTTCATCGCCCATCGGTTCATATCCTGCTCCGAGTATAAGATAAAAATCATATTGACCCGGTTCCATTGAAATGGTCTCCCAGCCTGTAGTCGTGCTATAATCTATTTCATACTTCGGAGAGTCAAAGAAAAGTTCTGTTACCAATTTTTGATTCATCTGCTCGCCTGAGGGCACGGCTATAACGGAATAACCCCATGTAGGAGTGGACACGGCAGGCAAACCAAATATTTGCGGCTTAACGAAAAGGCCGTTTGTAAGATTAAGCTTGACTTCGGTTATATTGTCCTGAGTTACGGTTACATCTTCAAGCTTGACAGGCGGCCACATAAAGCCGGCGCCTCTGGGCCTAGTTTTGATATTATATATGCCCGGTGCGACATTGGGAAAATAAAATTCGCCGTATTCATCCAGACCGGTTCCGTCTCGCACATCAACATCCTTGCCATCAAGTTCTATATCAAGCCAATAAGCATTGAGATTATTTTCATCGCCATTAGCCCAATTCGGCTTGAAATTATTGCCGTTTGGAAATTTCACTACGCCTCTCAAGCCCCCTGAACGGACCAATGTAAAATCCATTCTTACAGTGTCGGTAGAAGTAAAATCAGCCCTATCGTCAAAAGATGTCAGCTTTCCCCATCTATCCGAGGCAACCCTGGTCCAATATTGCGTGGCAGTATCAAGAATGACGCTATAGTTCGTGGTATTGCTTGTGAATGAACCGGCTATGGAAGCAAAAGCTATTTTCTGAGTTCCGCAATTTTCATGACACTCTTGAATAGCCATAATAGTTATGGGCGCGGCAGTGGATATAACCAGCGGATTTAAAGCCGTTACCGTATAAGTGGTGGAAAATATAATATCTCCAAAAATCCGTCCCGCGCTGTTCCCTGCAGTCGGCTGAATATTAAATATTACATTTCCGGCCGATTTGCAGATACCGTCTTTATCCAAAGCCCAAACCTTGCCGGCGCTACAAAGCTGACCATTGGCCGGTGTTATTGCCGCGGCTGAAGATATGGTTATTCTTATATCATCCCAGTTACTAGTGGGATCATTTCCCTGATTTAAATCCATCCATGTTCCATAAAAAGAGGCATTCAATCTTACATTTCCGTCGGTAAGACCGGTAAGAGTAAAACTTCCGTCAGGGCCGGTTTTGGTTTGCGCGTCAACCTGCATCCCCTTATTATCTCCGCAATAAGAATCATCGCAGTCTTCGCCGCCATAATAATCCCATGCGCCCCAAACCATAATATCCGCATTCGGAATCGGAATACTATTATATTTAAGAATGCCCGTTAAGGTATAAGTCGCAAGTTCAAGACTATAGTCTCTGAATATGGAGTAGGTATTGTCCATAACCATTATATTGTCCCACACATTCTTATAACCCTTTTTTCTTATATCCAAATTGTACCCCTCACTGCTTATCGGCACATCATAGAATGAAACATAACCATTAGCATCGGTTTTATTTTCATAGCCTATTATTTTACTCCAACATTCATAACCGCCGCAATTGGTGGTCCCGTCACCGGCCCACTTTGAAAACTCAACTCTCGCTCCGTCCAAAGGAAAGCCTGTAGTGCTTCTCACTACACATTGAAATGAAGGCGGAACGGTGGAACCCGAGACATCATAACTGCCGACCATATTAATAGCGCTTGACAAATCTATATAGTAATCCGCAACCTGAGGGAAAGCTTGATCCAAGAAAATAGTCATTGAAGCATTGCTAGACGGGATATTTAAATTTAGAGAATAAGACCCTGCCGGTGAGGGAGGAACATTATCTATGGACATTGTTGTCATGGCTGCATCGGTAGTTTTTACAATACCGTAAGCGGCTTTTTCTCCGGTTTGAGCAAAGTTAATATCTCCCATAATAAATTGGCCAATATTAAGCGCGCCGCCGCTTGAAATATGAACCCTTAAAGTGTAATCAGGCTCATTCGCGGACTTGGGGAATAAAAGGTATTCTCTCATGGTATCCCCGTCCAAAGCAATCATAAAATTACCGTAGGGATCCATCATCTGGTCTTTTATGCTGGGCATATAATCCGGCGCCGAAATACCCACGAAATATTTGAAACCCATAGGCAATGAAACCGTATATGCTCCGCTTGAATCTGTAACTTCCATATTAATATTTGTCGGGTCTATATTGCCGTTCTGGTCAAAAGGGATAATAGACACAGAAGCTCCGACAAAAGGAATTGTTGAAATGGACTGAGAATAATAAGGAACACCCATTTTGACATTAACCGTTAATTGAGGATTTGTGGTGGCGCTAGAGGTCTGTGTTCTGTAAAAACCTGCGGCATTATTAAAATTACCGCTTATATAAACACGCCCGGTATTATCAACCACTATGCCATAGCCCTGGTCATAAGAACCAGGACCGCCGTCAAATGAATTGGTCCATAAAATTTCTCCGTTAGGGCTGTATTTCCTTATAAAAGCATTATCGCCTTGGTTTAAATCATATCTCGCTTCCGAACCTGTTATATAAACAGCGCCAAAAGTTCCGACAGTCACGCCATAACCGACATCGTAGTTATTGGCAGGATCATTATAGGTTACAGGATTGCTCCAAACTTCATTTATATTGCTTAAATCAGATTCATATTTGTTAAGCCAGATATTGTCGCTTTGTCCGTCAACATACTCGCTTCCCACGATATAAACATAGTTTTGAGAATCTATGGCTATGCCATAAGCAGAATCATTGCCTTTGCCGCCTCCGGCATAAGAGCCAACTACTATTTCATTGGCGCCGCTATTGTTTTCAAATTGGCCAAACCACATATCATTGTTCGCAGAACCCGCAATCCATACATATCCAAGCGTGTCAATGGCAACCGAATAGCCGTAATCATAGTTGCCGGCGGATGCGTCAAAATTCCAATTCCAAACCAAAGCTCCCGCGCCGGTATATTTGCCAAGCCATATATTATCGCTTTCGCCGTCAACATATTCGCTTCCCGCGGCATAAACAAAACCATTAGTATCAATAGCCACGCCATAAGCGTAATCATAACCATTAGCGGCGCCATTATGTGTTTTTTTCCATAAGAATTCACCGGTGGGAGAATATTTTAGAAGTAAAGCGTCACTGCCTTGAGATGAATTATAATCCGTTTCACTGCCGGATATATACACGCCGGTATCATCCGCCGCAATGCCATAAGACTGACCATAACCGTTTACGGGCAAGCCGTAAAATCTTGTCCATAAGGCGGCTCCGTCATTAGTCTGTTTTCTGACAATAACGGAAGAACCTGCGCTGACGGAATTATAGTCATAATAGCTTGCCACCGTATAAATATTGCCCGCGCTATCTTTGGCTATACCGCCTCTCCAATTATTGGCGCCATTTGTTGTGAAAAGCTTGCTATTGGGATATATAAAGGAATTACTCCAAACCATCGGCGTATAGGCATAGCCTTCTGTGGGGGTGGCGGTAATTTCATTAACAAAAACAGCGGGAAGAGTCGTAATCCAGACTTTAAAATAGTAAGCGGGTGAATCTATCGTATTTTGAGCATTAAGCCCGGCTTCAAGCCCCGTTACAGTCAAATCAACTTTGCTGCCGGGGGGGATATCGGCTGTAGTCGTTCCGGCAATTTGAGCTGTTGTGGTGCTCCAAACAATACCTGAAGTAAATGTGCTGTACTGGATATAATAATTCGCTCCGCTGGAAATATAAACGCCTGAAATCCAAGCTAAGTCCACCGCGCCGGCGGAATTTCCCGGCATTGCCATAAGACCGCTGCTCTCAGCGCTAAATTGCGGAAAAACAACAAAGCCCGCGGAGCCATACGGCTGATCTCCTATTCTAAGCGCCGCGAGAACTTCATCATTATTCCTATTTATGATGGTTGTGCGAGCCGCATTATTAGAGCCTGTCGGAAGCGTTCTTGTCCACATTTCGTTCAAATTCTCATCATATTTTCTTACAAGGATATCTTTCACACTGCCGTTTGTTTCATGACCGGCGGCATAAATATTCCCTTCGGCATCCAAAGTAATTCCTTCAAAAACATCAACCCCATTTGCAGGCGAATTATAGGTTTTGGTTGATATTATTGCCAAGTCGGAAGCGGCAAATTTGGCCATCAAAGCGTCATCATTTTGTTCTCCGGCCACATAAATGTTTGAAGAAGAAACTTTTATGCCGGCGCCATAAACGGAACCGCCGCCATTTTCAAAATATTTTGTCCCAGAATTTCCAAATGTCGAGCTGAATTTGTAAATGAAAATATCTTGATATCCCAACTGATTTGTTTCGCCTGTAACATATATATTGCCTGAAGAGTCCACATCGATACCATAAGCCGATTCGTTCTGTGCTTCAACAACTATGGTGGGAGAACTTTGGAAAACGCCATCTGATGAATTGCGCTCATCTATCCTTATATTGTGACTTGTTCCGTCATGAGCGGCGCCAACCGCATAAACCTTGCTTGAATCCGGACTCATGGCAACCGAGGCATAAAAATCTTCATAACTGACCGAGCCATAAGCGCCAGCCCATTCTTTATAACCGTTCGCATCAAATTTACCAAGGAAAGCATTATCATTACCCAAAGAATTTTTTTCTGTTCCCGCCAGATACAAATAACCGTTCGCGTCAACAGTCGCTCCATAAACCTGATATTTGGCATCAGTGGACCCAAGCGGAAGCATAGTGGCGGAATTATAAAAAGTTGTCCATACCACATTTCCTTGAGAATCATATTTTTGAATAGCAAGAGCTTGATCGCCGCCAAAAACTCCTCCAAAAGCATAATACAAATCACCCTGCGCATTTTGAATTATTACACTTGTAGCGGTGTTTTGAGTGTTTAAAGTCGCAATTCCCCCACCATTTGAGAAATCATTCATATACAAGCTTATATAAGGTGTTTTGGCATAAGAAGTCGCCATGCCGCCTAAAGAATTGAAATTTGCGCCATTTGTTGAAGTCCATGCCTGAAAATAATAATTCGGAGAAGTTATCTCGCCATTTGAACCTCTTGAAGTTATTAAATCGCGCGCCACCTCATTTTGAAACATGCCGCCAAAAACCGAGGTTGAAACCACTATATCCGCCGATAAAGGGTTCCATGAAATAGCCGGCGTCGTGGCAATTTGAATATAATACGAGGAACCTTGCGGCAAATCATTGTCATAATTCCATGAAAGACCGACAGAACCGGTATTGGGGCCGGGATATGCCGAAAGAGCTGATATAATCGGACCTCCCCCTGCTTGTTGAGAATACATATAAATTCCCGCTGAACTTCCCAGTTGAGCGCTCACATAAACTTTGCCTATGCTTGAGATCTCAATATCATAACCTTCTTCCCATTGCGAATCATCATAGGTTTTTGATTCCATGAAATTTCCCGAAGGATCATATTTAGCTACCCACAAGTCACTATTAAAATTGCTGTTATAGATACCGCCGGCTATATAAATGTCGCCAAAATCGTCCGCTGTCACTCCATAACCATTATCCCATCCATGTGTAAGTCCGTCATAGGTTTTAGTCCAAAGTGTATTGCCGTTTGGATCATATTTTCTAAGCCAAATATTATTGCCTTGTCCCAAATCATACCGTTCTTCCGAGCCAACAACTATCACATTATCTATATTGTCCGCGACAACTCCATAAGCCACATCATAGCTATTGCTTGGACTATTGTAAGTTTGGGTCCAAAGAACCGCTCCTGCCGAATTGTATTTTCTTACAAAAATATTACCGCTTTGATTCAGAT
>JAKLQJ010000170.1 GCA_022013385.1 Elusimicrobiota bacterium
AAAAAAAACTCTTGCTCCCAATCATGCCAAGCTTTACTTGTTTGAAAACAAAGAAGATTTCAGTCAAGGCGGGGAATATCCCGGCACTCTTATAACAGGTTCAAGCAATTTATCCCGCGCGGGATTAAAGGGCCAGCATGAAATAAATGTCGTTTTCAGGAATAAAGCGTATTTCAAGGAAGGCATGGGGATATTTGACGAGCTTTGGGAAAAAGCCGTTGTCATAGCCGACAAAGATAATTTCAATATTTTCCACGATGAAGTTATAAAACATATCTGGTATGAAAAACTGCCCTCTCCTTATCTAATGTATGTCAGGGTTCTTCTGGAATATTTCAAAACCGAAGACAAAAGGAAAATAGACTTGCCGCACGAGATAACCGAGGGCAAATACATGAACCTTGTATATCAAACCGATGCGGTTAAACTCGCTCTATCAATTCTTGAGAAACACAATGGCGTGGTAGTTTCGGATGTTGTCGGACTTGGCAAAAGCATAATCGCCTCCGCAATCGCTTATAATTTACGGCTCAAAACGCTTGTAATCGCGCCGCCGCATTTAAGAGACCAATGGGAAGATTACAGCTATTTGTTTAATCTGCAGGCAAAAATTTATTCAAGCGGTTTGATAGAAGAAGCCCTTAAAAACGAGGTTAATGATGAAGCGGATTTGATAATAGTTGACGAAGCTCACAAATACAGAAATCCGGATAGCGCGGATTACGGGCATCTTCATCAACTATGCGCCGACAAAAAAGTTATTTTGCTTACCGCCACCCCTTTCAATAATCGGCCTCAGGATATTTTTTCAATGATAAGCCTTTTTCAAGTGCCCAAAAAGTCTACCATAAGGACTGTGGATAATCTTTCTTATAAATTCCATGAGTTCATAAAAGAATACAGAGCCGTGGAAAAAGCGCAAAGGGACAAAACTTCGGGGAAAGAGGAAATAAAAAGAAAAGTCGGCGATATCTCCAAAAGAATAAGAGCTATGCTGAACCCCGTTGTTATCAGGCGTTCAAGATTGGACTTGCGGGAAATAAAAACCTATAGAGACGACCTTAAAATTCAAAAAATAGAATTTCCGATAGTAGAGCCGCCAAAACTTCTTGATTATAATCTCGGAAAACTTTCAACACTTTACAAAGAAACTCTTAAAACCATCGCGCCCGAAGACAAGCTAAAAGGTTTTCAGGGAGTGCGCTATAAACCGACGGCGTATCTTAAAGATAAATACAAATCTCAATGGGCGCAGAAACTTAATGTGGACAAAAACTTATTGGGCCAAATACAAACAAACCTCGCTAAATTCATGAAATGGATGCTGGTGAGAAGATTTGAAAGCTCAATATTCGCCTTTGAAAAATCTTTGAGCTCTATAATAAAATCTTCCGAATTCGTTAAAGACTATTATGAAAAACTCGGGCTTGTTCCGATTTACAAAAAAGGCAAGCTCCCCAATGCCGAAGAACTCCTTGAAATGGCCGGGGAAGATTTGGACGAAGAATTTGCGGATATTAATTTTGGCCGCCTGAAAGGCATAGCCTCTGATACCCTCTCCGGATTCCGGAGGAATCTACCCCGCGAGGGCGGCGCGGCGCCGGCCATAGGCCTTGAAGAACTGCTCTCTAAACAACTTGAAAAGGGACTGCATCTTATAGACAAAAATGAACTTAAGCCTAATTTTATTGATGATTTGAAAAAAGACATAGAACTATTAAAAGGCATTCAGAAAAATTGGTTTTCAAAAGGATTTCCGCGGGATTCAAAACTTGAAGAATTCAAATCCCTATTAAAGGAAAAGCTGGAAAAAGAGCCGAAAAGAAAAATCATCGTTTTCACGGAATTTTCCGATACGGCGAATTACATATATAAGAATGTAAAAAACAGTTTCAAAGCCTTCAAGTATTCGTCGGAAGACGCGTCAAAAAACAATAAAAAAATCATAAAAGAAAATTTTGACGCCGGCAGTGGCGCGCAGAAAAACGATTATGATATTTTAATAGCTACCGACGCCATATCGGAAGGCGTCAATCTTCATAGAGCTGGGATTATATTCAATTACGATATTCCCTTTAATCCCACCAGAGTTATACAAAGAGTCGGCAGGATAAACAGAATAAACAAAAAGGTCTTTGATCGGCTTTTTATTTACAATTATTTCCCCACCGATATAGGCGAAAGCCACTCCCGAATAAAAGAAATATCCACTCTGAAAATGGACATGGTTCACGCTTTAATGGGCGAAGACACGAAATTTCTTACTTCCGAAGAACAGCTCAACTCTTATTACAAAGAACAGTATGACGAATTGTTTAATGACGAAGAAAAATCATGGGACGATGAATATATTAATTTGATTGATTCGCTTAAATCGAGCAAGCCCGATATAATAAAAGCGGCTCTTGAAATCCCCAAGAGGACAAGAATAAAGAGAACCGTCGTCCAAACGGCAGGCGCGCTTGTTTTCGCGCAAAAAGGCGGGGAATACATATTTAAATTCGGAAAAACAAAAGACAATATTGGAAGCGATGCTTCTATAGGCGCCATGAACGACCAATATCAAACGCTAAGCCCCGAAAAAGCCCTTGAAATATTTTCAGCCGAAGAAACTGAAAAAGCCTCTGCCGTAACCGATAAATTCAATGATATTTATCAGGAAATAAAAAAGAACCTTTTCAACAAAGCCCCCAAGCCTTATTACAGCAAAATCAAAAGCGAAGCCGCGGAAAAACTGAAACTAATGATAAGCAAAGCTCCCGAAAAAAAAGATTATTTGGAAGATTTAATAACTGTAATTGAAAAATTGGACTCTTTGCCGGAACGGTATTTAAAGCTGATAAAAAATATTGATTTTGACAAATTGGAAAAAGAACTGCCTCGCATGGAAAAAGAAATTTCAAGCAAATATTTAATGAACCTGCTTGAAAAAGCCGACAAAATAGACGAAGGCGAAGAATCCCTAATACTCGCCGAGGAATTTTAAGGATTGAAACTTCTCCAAAGCCGGGCTCGTCTTGGTTATAGTAAAACCCCGTTGATTGTATAGGTTGGACTTACGGAATAAATTTCTGCAAGAAGATTAACCCTGTAGGATTTAAAAGGTTTGGATATGAAAACTAAAAAACCCAAAAAATGGAATTTGACCAAAAAAGTTTTAAAAAAACGAACGGCGTATGACAGAATACGCACGATTATTGAAACTGCCAAAGGGAATATCGCGCGCGCTATTAACAATGAAATGACGATAGCTTACTGGCACATCGGAAAAGAAATTGTGGAAGAAAGCCAAAAAGGAAAATTCAAAGCCGATTATGGAAAATCCATTTTAAAAAATCTTTCTAAAAAACTTACAATTGATTTTGGACATGGTTTTGATGAGTCAAATTTGCGCAATATAAGGCAATTTTATCTTGCCTATCCAAAATGTGACGCATTGCGTCACGAATTAAGCTGGACGCATTACCGCATTTTAATGAGAACAGATAATCCAAAGGCTCGCTCATTTTATGAAATAGAATGCATTAAAAATAATTGGTCAGCGCGCGAGCTTGAACGGCAGAAAGGTTCGCTTCTTTTTGAACGGCTTTCATTGAGTAAAGATAAAAGAGGCCTTATGAAATTAGCTCGTAAAGGACAGGAATTAAAAACGCATGAAGATATGATAAAAGATCCTTATATTCTTGAATTTACCGGTTTTTCTCCGCAAAGCAAACTCTATGAAAGCCATCTTGAACAGGCTTTGATTGATAATCTTTCAAAATTTCTGCTCGAATTGGGCAAGGGATTTACTTTCGTTGCCCGCCAAAAACGAATATCTTTGGAAGGAGACCATTTTTACATAGACCTCGTATTTTATAATGTTATTCTAAAATGCTATGTCCTTATAGATCTGAAAATAGGAAAACTTGCTCATCAAGATATTGGCCAAATGCAGATGTATGTTAATTTTTATGACAGGGAATTAAAACAATTCGACGATAATCCGACAGTCGGTTTGATTTTGTGCGAGGATAAAAAAGACGCTGTTGTCCGCTATACTCTTTCAAAGGAAAATAAACATATATTCGCCTCAAAATATAAATTATATCTCCCTACGAAAGAAGAATTGATGACAGAATTGAAAAGAGAGCGTAAATTTTTACCGCGAGAAATAAAAAAACCATGATAAAATCCCACTTCCGAAGTGGGATTCGGTTTGATGTAAAACCCCGGTGATTGTATAGGCTGAATAAAAAGTCTCCCGCATCGCGGCGCCATAGGCGGGAGACACCCAATAGTGTTCAAGTTGTGTAGGTTGGATTTATGAATAGCAAAAGACTTAAACTCATAATAGCGGAAGGCGAAGGCCTTTCCGTTGAATTTAAAGAAAAATACACGCCAAAAATCGACCGCGCCATTGTGGCCATGTCCAATACCAAAGGCGGCTTTATAATTCTCGGCGTAAACGACAGCGGCAAAATCACAGGCGAACAATTAACCAATAAAATGAAAGCGGAAATATCGGGCATAGCGAGAAATTGCGAGCCGCAAATATCCGTCAAAAAGATTTCTCAGATTGATAATGCCGTAGTCATTGAAATCGGCGAAGGCGAAGAAAAGCCGTATAGCTGTTCATCGGGATATTTTCGCAGAATAGACGCGGTAACTCAAAAAATGACGCGCGATGAAGTCGGCCTTTTGTTTAAAAACGCTTACGCGATTTCCTATGAAGAAATGATTAACGATAAGATCTCATGGAACGATATTTCCAAAGATAAAATAAAAACTTTTTTTAAAGAATCCGGCATTGCCATTGATAAAATAAATCCTCGCGATGTTCTCGCCAGCCTTAATCTTTCCGCGAAGAACGGCATAAAAAACGCGGGAGCGCTTTTCTTCGCGCAAGAGCCGAGGCGCCATATTCTGGTCGTTCGCGTAGCTACCGACACTTTATGAAGCATAGCTTCCAATATTGCAAATGCGAAACTATTCTCGCTTCTTTCAAAGGAACAGACCGCGTTGATATCATTGATCGCAAGGACATTCAAGACGATCTGTGGACGCAATATCAAGAGGCAATGGTTTTTTTGAAAAGGCATTTAAGCGTCAGAACGGAAATCAAAGGCATGGACCGCAAAGATTTTTATGAAATCCCTCTTGAAGCTTTGCGCGAAGCGATGGCAAACGCCCTCATACACCGCGATTACAGCATGCGCGGAACAAGCATTATGGTTGAAGTTCATGAAGACCGCGTGGTTATACAAAATCCCGGCGGCTTCCCAATGGGAATGAGCTATGATAAATTTGGAGTTCTTTCAGTCAGGCGCAATGAATTGATCGCGGACATATTTGCCCGCATGCATCGGGTTGAGCGCATGGGTTCGGGATTTAAGCGTATTCGCGAAGCCATGGAAAAGGCCGATCTTCCGTTTCCTAAAATTTCCAGCGATAACTTCTTTTTCATTGAATTCGCTCGCCTAAAACAGGTCAAAGAACCCGCGCGAAAAGGTAAGGGGAAAACTGTGGAGAAAACTGTGGAGAAAACTGTGGAGAAAATATTATCATTGATAAGAAAAAATCCGCGAATCACGCAAATTCAACTTGAAACTGCGACAGGACTTGGAAGAAGAGGAATAGAGTGGAATTTAAAAAAACTTAAAGATGAAGGCTTGCTTCATCGCATAGGCCCCGACAAAGGCGGATATTGGAAAGTAATAAAGCGGCGCGAAAATAAAAACTTATAATCGGGGTTAAAGGAGATGCCATGATAAAAGTTAAACTTAAAGAAAGAGACTATATAAAACTTATGGAATTGGTATATTGCGGCAATTGGGTTATAAACGCCACTAAGGACAGGAACAAACTTATAAAAGAGTATGAAGAGATAGAAGATAAAATCTTTTCACAAGCGCCGTCGGATTTCAAAAATCTGGTTGAATATGACAAAGAATCAAAGCAATATTTTCCTTCCGATGAATTTGCGGAAAAAATGGGGGAATTTATAGATGAATACAATGACGATACATTTTGGGAAGAATTGATATTGCGATTGGGAAGAAGAGATATCGCCTTAAAATATAAGGGCAGAGAGAACGAATTTATGGAACTTGTTCGGGAAGAAAGATGGAAAAAAAACGATGAAGAAGAGAAAAAATATTTTGAAGAGTTCGAAAAATACGGGTTGGAAAGATTAAAAATTGATTACAGCGCAACTCTATTTACCAAGTAAAATCCCACAATCCCACTTCCGAAGTGGGATTCGGTTTGATGTAAAACCCCGTGGGTTGCCGAAGGAATCCCGCGGGGTTGTATAGGTTAGATAAAGTAAGCGATTTTGAGTTTGATAAAATTAAAAACAATTATGCAATTCAATGCAGAATATAATAGAGAAATTTTTAATGATTTTTTGCGGGATAAATTCCTGCCGGAAGATTATCAAATAAAAATAGATGATAACTTAAAAATTCCGGAGAACCTTAATAAAATCAAAAAACTATCCCAATTGGGCTATTCCCGCGAACTTGAATTGATCGTTTATGAAGCCAAGCATAATTGTGAAAACGACCCGCGAGTAACCCTATCAAAAGAAATCTTCCGCCTAATGAGAGAATATGACGCCAAAAGAGCGCTGGTTATTTTCACATCACCGAATTCAAAAAATTACAGATTTTCATTGGTAACCATAGATTTTAAAGCCGAAGGCAAAAAAATAAAAAAAGAGTATTCAAATCCCAGAAGATATTCCTTTTTCCTCGGCCCCGAAGCCAAGACCCACACGCCCGAGCAATATTTAGCCAAAACCAAAGTAAAAGATTTCAAAGACCTGCAAGAAAGATTTTCAATTGAAGTGGTAACAAAAAAATTCTTCAGCGAACTTTCAAACTGGTATTTTTGGGCATTAAAAAATACCGAATTCCCCGAAGCCGCCGAAAAAGAAACCAATGGCAAAAACATAGCCTTAATCCGCTTTATAACCAGAATAATTTTTATTTGGTTCATGAAACAGAAAGGGCTTATCTCAGACGATTTATTCAATGAGGCAAAAATCAAAGAGATTTTAAAAGACGCATCGCCCGGCAAAGATACTTACTATAAGGCGATACTTCAAAATCTTTTTTTCGCCACCTTAAATACACCGATAGAAAACAGAGAATTTCGCAGGGAAGAAAGATACAAAGGATATTTAAACAAAGATTATATGAAGCATAATTATTATCGCTATCATAACCTTTTCAAAAACCCCGCCGAAATGCTTGCGATTTTTGAAGACATACCGTTTTTAAACGGCGGACTTTTTGAATGCCTTGATAAAAGAAAAGACGATGAATCCAATGACACCAAAAATGAAATCAGAATAGACGGCTTTTCCGATGACACCAAAAAACAGCCCCATGCGCCTAATTTCTTATTTTTTTCAAATGAGATTGAAGTTGATTTAAATAAAGATTATGGGACCAAGAACAAAAAATATACCACCCACGGAATTATAAACTTGCTTGAAACATATAATTTCACAGTTGATGAAAGCACGCCGATTGATGTGGAAATAGCAATTGACCCCGAAATGCTCGGCAGAATATTTGAAAACCTTCTCGCAAGCTATAACCCCGAAACATCCACCACAGCCAGAAAATCCACCGGCAGTTATTACACCCCGCGCCCCATAGTTGAATATATGGTGGATGAAAGCCTCAAAGAATATTTTAAAACAAAACTCCGGTCGCCGAATTTAACCGAAAACTTGGAAAAATTATTTTCCCATGACACATTGAAAAATCCGTTTTCAGAACAAGAAACCGACACCTTAATAGAAGCCATAAATAATTTGAAAATCTTGGACCCCGCTGTAGGTTCCGGAGCATTCCCCATGGGGGTATTGCAGAGATTGGTTTTTTTATTATCCGAGCTGGACCCGCATAATGAAAAATGGAAACAGCGGCAAATTGACGCTATCAATAAAAATATTCCCGATACCGTTCTAAAAAAAGACCTGATTGATAAAGTGGAAATCAATTTTAATGAAAATGAACTTAACTACGGCAGAAAATTATATCTGATTCAAAACTGCATATACGGCGTGGACATCCAGCCGATAGCCATACATATAGCGCGCTTAAGATTTTTCATTTCATTACTTGTGGATGAAAAGGTTAATAAAGATAAAGACAATAATTTTGGAATTCAGCCCTTGCCCAATCTTGAAACAAAATTCGTCTCTGCAAACACCTTGATCGGACTGGAACAAGAAGACTTGCTCCCAATGCCCAAAATTTTAGAATTGGAAGGAAAATTAAAATCAATCAGAGATTCTTATTTCAGCGCAAGCAATGTTAAAGAAAAAGAAAAGCTCAAAAAACGCGATAAAGAAACAAGAGAAGAACTTGGGAAAGCATTTAAACAATTCGGAAACCTCTCAAAAAACACAGAAAAGATAGTTAATTGGAACCCGTATAATTCAAACAAAAGCGCCGAATGGTTTGACCCAGAATGGATGTTCGGAATGAAAGAAGGATTTGACATAGTAATAGCTAATCCGCCGTATATAAACATTTTTAACATCAAGGATAAAAACCTTCGTAACCAATTGGTAAAAAAATTCTCTGTTGCAAAAAATAAAACTGACCTTTATGCATTTTTTGTGGAAAAAGGAATGGAAATTCTAAAAGAAAAGGGGAAATTAGTTTATATCTTTTCAAACAGTTGGTTGGGCACGGATAGTTTTTCTAAATTTCGGGAATTTCTTATCAATGAAACACGGGTTGAAAAATTGGTTAAATGTCCGCCTGGAGTTTTTGAAAATGCCACAGTCACTGTTATCATTATTATTCTTACAAAGGCAAAAACACTAAACAATTCAATTGAATTATTACAATTTGACGGAAAAAAATTCCAAAAGATTAATTATGAATTGAGTTATAAATTTGTTAAGAGTCAAGTATCATACGGCTTTACTTTCGATAAACAATTTGTAATTCGTATACCTCATGTTAAACTGGGAGAAATAGCAAAATTTTCTCTTGGAATAAAAACTGCTGATGACAAGAGATTTATTTTGGACTCAAAAAAAGATGATAATAGTTATAAATTGCTTAGGGGTAAAGACATCGGAAAGTACTTCAGTATTTTTAATGGCAAATGGATATGGTACAAACCGGATTTAATGAATCAAAAAATGGGCGCAGGCCCGCGAAAATCTGAACATTTTTTAAAGTCAAAAATTTTGATTAAAGATGTAGCAGAAACAATTCAAGCTACCCTTGATACAGAAAACCATTTAACTTCTGATACTGTTACGATTATTTACGAATTAAGACAATTTGATTTGAAATTTATTTTAGCTCTTCTAAATGCGAAACTGATAAATAAATGGTTTAAAATGAATTTTCCGGCAGGTCTTCATATAAAAATTAATCAGCTTGAAAATATTCCAATACCAAAAGAATCACACCAAAAGCCTTTCATTAAAATTGTTGATAAAATTCTTGCTCTAAAATCCAAAAATCCCGACGCAGACACATCAGATTTGGAAACCCAAATAGACCAAATGGTATATAAACTTTACAATTTAACCGATGAAGAAATAAGGATAGTGGAAAATAAACTGTAAAATAGATAATTTTAGTAAAGAGAAAAACCATGCGACTTAAAGAATTTACTATTAAAAAATTCCGATCTATAGAAGAAATAACAATTAAATTTCCAGAAAACAAACCAGTTATTCTTTTTGGGCCAAACAATGTAGGTAAATCAAATATACTGAAAGCGTTGGAATGTTTTTTAGGTGAGCGGTTTGCCTCTTACTATGATTTTAAAGATAGTGATTATTATTTGAGAGATAAGGAAAAATACCCCAATATTTTCTTTGAGGCTTCTTTTGATGAGGATATCTATCACGGAAATTCATACCACAATCAGCCAACTAAAACGATTTGCTTCTCAACAAATGAGAAAAATGAGGGTAAAAAAGAAAATTTTTTTCATTATCCAAAGACGGCCCGTTTTAAAAAAATTTATTTAAGCAATGAAGATAGAGAAAAGTGTCAAATCATTATGGTTGATGCGACTCGCGATATAACACGACAACTAAGCTATTTTAGTCAATATAGTCTTTTAAGTAAAATGTCCAATAAAATGCATGCGGCAATGAAACAGAAAGTTAAAGACAAGTTAGATAAATGCTTTGAGAATATAAAAAATGTATTTGATAGTGTGCCTGAATATAAAAACTTTTATGAAAAATTGCACAAAGCTTTTGCAAGTAATATTGATGGCTTTGAACATAAACTTGAAATTGATCTTTCCGCATATGATCCAAATAATTATTTTCATTCATTGAAAATTATTGCCAAAGACGGTCAAAATGTTCGTTCTTTCAATGAGTTTGGAACGGGAGAACAGCAAATATTGTTAATGTCTTTTGTTAAGGCATATGCGGAAACATTTAAGGGCGAAAATTTTATATTAGGTATTGAGGAACCGGAGGCACATTTGCATCCACTTGCGCAACGATGGCTATCGAAAAATATTGATGCCATTTCCAAAAGTGGAATACAAGTCATTATAACCACGCATTCCCCTGAATTTCTTAATATTGAAAATGTAGAAGGGTTTGTAAAAGTCTATAAACAAGAAGATGTGACTAAAATAGAACAGCATACAGCGGAGTCTTTATCCGTCGCGTGTAATAAAACAGGTGCAACTAAGGCTAAGGAAAATAATGTGCTTGAATTTTATAAAACCAAAACATTTTATGATCAATTGCGCGGTTTTTTTGCGCAAAAGATTCTCCTTGTAGAAGGTGAAACGGAGTTTTTTGCACTTCCGAATTATTTTAAAAATTGTGGGGTTGATTTGATAAAAAATGGAGTGGAAATCATCAATTGCAGAGGCAAAAACCAAATACTTAGAAATTTTAGATTATTTAATGCCTATGGATATGAATGTTTTTGTCTCTTTGATGGAGATGCAAACACAAATAAAAATATAAATTTTGCCGAAATTTTTCAATTTAAAGAAACTCAAATGAATTTTGATGAAAAAGAATTTACTTTTAATATTCAGAAAAAGTATGGATACTTCGGTAAAAATTTTGAAACCTATATGCGGAAAAATTTTGCCACTTATAGTAATATGGAAAATGATATTGGAGAAAACAAGATAATAAATGCCAAAATTTTATCGGAACAGAATTTGCATTTTAAACCCACATTTATTGAAAATATTTCACAATCGTTAAATCTTTTTTCTGATGAGGATGTTTCATGTTCGGAAATGAATGATATTGAAACAGAATATGATGAAGTTCCTTTTTGAAATTTAAAAAGTAAGACAAATAATTTTAGTGAATGTTTAACCCAACTTCCGCAGTTAAAATAAAAAAACACTTGTTTTTTAAGCGTTTTGTTGTTTGAAACGCCAAAAGTTAGCACTACATTTTTAGGATACGGGACGCTGCTTTGTTTCTTTAATATTATAAAAAGGCGTATGGAACATTGTTGAAATATGAGAGGCGGATAATATGAAAAAGATGAGGTGGTCACAAATTGTGACCACCTCAATAAACTTAAATTTACAAAAAATACCCCGTATGTTTTTACCGAACAAGGGGTTGCCATGCTTTCAAGCGTTTTAAAAAGCGATAGGGCAATTCAGGTTAATGTAGTTATTATGAGAGCTTTTGTTAAATTAAGAGAAATTTTACTTACAAATAAGCGGCTTGCCGAAAAATTAAACCAGCTTGAAAATAAAGTTGAAAAAAATGACGAAGAAATTAGAATAATATTTGAAGCTATTCATCAATTAATGGAACACCCTGAAAACCCAAAAAAGAAAATAGGATTTGTGAAATAAAACGGTTTATAAATTTTACGGGCTATCTTTGAAAAAATTAAAAATGAAAAAAACAAAAATTGAATGGACGGAATCTTCGTGGAATCCTGTAACGGGCTGTACTAAAATCAGCGCCGGTTGTTTGAATTGTTATGCGGAAAGAATGGCGAAACGGTTAAAAGCTATGGGGCAATTAAATTATACACATGGTTTTGAAGTGGCAATTCATCCCAATTCTTT
>JAKLQJ010000019.1 GCA_022013385.1 Elusimicrobiota bacterium
ATTTAAAATAGCAATGGCGGGTTTGCAGGTTTCTTTCTTATTATGCCCTTTATCATGACCTTTAGGCTTATCGCATTTTATAGATAGTTTCTCGGCAAGATTTATCATTCTCGTCAAGCTATCAACAAACTTATCATCGCCTATTTGATTTAGTTTATACGCCACATTTACATCATCACGCAATAATTGAAAAGTTACTTCTTTTATTATTGTCGGAGCAGGCGCGCCGGGCGTGGGGTCAAGGTAAGTCTTGTATTCTACAACAGAACCGCTACTTATGTATCCATCAAATGTATATAATTTTCCATCTGGCATATTAAACACATTATCTGAATCATGAGTTTCCATTTCGTAAAAAACTGGTGTATCCGATATACCACAGAATGTTATTGTATATGTACCTTTTGTAACAGGGCCATGATTAAATGAAATTGACGCATAACCAGCTGGCTCTAATGCTACTTCATCTCCCATCGGAAACTCTTCTGCGTAACCTCCCTGAAATTCATATATATCATGTGGAAATGGTAACAATGTATATCCATTTTTTCTGCCAAGTGGATCCGTAACTATCATGTGTATTTGCAAAACTTCGCTATTTGAATAAGCTCGTATACCTAAATAGCTATCATCCCTAGTTCCAGCGAAAACAGATGCTGTAAACAAATTGAACACAAATATAAAACAAAATACGGTTTTCATAGAAAAAGGCTCCTTTACTTCTTTTTAAATCTCCTAATATCTATCAGCGGACCCGCGGTAGATTTGTCTTTCGTAATTGTTATGGTTTTTTCCGGCGTGAAAGTTTTTCCTATAAGATTTCCGGGGTCTGAAATAATATACTCATTGCCGCATTTGCCGATAATCAAAATAAAATGTTTCCACACTTTTGTTTTATTTTTATTTTCCCGCCTTACTACGGCAATTACAGGAAGATTTTCTTTTAAATCACTATCTATTAAATTACGCAATCCCGCCATTGTATATTTTGACACCGTATATGGGGAATCTTTAATAAAATTAATTTTTCCATTTGAAACATTGGTGGATTCAATAATTAAAAAATTGAGATCATGGTTTTTATTAAATCTTTTAGGAAGCGCATAATATTCAGCAATATCATTCAATATTTTTGGGTTTGTCATTGATATATTTAATTCTGGAAATGTCTCGGAATAATAATTAACAAGCGTGGCAAGTGCGGATAATGCGCATCCGGCTCTGCCAATTGTTTTTGTATAAGTCGGGGTTTGCGTATTATAAGGATGTGTCGCCCACCTTGTGTCACTTTGCTTAAAATCATCATTCTTTAATTTCCCGCAACAAGTGAATGTAACAGAACTTGCGGAAGCCTCACAGCTGTTACATGTAGCTGTTACGCCATATTCAGCGGGGATATTGCCGAGCTTAAGCTGTGTTCCGGCTAAACCATCGCTATTTGTGTTCGTGCTTAATAAGGTTAATTCCCACCCTGTCGCGCCGGCAGGGAATGTTGATATTGTGAAATTTATTCCTATATCTGATGCGGGATTTGTGGTTTCGAAAATATTAACAAGGCTTGTCATAGGTTCGCTGTAAGTATTTACAACTACTATCTGATTATCACCGTCCGACTTTGTTATTGAATACTTTCCAGCGGGAGTAGAGGCCGTTACTCCCTGCGGCGAATTAGACAATTCACTTATG
>JAKLQJ010000171.1 GCA_022013385.1 Elusimicrobiota bacterium
CTACGCTAAGCATGTCATCAAAAAATCCACGCCTATTCGGCGTATTTGATGCCATAGCTTCGGAGGATTATTTTAATTTGCCAAGCAAATTAAAATAAAAAAACCCTGAAGTTGCTTCCTTCAGGGCATTAACTATAGAAATTAGCATAAAGAGTTAAGAAATATAAATCTTTAAACTATTTACCCCGTTAGAGCTAGTCCCGCCATAGGCGGGACATTCTTTATACTACAGCTTACATATAAGTCATAAGCCCATGTATCTAACGGGATTTATTCTTCTTCTATCCAGACTTAGCGCCTTTCGGCGCAACACTGTCGGCTTTGGAATCACACCAAATCCTGTCCTCACACTTGCTCGCAAACTTATGTTTATTACAAGTAAGTGTGGAGACTCGCGGACTTACCTCTCGGATCACCGCCGGTGGGGAATTTCGCCCCGCCCTGAAGAACACAAACTATTATAACATTTTTAAAAAACACTTGCGTGTTTTTTACCCCCCGTGCTTAGATTGCGCCGCCCGATAGGCATAGCCTCTGATACGGCACTGCCATAGGCTTGTATTATTTCCCGTGATTATTCCGCCTATGGCGGACACGGGGAATGGCCGTCTGATGGGCATAGCCCCTTGATACGGCACCCAGCATAGCCTTGAAATCTATGGGGGGTTAAGTTATGCGGATTTTTTACCTCGCTACCCAATACTTTCCAGTGGATTATTCCGCCTATGGCGGGACACGGGCAATGGCCGTCTGATAAGCATAGCTTCTATTACGGCACCCGGCATAGCCTTGAAATCTACGGGGTGTTTTTTACCAAACAGCCTTCCATGATGTAGCTGTTGTTACGGTTTCCGTCGATATATATAAAGTATGGTCCGTAGTTAAATAAATCATTACGCCTTCATCATATCCCGTTATAGGCAAGCTGTCCACAGCGCCTGCCATATTTAAATGAGCCGTGGATGTCGCCGATGTGGATACTCTTATCTCGCCAATAGTTTGCAATTCTTTTGACGGCGCGACTATTCCTATTCCGACTTTTCCCGAATTAACCACAAAAGTTGAAGTCCCGACGGAAAAGGCGTCGCCGATTATAGCGCCGCCGGATTCGGTAATAATGCCTGTTAAATTAGAACCGTTTCCATAAAAATAATCGGCATATACTTTTGATTCTCCCGTCACTCTAAAAAGATTGGTTGTTCCCGTTGAAACCACCAGAATATTACCGGTTTCACCCGAACCGCTTGATATATGCAAACGATAATTAGGCGCGTTTGTTCCTATCCCAAATCTTCCGTCTTCCTTTATTCTAAAAACTTCCACTCCGCCGCTTGTGAGATTTGAACTTGCCGCTCTATATATAAGTTCTCTCGTGTTGCCGGGAATACCCAAAATTCCCTTAGTTGGAATTGCGATTCCGTCCCAATATATATACGCATCGCCTCCTTCTGGTCGCAAATGAACATACGAAGACAAAGCCTCATCGTTATCTATTCTCATCGCTCCTTTAATATGCAGAGTTTGTCCGGGACTGTCAATACCTATACCGACCATTCCCTGAGTGGTCACAACCATGTCATACTTATTTCCCAATCCTCCTGCGGGATTTGTTCCGACAAGCATGGTATATGTCTCATTCCCATTTTCTCTGATTTCAAGTTTAGCAAGTTTATCATTCGCGCCTATACCAATATTTCCGGGAATGGTTATGGAAGATGTGTTCAGCACGCCATTAAAATCTCCGTAAAAACCCGCGCTTGCCGTTATACTGGAAGCGGCGATTCCGCCGTTAACCGTTAATTTATGGGAAATAGTGGTTGTGGCTATGCCTACGCCGGCATTAGTAGTGCTTATATAAAGCACCGACGAATTTAAATCCGCTCCTATAAGCGTATTGGCATTAATATGAAATTTTTCAACAGGATTCTCTGTGCCAATACCGAATTTCCATTCATTGCCCGTTAAATTGGATTTAATCCTAAAAACTTCAACTCCGGTAGACATGTTTGAGGCTGCGGCCCTATAAGCGAGATCCCATGTTGGCCCGGCTGAAGCTGAAATGGAGCCCAATACGCCAATATTTTCACCGCCGCTTCCCAATAAAATTTTATCAGACCATCTGATATACCCATTTCCCATATTCGGATATAAGTGCATAATTGAATTGCCAAAATCAGTAGTATTAGTTCTTGATATTTTAATCTGTTCATGAACATCCAACGGCGCTGCGGGATTTACGATTTGAATGCCTATATTGCCTTGAGTCGTAATCACTAAAGAATAATCATTCACAATTGGCGCGGTTGCAACTGTCAAAGAATAAAGTTCCGCCCCATCGGCTACAATTGCCAGTTTGCCTGTCATTGTGTCGCCGGCTTTAAGAAGTTTAGTGCTATCAATTCCCAAAACATTACTAAGCAAGGAGCCGTCACCGACAAAATAAGGGGCATTTATTATTCCGGTATTAACCAAAATTCCGGAGGTGGTCTCAAGACTATATTGATTCGCGCCCCATGTTTTAAATGTTCCGCTTGAAGCGGTTAAGGAAATTATATTTGCCACTTCCACAGTTAAACTTGAACCAAAAATTCCGCCGTCGGCAGTAATACTTGAAACAGAATATATCCCGCCCGTTACGGTAAGACTTGAGCCAAAAATCGTTAATTGTCCGGTCATTGTGTCGCCGGTTTTAAAAACTTTGCTGATATCGGAGGAAATGACATCGGTAAGCGCTGAGCCGTCGCCATAAAATTTTCCGCCCACCACATCGCCGTTTCCCTTAACTTCAAAAACATTGCTTGTTCCTGTCGAAATTAACAGAAGCGTTCCGGCAGCGCCCTGAGATGACACTATGTGAAGCGGATACTGCGGATTATTCAGGCCTATGCCAACATAGCCTGAAGTTGAAACCACAAAATGATACGCGCTTTTTGAAGTGTCTGTGGTTATTTCAATTGAATTCATCACCGAAGTATCGGAGTTTATTATGGTCAGACTTGATCCTAAAATTGTCAAATTGCCCGTCATTGCGCCGCCGGTTTTTAAAATATTTTTTGAAGCCGCTCCCGTTAAATAACCGTAAAAGTAATCGGCATAAACTTTGGATTCGCCGGTGACTCTGAATATATCGGTATCGGATCCCGCAGTGCCTGTGGAAACCATAAAAATATTTCCACTCTCCCCTGCCCCGCTTGAAACATGAAGCTTAGCCAAAGGATATTCACCGGAGCCCACACCCACATTTCCGACACCGATTAGAGTATAAAGATCTTCTTCATCGCCTCTAACTTTTACTCCCCATTTTGTTTCGCCTGCGGCTGTTATTTGCATAGTGCCGTCGGGGAATCTAAAACCTCCGATACTGCTTTCAACAATGCCGTTAACAGCAAGTTTTTGTCCCGGTGAAATAGCTCCGACTGAAATGCCGCCCTGCACAAAAAGATTGCTTGAAATAGTCACCGCGCCGTAAGTGGTATTATCTAAAGTTTCTATGATATCCATTTTGAAAACAGTTGTCGCGGCTGATGCCGTTGAAGCGTAAAGAGAATTAAAAGCATAAGGCGCGGCTTGCATTTTTATTCTCGGTTGAAGCGGTTCATAGGTTCCCGAGCAATCATTGTCGGGATCAATTTGCACTTCAAGCCATATATTAGGATTATTGATAAAAAGGGTATCCGGTATGCCGCCGGATGTTACGGATCCTATTTCAACTTCATATCTTCCGTTTAATACTCCCACATTACAGCGCGATTCACCATATATGGAAGTTCCGCCTGTTTCAACATTATAAAAGACGAAATTTATATCTTGAGCCGTATTTACGGGCAAATTATCGGATTTCCCTATTAAAAATCCTTGATAGCTTATCGTCTGTCCGATGATAGCATTAGCAATAAGGGGACAAAAAATGAATATCAAAAGTGAAAGAAGACTGGTTTTTAAATTTTTCATAAACTTGCCTCCGGACAAATAAGTTCAAAGTTTTCCGCTGAAACACGAACAACGAGGCTATGCCTCATTCCCGCCATTAAGGCGGGACAGGCAAGTGTCGGAAACTATGTGAACGACCGAACAACGAGGCTATGCCTTGGAACACGCCACGGGATAAACCCATGGCGCCATGATGCATATCAAGGCGAACCTTTTGGTTCCCCCATACTTCGTTGGGGACAGGCATCAGATGTCGTGAACTATGTGAACGACCATTCCCGCCATTAAGGCGGGACAGGCCAGTTGCCTTTCCTTGCCGTTACTTATTACCTTGTTGCCAACCCCTGAGGAGTCTCTTGAAGCGTTGCAACCACGATGTTCCGCCCTCCATTACTGCTTTGGCGGACAAGCAGCCACCTCAGGGGTATTTTTGCCTTGTTGCCTATGCGCCTTTTTCTTTTTAACGAATTACCACCACCGTTCCGTTATACACCTGTCCTTCACTTTCAAGCTGATAAATATATACTCCCCCGGGAACAATATTTCCGGATGCCTTAGCGTCCCAAGAAAGAGAATTTTCTATCTCTCCTTCCGTCATCTCAGCTATAAAAGCCCCTTTTATATCAAAAATTTTTCCTTTAGTGACACTTTGTCTGGGATTGTCAAAGACAAAAACCATAGTATCATTTTTTCCGTCTCCGTTTGGAGTAAGCATTCTATTTGATAAACCGGAAAAATCGGCCACGAAAGCGCCAAGCCGTTCAACCGCTCTTATCTGATACTTTCCCAGCATAGCGGTTTCAAGCTGTATTCTTTGATTTTCTTCATCAACATTGCCGTATAACTGCAGCCACTTGGCATTATTAAAATAATAAAGACTTATTTTCTTATAATCGGAGCTTATATCAGCCGGAACTATTTCACCGCCGAATTTTTTATAATACATGGTTATTGCCGCTTTATTTGTAAGTTTAAAACCTTCTTCCTTTACCAAACCACCCTTATATGCCGCAAATTCCACAGAATTTAAAATCCTGCCCTCAATATCTTGGGGGCGAGAACTTATATTAACAGTGTAAAAATCCAATTGGTCTAAGCCGTCACCCGCGAATAATGCGCCGGATTCATTTGGGATTTCAATCATGCTGGTATTATCCGAAGAAACAAAATAAAGATTTTTTGCGATATTGCCTCTGATTGAAGACGGAATTGAAATGCCGGCCATATTGAAAGCCTTAACATAATAAAAGTATTCTTTATCGACATCGGCGATATCCGTCCAATTCAAAGTTGAAGAAGAACTTTCCGCTATAAAACCCCAATCGCCGTTAACAGGATCCGTTGCTCTATACACTCTATAACCCATTACTTCATAGGGATAAGTCGGATGTTCTCTGTCGTTAAAACCAATCCTATTGTCATAACCCGCCGGACTTAACCAATTAAGCAAAACAGAATTTCCCGAAGCCGTTATCTGAAGATTCATCGGAGCAAGCGGGACTAAAGCTAGGGCATAAGCGATATTTGAACGTTCGCCGCATATAAGATGCTCATTAACGCCTTCAATAACAAAATAATAGGTCGTGGCGGGATTAAATCCTTCAACAATTTTGGTTTCATTAGCTTCTACTTCAAGAGGAATCCAATTCTGAGAATAAAGAGCGGCATTTGCAAAATCCAAATCGCTATCTATGGCGGCGATTGAAGAATATTTAAGCAAATAACGAGAAACTGTTCCCGTTTTTGTGTGAAAATCGGCATCAACAGCCGTCCATGCAAGGGAAACGCTATGGCTTGAAATCGTTAATGCCTCAAAACCATTTATGGGAGCCGGCTGAGGATAAATGGCGAACAATCCGCTGCGAGACATAAACGAAGAAGATGTATTTGTGCTGACTGCCGCAATCTCAATGGATGATAAATTTTTAAAAGTGGAAGAAAAATTAGATTTTAAGCCTTGCGCTATCCCCGCATTAACATCTGTGAAACTCGCGCTTTCGGTTCTCGCGCAATAGATATCCGCGGTAATAAAAATATTTAAAGCCGCGGTAATAAAAAATAGCAATGTATGTTTAAGAGCGCTCATAGTATAGTATTAATTATAATTTTTGTTTGCGACTAAAATATTACAAAATAGTAACAGTAAAAAGGGCTTAGAATAATATTTCCGTAATAAAATAGTCATAACTGAAAAGTAGAATTTAATCACATTATGAACGGGCGCTTATTTATTTTGAGTTTAATGTTTGCATGCATTGTTACCTGCTTAGAACAAAGCAATGCTGCAATAAATATTGAACGCTCAAAAGCAATGACAAAGTTTGTAACGCCGAATGAAGACGGAAAAAATGATACTTTTGTTTTCCAATGTCATAATCCGATGGACTTATTTGTAAGCGGCAAAATATACAGTTTAAAAGGCAGACTGATCGCGAAAATGCAAGACGCTGATGTTTCAGGTTCGGATGAGTTTTCCGAATTGTCATGGAACCCAAATAGCGGATCGGAAAAAGCAAAAGGAGGGGTTTATATCTATCAAATAGTAATAGGGCTCAAGGTATATAGAGGAACGGTTATAGTGGTAAGATAGTAGATCAGCTCGGCAGCGCGGCAGCGCGGCAGTGCAACAGTAAGAACAAATCTAAGTAGATCAGCTCGGCAGCGCGGCAGCGCGACAGTAAGAACAAATCTAAGTAGATCAGCTCGGCAGCGCGGCAGCGCGACAGTAAGAACAAATCTAAGTAGATCAGCGCGGCA
>JAKLQJ010000172.1 GCA_022013385.1 Elusimicrobiota bacterium
TACCTAATTGCCTAATTACCTAATTGCCTAATTACCTAATTGCCTAATTGCCTAATTACCTAATTGCCTAATTGCCTAATTACCTAATTGCCTAATTACCTAATTGCCTAATTGCCTAATTACCTAATTGCCTAATTGCCTTGGCGACTTTCAAATCATGTTTTGCCTTTTCATACCATTCTTCAGCTTTGATTTTATTGTTCTCGTTCATATAAGACCTTTCCCTTATTGATTATTCCCAATATAAAATCATCTTCCAAGTTTAGGCGTCTTTCAAATTCCTCATTGGTAAGTATTAATGGCTCTATCGGAACGCCTTTTACATCTCTAAGAATTTTCATGACCTCGCAAAATCTGTCAACTCTGTTTCTATCATCATCTTTTATAATGAACAAATCAATATCACTGCCTTCGGTGGGCCGACCATAAGCGTAAGACCCGAATAATATGATTTTGTCCGGATGATAACCATCGACAATCCTATTCACAATAATGTTCATTAATTTTCGCGACATTTTTTACCCTCTCACCGTTTACTGTTTGCCATTACTGATTACCGGTTACAAACAGGTCACCAGTCACAAGTCACCAGACACCAAACACCGGTTACAAACAGGTCACCAGTTTACTGATTACTGTTCACCGCTTTCACTATCCATTTTTTTATTTCCGTGTCCATACAAATTTTCCTTCTTTATTGGCGTAAAAAGAAACATTGCCGATCATATTTTTGTAATATTCAAACTTTTTTTTGGAGCGAATTATTATATCGTTTGGGATTTTCAATTCGGCCAAACACCATTTTATATTGGCAATTAGAGCTTTCATTTCTTGAAAATTTAAAGTTTTGTCAACAATAACCAAAAAATCCCAATCGCTTTCTTTCAGCGCTTGATTTTTAGCTCTTGAACCGAAAAGAATAATACTTACAACATTAATTCCCATTTTTTCCGATTCCGCTTTAATTGTATTTTCCGCCAATTTTAGCGCATTCATAACCGCTCCGTAAGACATAAGGCTCTTTAAATATGTCACCAGCTTTCGTTACAACCTGCCCCGCTCTTTAGCCAACCGCCAAATGTAAGCGTATAGGGGACATTGCTTTGTTTCTTGATTGTTTGAAAAACGGAAATCATTTTCCCAAATACCAAACCCAACCAATACAACCTACGCGGTTGTACTCGGTTATTTTCCGCATGGATTTTATCGTCCGCTTTTCTCATATCCAAAGCGCTCCGCTCAATTTCTATTTTCTCAATATCTATTCTCTTAATCTCTTACCACTTGCCGAAAACCGCTTATTAACTCTTTAAATTCACAAACCCTATCCGCTTTTTTTTCTTTTCCGGCAAATCCATAAGCCCTCTTATAGCTTCAAAAAGTGTTCTTATTTCCATTTCACTCCCGTTTACTCTTTTTTCCAATTCCCCCAATTTTTTAGCAAGTTCTTTATGTAAAAACAACATCTCTTTTAGTTTCACAAACGCTCTAACGACAAAAATACTCATTTGTACGGCAACCGCAGTATTTAAGATAGAAGCAAGCATAACAGCTCCATATTCTGTGAATACATACGGCAAATGTCCTCCAAGATGTTTTTTTGATGGTATCGAATTTTGCGATACCATTATATCCGTTTCTTTATCCGTAAGTTGAAACATAAAATCCTCAGGAAACCGCTCTTTGTTTCTTTTGACTTGTTCCCTTAGCCTGATGGGCTTAACACCATAAAGTTTGGCCAAATCTTTATCCAGCATAACTTTTTGTCCTCTGACAAAATAAATTTGTCTTTGAATATTTTTTACGCTGACAATCGGCGAAATTTTTTTATCTTTACTCATATTGCCTCTTTTTCCACAAAAAACCAAACCAAACCAAATACACCACCGAATACACCTCGGAGGTGTATTCGGTTATTACCGGTATAATTTTTATTTCCCGTTTTTCTCATACCTTGCCACACGCTTTTCCGCCCGTTTTATTCTTTACCTCTTTTTCTCAAAAACAACTACCCAGACCCCGGGATTCCCGGTCTTAATGGCCTCGATATTCACATTTTTCTCTCTCATCCGCCGCACGGCATCGGAAGTGTTCAGGAGCACGGCCTTTCCGCCGGGGCGGAGCAATCCGGGCATCTTAACCAGAAACTTATCGAGAACCTCGCCCCTATCCGCGTCATGGAAGAGATTTTCCTCAAGCGAAGAGGTGCCCCCTGTCTCCAGATACGGCATATTCCAGAGCAGATAATCAAAACCGGAGAAACCTTTCGGCCATGAGACACTATTGACATCCCCGACCAGGGAATGCAGCGGGAAACCGGCCAGCATAGCCACGGCCCTCGTATTGGCGACGGCCAGAGGGTTGATATCTATGGCGTATACGGGCGCGCTCGACTTAAGCCAGGCCGCCCATGAATCCGAACCGGAACCGCAGCCTATCACCAATACCTTGTCGCCCTTTTTTATGCCGCTGTCTCTCAGAATATAGTCGTAGTACCTCTTATCCTCGGCCGCTTCCGGAGAATACACGGTGGGCAAAATCGGGATTATGAGCCCGTTCTTCTTCAGCACCCCGGCCGCGGCGAGGGACATGGTTACCCTATCGCGTATGGCCAGGGCGCGCCACCCGCTCTCAGGGTCGTTCTCAAGGTAGGCAAGATTATCCTTCGCGTCGAACAGGTGCGGAAAAAGGACCTTGTTAATGTCCGAATCGATGGCGGGCAGGGCAGCCGGCAACATGGCCAGCAAAAAGAGCGCCGCCAGGACAAAGCCCGACGCCTTTTTCGTTTTTTTAATGCCGCCGCAGTTCATATTTTCCAGACCTCTCCTTAAACACCTTTTCCCGCACCTGCCGTTTTTTAGGGAAAATGGAAAATGGGGTCAGCCACCATTTACCCAAAATCTTCATTAACCAATACAACCCCCGGGGTTGTATTGGTTATTTCCAGTATAATTTTTGTTTCCCGCTTTTCTCATAAAAATTCTTTACCTTACGCTGTTACCGATTACTGCTTACCGGTTACAAACAGGTCACCAGTTTACTGATTACTGTTCACCGCTTACTGTTTACCGATTGCCGTTGACTGTTCACTGTTTACTGGTTACTGATTACCGGTTACTTGTTCTCCGCGCCTTCGCTCTTTTTCCATTCTCTTCGCCATCAAAAGTTTTTCCAAATCAGCCTCATCTATTTTTCTGCCGGCCGCTTTTTTCGACCTCATCAAATCATCCAGTCCGATTACATAAACCTTTTCCTTGCCATAAATTATAGCTGTTTTATCTTTCCACACTCTTTTAAAATCGCAATCCGCAATGTCCATGATAATGTCAATTCTTACCGGCTCATGTCCCAACTGAATAATATTTTCCTTTCTTGTAAAATCTTCCTTGGTTAATCCCAAACTTTCCATGCCGAATTCATTGAGAGCTTTTACAATTTTTTCCGCGTTTTTTCCGCTTGCTTCAACAAAAATATCAATATCTTTCGTATATCTCGGCATAACATACACGCCTACAGCGTAAGCCCCCACTATGCAGTATTTCACATTATTTCTGTTGAATAATCCTAACAACTCTTCGAAATCTTTTTCTATTCTCATGTTTGATTTTGACATGGTATTGCTCCCTGCAAAATTGCATTATGCTCAATCTTTCTTCAGGCGCCATATTCAAATAATATTCATCATTGAATCTTTCAGCCTCTTCGAATGATTTGGCTTTATTTACCCAAATTTTACCTGTTCTCATCCGCTTGTCCTCTCTATTGCCTATCGCTTTTTTTTAAGATATTTCTTCGCCGCTTTCAAAAATTCTTTAGCGTCTGATAGAATTTTCTTTGCTTTATTGCTATTTATATCGGGCAATGATTCGTAATCTCCGTTTTGTCTTAAATCAAATGTATCTCTCAAAATAAAACCGAATTTGGGATTAAAAATTTTTGTCTTGATAAATTCTTTGCCGAAAAATGAGATAACAGCCCTATGACTTGAATAACTTAAATTTTTCGTTAAAAGAATCGCCTCAACGATATAAAACATCGCATAATAACTTCTTGAAACCGCGATACGATAGAATTTTTGCTTCAGAAGCATTTCCACCGCTTTTATATCTTCCTCTGCCTTTCTAATCAATATTTCTACCTGATCCATAAGTCAATACCTTCTTTCCTTACATTTAGCAATAAGGGACTGTTTTGGAACAAAACATCGCTACGCTTTTTGATAACTGTTGAGATTAGCAAGTCATAGTCATATTTTTTGTCTATTTTGTGCAAAATTCCGTGCACTTTATCAAATTCTTTGTCCCATCGCTTATAATTATTCAGCACAATCATAATATCTATATCGGAACTTTTAGTAACATCGCCGCGCGCTTTTGAACCATAAAGAATTATCCTGCTCAAATTATCCTCATACATTTTCTTAAGCTCGGCGATTAATTCCCTAACAGCTTTTTTTTCTTTTTTCGCTAAATTATTCATAATTTTTGTTTCCCGTTTTCTTCATAAAAACTCTTTACCTTACGCTGTTTACTATTTACTGGTTACTGATTACTGTTTACTGTTCACTATTTACTGTTTACCGTTCACTGTTTACCGATTACTGATTACCGATTACTGTTCACCGTTTACTGATTACCGATTACTGTTCACCGTTCACTGTTTACTGTTTACTGTTCACTGTTTACTGATTACTGGTTACTGATTACTGTTTACTGATTACCGATTACTGTTCACCGGTTTTTACTATTCGGTTTTCTTACAAAAACATTATATCTTCGCGCAGATAGCTTTATTTAAAAATAACAGGTAAAGCGCGACCGTTCTATATTATAATATATAAACATTGTTACAGAAAGATTTTTCGCAAGATTGCCAAAGCAAATAAAATCCATGAAACCTCCCTATCAAAGATGATACCATTGTAAAAGGCCGTATGCCTTTCAGTCGTATATAAATCTCAAGTCTCCTTTGTTTGGAGGGTAACAAAACTTTCACCCGTGTATCTCTAAAACCCGCCACATTCTCGCCAATCTTTAATTGGCGTTTATAACGCCACTGAGGAGGGCGGTATGTTTAACGGGCAAGCCTCCACAATTTTCATTTCTCTGCGTCCTTTACGCCTAAAAAAAAGCCGTCTCAGCTCTCTCTAGCGGTATCTAATCCCGAAGACAGCTGAAACGGCATATAAAAAATCCGTTTACTCTTGGCATAGCATAAGGAGTTTCTCTACCCTACTTGTCCGCCGTCGTCGTGGCGGAAACCCTTTACCCTACACCCTAATATTATCTTCGGCAACCTGACTTTCCGCATAGCGGAATCTTGGCTTTGCGCCCCCACCTTGCGGCGAGTTTGCTATTATCGTGACATAAAACAGTTACCTTTAACACCACAAATCAGAAACTCTTTTGTTTTTTCTGATCTCCGGCTTCTGGCATCTGAATTCTACTCTTATAGTATAGCAGAATATTTTGACTTGTCAAGCCCCCCACCTACTTTCGATTTTCCTGCCTACTTGCGGAGTTTTATAGCGCCACGGATATATTTTTTAATTGTTCTTAAGGATAATAAGCAGATAGTAGGAACAAGGCTATGCCGAGCCGCACTTCTCCTTGCAGTTTAAATTTCGCAAAAACCTACAGAAAATATCACACTCTATTTTGTGGAACAACGAACCCTTTGCCTCATCGCGCATTCCGCGTAGCGGAACAAATACGCAAAAACAATTATCTCCGACTCTCAATAATTCTCACTTTGCTAAAACAAAGTTCCGCTTCTTTAAAATTTCCGCTTTCCTTATGAACAAAACCGAGATTATACCACGCATCGCTATAAGACTCTTCAAATCCCAGCGCTTTTTTATAACTTGCAATCGCTTTGTCTTTTTCTTTCATATCATAATAAAGATTACCGAGATTATAGTAATAAACGGGGTTTGAAGACTGTTTTTTTATCGCCATTTTATAATGCTTTTCCGCTTCATGATAATTTTTTTCGGCATGGTATACGGAAGCAAGATTATTTACAATATATCCGCTCCATGGTTTTGCCTCGGACACTTTTTTAAAAATCTTTCCAGCTTCATCCAATAAACCGAATTGAAACGCTTGCACGCCAATCGGCAAATAGTCCTCAATATTTCCGACATTTATATCAATGAGGCTTGCCGCTTTCCCGCATAAAACCTCCGCTTCTTTTCTTCTGTTTTGACGCGTATAAAAATCAATCAAATCTTTGTAAAGATTTATCTCGCCGGGATATTTTTTCAAAGCGTCAGCGAGCAGA
>JAKLQJ010000173.1 GCA_022013385.1 Elusimicrobiota bacterium
AAACAGAGGTCAGAAGCAACCGATCGGAAAAGAGATTGAGTGATTAGCAACAGGCAAACCGGTAACCAGTAATCGGTAACCAGTAATCAGTGACTGATGACTTGGAAACTGGTGACTGGTGACCTGTTTGTAACTGGTGACCTGTTTGTAACTGGTGACTGGCAACTGGTGACTGGCAACTGGTGACTGGTGACTGGTGACTGGTGACTGGCAACTGGTGACTGGTGACTGGCAACTGGTGACTAAAATGTGCCTAGCACATTTTATTTGGAGGAAACAACTATGTGGAAATGGAAAACAATAATAGAACCGTTCAAAATAAAAAGTGTTGAACCTCTGGGATTTACCACTAATGAAGAACGCAAAATTATGCTTAAACAAGCTCATTATAATTTATTCAATCTTAAGGCCAGCGAAATAATGATAGACCTTTTAACCGATAGCGGAACGGGCGCAATGTCCGCTAATCAGTGGGGCGGCATTATGACCGGCGATGAATCCTATGCTGGAGCAAGAAGTTACTATAATTTCGAAAATACCATAAAAGATCTTACAGGTTATCAAGAAGTCATACCTGTGCATCAAGGCAGGGCAGCTGAAAAAATATTGATGTCTATAATAGGAGAAAAAGGAAAATATGTCGTTTCAAATTCCCATTTTGATACCACAAGAGCGAATGTGGAATCCACAGGCGCAACAGCTATTGATTTGCCGGTAAAATCAGGTTTGGATTTTGATAAACCTGCGCCGTTTAAAGGGAATATGGATATTGACGCCCTTGAAAAATTTATAAAGAAAACGGGCGCGGCAAATATTCCTCTTTGCATAATGACGATAACCAATAATTCTCTCGGCGGACAGCCCGTTTCAATGGAAAATTTAAAAGCCGCTCAAAATGTCTGCAGAAAATACAATATACCTATGTTTCTTGACTGTGCGCGCTTTGCCGAAAACGCTTATTTGATAAAACTGCGTGAAAAAGGATTTTCAAAAATGCCGATTAAAAAAATTGTTAAAGAAATGTTTGACTCGGCCGACGGAGCGATGATGAGCGCAAAAAAAGACGCCTTTGCCAATATAGGCGGTTTTATAGCCATGAATAATACTGATTGGGCTGAAAAAGCGCGGCAAATACTTGTTCTAACCGAAGGCTTTAGAACTTATGGCGGACTTGCGGGAAGAGATTTGGAAGCTATAGCGATAGGATTAAAAGAGATTTTGGATGAAAAATATCTGCAATATAGAATAAGTTCCACCGAATATCTCGGTAAAGGACTGCTTAAAAACGGCGTTCCGATAATACAACCCACCGGCGGACACGGCGTATATGTAAACGCAAAAAAATTCTTGCCTCATATAAAGGCGAAAAATTTTCCCGCTCAATCTTTAGCCTGCCAGCTTTATCTTGTCGGCGGAATTAGAACAGTGGAAATAGGCGCTCTGATGTTCGGCAAAAGAGACAAGAACGGAGAATTTCTGCCCGCTGATATAGAACTTGTGAGGCTTGCCATCCCCAGAAGAGTGTATACGCAAAGCCACATAGATTATGTAATAGAAGTTTTTAAAGAGATTGCTAAAAACAAGAAAGATATAAAAGGACTGGAAATAGTGGAAGCGCCGAAAGTGCTTACTCATTTTACGGCAAAATTAAAACCAATGGAATAAAAAAAAGAAGCAAGAGGGCAGAAGTCAGAAAGCACATGATAAAAACTTATAAAGATTTAAAAATTTATCAAGCATCGTATAATTTGGCAATGGAAATTTTTAAAACATGCGGTAAATTCCCAAAAGAGGAAATTTACTCACTAACAAATCAGCTAGTCCGTTCTTCCAGAACCATTCCTGCAAATATTGCAGAAGGTTGGGCAAAAAGAAGATACGAAAATGTGTTTATAAAGCATCTTACCGATGCCATTGGTTCTTGCGAAGAAACTAAAGTGTGGCTTGATTTTGCAAAAGATTGTAAATATCTAACTAAAGAAGAATATTCAAAATTATTAAGCAATTGTGATGAAATTGGAACAATGCTTTTTTCACTTGCAAATAATTGGAAAAAGTTTTAATTTCTTGTAGTTGTTTCTGTTTCTGATTTCTTGCGTCTTACTTCTGACTTCTAATATCTTTTTACTAAATTATGTTCAAAAAAAAACGATTCATCGCGGTTGAAGAAAAAATAGCCGGCATAACGGGGAAAAATAATATTTACTCCGATGATATTGAATTAATGGCATATTCTTATGACGCGGGCATTTCAAAAGCTATTCCCGAAGCGGTCATAAGTTTTGACAATATCAATCAAATAGCTCCCGTCATTAAAATCTTATACCAAGCACGCATCCCTTTTCTTCCAAGACTTGCCGGAACAAATCTTTCCGGAGGAACAATCCCGCTTAAAAGCGGCGTAATATTGAACTTATCGCGCCTCAATAAAATCTACCAAATTGATACGACAAATAATATTGCCGTCGTAGAACCGGGAGCGGTAAATATCAATCTTCAAAAGGAACTTGAAAAATTCGGTTATTTTTACGCGCCGGATCCTTCAAGTCAAAAGGTATGCACGATAGGCGGCAATATAGGCGAAAATGCCGGAGGCCCGCAATGCCTAAAATACGGCGTAACCTCAAATAATATAGCTAAACTTCAAATTATAACACCCGAGGGAGATGAAATAACTTTAAGCGAGAATGATATCGGCCCCGATTTAATGAGCTTATTTATAGGCTCTGAAGGAACATTGGGCATTGCAATAAAGGCTTGGCTCAAAATAATTCCAAAACCTAAAATAATTAAAACATGCACGGCGGCTTTTCTTACAATTGAAGATTCCATAAATGCGGCAACTAAAATTATAGAAGCCGGCATAATGCCAAGAGCTCTTGAAGCAATGGATAAAACCTGCGTTGACGCGTCGAAAAACATCATAAAGAGCCCTTATCCTGAGGAAAGCGAGGCTATGCTTATCATAGAATTGGACTGTGACTATGAAAATAAGCTTGAAGAAGAAATTCAACAAGTAAAACATATTTGCGATAATTGCTTTTCTAATTTTTTCCGCATTGCAAACACTGAAACTGAAAGCGAAGCTCTGTGGGCGATTAGAAAAGGCGCGTATCCCGCTATGGCCCGGCTCGCTCCTAATGTTTTGGTTGAAGACGGGGTGGTTCCCCGTCCGAAACTTCCCGAAGCTCTGAAAAAAATAAAAACCGTCATTAACGAATATAACCTGAAAGCAAGTATTCTTTTCCATGCCGGGGACGGAAATATACATCCAAATATTATTTTTGACGAAAGAGATATTAAGAAAGTCAAAATTGTGAAAAAAGCCGGTTATGAAATACTTAAGATATGCATAGATTTGGGCGGTTCCATATCGGGGGAACACGGTATCGGAATTGAAAAACGAGTGGCGATGAACTGGTTATATCCGACCGCGACTTTAGAACTTTTTCAAAAGATTAAAAAAAGTTTTGACCCCGAAAATCTTTCTAATCCCGATAAAATAGTTCCTGTCTCTTTGGACAGCAGAAAAACGATATCTTCAAAAAAATATTCGCCGGACAATAAAATTTTAACCAATCTTTTAAATGAAGTAAAAAGCAAATACCGCGAAGGAGTCGAAAGCATTATTATAGGAAGCAATAGCAATTTGAATAAAAATATAAAAAGTAAAAGCAATATTCTAAAGTTAGACGAACTATCTGAAATAATAGATCTTGATAGAGAAAACTTCACGGTTAAAGCGGAGGCGGGAATAAAAATAAGCCGCCTAAAGGAATTATTAAAAGCTTCAAAACTGTATCCCGCCCTGCCAGATTACAAGGGAACGCTCGGGGGTTTGATAGCGGCCAATCATTTTAAAGGCATTAAAGATATTCTTCTCGGCATAGACATAATGACCTCAAACGGAGAAATTCACTCATTCGGCGGAAAGACATTAAAAAATGTGGCGGGCTATGATGTGGTAAAACTCTTTATAGGCTCTATGGGAGCTTATGGAATAATTTTAAACGCGACCATAAAACTGGATTCTAAAAATCGTTTAAAAGATATTAAAACCAAAGAACCGAATACTGTTGAAAAAAATCCGTTTTTCTTTGATTTTAAACCGGGAAAATATCAAAAAAGATTAAAAAATGTTTTTGACCCAAAAAATTTATTTAATTCTTGGTTATATGGCGATAACCAAAATGAGTCGGAAATAGGAAAAGAAAATATATTTTCTTTTAAAGAATACGCCCTCGACAAACTTCATAAACAAAATGAACTTTTTAAACTTGACGGGCAAAATAAAAACAAATGAGAAGCAAGAGATAAGGAGTATGGAAGGCATAAGTTTGCATTTTTTGCGATTGATAATTTTATCGCGCTTTGCGATTCAGTAAGCGATAAAACTATATATGGAAAACAATAATCATACAGATAAAGATAAAGACGATTTGGATTGGGAAACCCCAAAAGAAGAATTTATAAAAATAGAATCTATTTCAGATTATCCTCAAGAACAAATCGGCAATCTCTACGATTATAATTATCTTTACGGTTATAAAGACGCCTGCCGGCATCTTCCGACCTTAATTACCGATTTGGGCGAAAAAAAGCTTTATGATTCTCTTTCGCAATGCAATCGCTGCGGATATTGCGAAACCGTCTGTCCGACTTATATGTTAACCGGCAGAGAAAGTATTTCGGCTCGCGGACGCAATCAAATAATAAAAATGGTTATGACCGGAAAAATAAAAAACCGTGAAAATGCCCGCGAATCAGTGTTTACTTGCCTTTTATGCGGAGCATGCCAGTCTGTTTGTTACGCTAAAGTGCAAACACCCGAACATGTTCTTGAAGCTAGACGAGGCATTAAAAACTATTCTGATAATCTTGGTGTAAAATTCGGCATGAAAATTTTACTAAAAAAACCTCAATTTTTGGCTTTATGGATAAAACTGGGATTTCTCATGAAAAAAATCGGTTTAGCGTTCCTTGCCGGCAAACTCGGAATTTACACTATTTTAGGAATGCCTCAGGCAAAAGAAGCTCAGGAAGCTATTGATAATCCTCCGCTCAAATTTTTAACGGATTACCTGCAAAAAGATCCTGACTTAAATTCTGAAACCGGCGTTGAAGAGTCCAAACCCGCATGGGCTTATTTCGCGCCATGCGGGCCAAACTATATTTATCCCGAAGTGGGGCTCTCAACGATAAGCATACTGAAAAGATTTCTCGGCAAGGGGATATTTCTGAACAATTTCTGTTGCGGGCTCATAGCCTATAATTACGGCAAACTTGAAGACGCTAAAAAATTCGCCGAAAAAAATATTATTCTTTTTGAAAAGTATAAAAAGAAATTCGGGGATTTTATTATAGTGGGCGACTGTTCGTCTTGCGTCGCTTTTATGAAAACTTATGAACAACTTTTTACAAATGATAAAGAATGGCGGCTAAGAGCCAAAGAATTCGCTCAAAACATAAAAGACATTCTTGAGCTCGCGGCCAAATTTCGGGTAAAAGAAATTTCCGCCGAAAAACTCCAAGAATTGCAATTGGGAAAGGTTACATATCATGACTCTTGCAGGGCATGTCATGGACAAAATATAAGACAAGAACCGAGAGATATTTTAAAAAAACTCATAGGCGACAAATTTGTGGAGCTTAATGAGAGTGATTGGTGCTGCGGAGGAGCGGGAGCTTTCGCTTTTACGCAAAAACAACTTTCTGAAAAAATACTTCACAGAAAAATAAAAAATATCGCTTGCGCGCAGGCTGAAACCGTAATTGCCGGCGCCACATCTTGTTTAATACAAATAAACACAGGGTTAAAAAAACACTATCCAACGGCTAAAGTTGAACATTTCAGCGTTTTTATAGATAGACTGACAAAATAGCTTTAACAATACAACGAAGTCCGACTTCC
>JAKLQJ010000174.1 GCA_022013385.1 Elusimicrobiota bacterium
AGAACCGCCTTTTTTGATATGAATATTGGGATAGCCCGGAGCCGGCGCGTCATTATCACTATCCGTATATTTAATACGGAAAATAAAAGTGGACCCTGTATGGGCGACACCCGGTTCTATGCCATCAGCTATATAATTGGACTCACCAGTCCAAGACAATGTCGGCGTAACATTGGTAACATCCGGATTATTAATTTCAGAAGTCGGCGTACCAACGGCAGTAGCTAACAAAGCATCTTGCGCTTCAAAATAATAGGTATAGTCTGTACCGTCAGAGTTTAACACTTTGGAATAAGTGTAAATTGCCCCCGCAACATATGTCGTTGAGGAAACAAAAGTCATCGCAAAAGGACTGCCCGATATTTCAGCCCCGCTCTTTTTAATGTGAACCTTGGGATAACCGGAAGCCGGCGCGTCATTGTTTAAATCAGTATATTTAACACGGTAAACAAAAGTTGAACCTGCATGAGCAACAACAGGGTTTATCCCATCTGTGGTGTAATTTGTCTCACCTGTCCATATAAGCGCTGGAGCCGAATTAACTATCGGAGTCATCATTAATGCGCCGGAGGAAGTTACAATACCGCCGGCATTAACGGCTGAAACATATCTAAAATAAGTTGTGCCCATAGATAAGCCGGTTTCGGTATATGTTGTTTGATTTGCCACTATTGTAGTTGTCCCTGCCACAAGCGCAAAAGGCCCGGCGGACGAGGTCGCGCCATATATCGCAAAGCCATATTCATTTGAAGAATTATCCTGCCAGCTCCAAGTAATCTCATAATGGTCACTGCCGCTTGCAACAAATCCCGATGGCGCTTGAGATTTACTTCTTGAATTGCCTCCCATTGGAGAAGAAAATCCTGCGCTGTCCCAGTGAGCAGCTTTTAAATCGGTATTGGTGGAATCGAAGTAGGATATGTGAAGTCCTCCATCCGGCGCCATTGCAATTGATTCACATCTACCCGTATCACCATTGGAATCCAGAGTATAAGTGCTCCAAAAAACGCCATCAAATCCTGCATAATGTAGCTTAGTTTCAATATTGGAGTCATAATTATAACGGTATGCAATATGAGGGTTACCTTCCCCATCTAAAACAATGGAAGTATAAAACTCCGTACTGCCGGCTCCCCCATACGCTACAGTAGTTTTGGACCAAGAAGAACCATTATATTCGGCATACTTTAGATTTTTATTATCCTGATCATAATAGGAAATTCGCGGATGACCAGATCCATCTAAGGCTAAAGAGGTCCATGTTCCAATTGGATAATCTGCGTCAACTATAATCGGCGCCATCCATGAATCGCCTCCATCATCGGACTCAATATAAGACAAATTTGTCGCGGCAATGCCCGTATATGAAATTTTTGGGTTGCCTGCCCCGTCTAAAGCTAAAGATGAGTATTGCCCCTGATCACCATCACCATCCACCAAAGTTTTTGTGGACCATGAAATACCTCCGTCTATTGATTTGGCATATTTAAGTCCAATACCTGCGCTTGCAAAATGTGAAATATGGATATTATTTCCGCCATCAATAGCAATTGAACTCCGTTCACCGGTAGTAGCTGAACCCGCATCAACAAGTTTTATTGTCCATTTATCACTATCACATGGCTGTGCCGTGCATTTAGCATAATACAGAGAAGAATTATACAATAAGGAAATGTTTGGTAATTCATTAGCATCAAGAGCAATAGACATTTGTGAACCATTTCCCATGCCTGCTCCAACAGTAACTGGATCACTCCATGGCCCGCTTGGAGATGACCATTTAACATATCTAAAAATCGCCGTATCAATAGCGCTGTAGGCAATATGAATATTACCCTGAGAATCAACCGCTAATGAATTAAAATCACCGGCAATTATTCCATCCCCATCAATAGTTTCTAAATCAAACAAACCCACATCCGGCGCATCAATAGTGGCGGTAGATATCCCCGTAGCTGTGTCGCCCCAAACATCATAGGCAGTAAAATGATAAGAGTAATCGGTACCAAGCGTCGCCAATACTGTTGATGTAGAGTAAATCGCGCCTGTGCTACTTGCTCCTGAAATATAATTCATTTCTAACATTTGGACAGTTGTGCCGCCTTTAAGGATGTATAACTTAGGTTGTCCTGTGGCAGGCGCGTCATTGTCAGAATCGGTGTATTTCACACGGAACACATAATTAGTGCTTCTTCCGCTAACTTCTGGATCAAGGCCATCAGTCGTATAATTGGCTTCTTCGGTCCAAGTCAAAGTCGGGGAATTGTTTGAAACATCCGGCGCGTCTATTGGTGTTAATGGCGTTCCTGTAGCCACGCCATTATAAATATCTTGCGCCTCAAAATAATAAGTGTAATCCGCTCCCGGAACTAATGTTTTTGTTAGCGAATATAATTTCCCGTCGGTATAAGTTGTGTCCCCGGCATCCGTTTCAGTCATCGCAAACGGACTGCCCGATATTTCAGCCCCGCCTTTTTTTATATGAATTTTGGGATAGCCCGGAGCCGGCGCGTCATTATCGGAATCGGTATATTTTACACGAAACACAAAAGATTCTGTATGAAGACCGGTTTCGAGATTTAGTCCGTCGGAGGCATAATTTGCTTCCCCTGTCCAATCAAGCGTCGGGACATTATTGGTTACATCCGGCGCATCAACTTCGTTTGTCGGCGTCCCTGTTGCAATACCGCTATAAATATCCTGCGCTTCAAAGTAATATGTATAGTCGGTTCCTATTGAAGTTAAAATTTTTGAGTATGTATAAAGTTTACCGTCGGTATAAGTTGTATCACCCGCATCCGTCTCAGTCATCGCAAAAGGACTGCCCGATATTTCAGCCCCGCCCTTCTTAATGTGAACCTTCGGATAAAGCGAAGCAGGCGCGTCATTATCACTATCCGTATATTTAATACGGAAAATAAAAGTGGACCCTGTATGGGCGACACCCGGTTCTATGCCATCAGTTATATAATTGGACTCACCAGTCCAAGACAATGTCGGCGTAATATTGGTAACATCCGGATTATCAATTTCAGAGGTTGGCGTACCAACGGCAGTAGCAAACAAAGCATCTTGCGCTTCAAAATAATATGTATAGTCCGTTCCCGTTGAAGTTAAAACTTTAGAATAAGAATATAATTTTCCATCAGTATAAGTTGTATCGCCAGCATTCGTCTCAGTCATCGCAAACGGACTGCCGCTTATTTCGGCCCCGCCTTTCTTAATATGAACTTTCGGATAACCGTTTGCGGGAGCGTCATCATCACTATCTGCATATTTGACCTTGAGTATAAAAGAAGTACTTCTATCACCTATTTCAGGATCTAAGCCGTCAG
>JAKLQJ010000175.1 GCA_022013385.1 Elusimicrobiota bacterium
GAAACTATGGCTCATTCCCGCCATTAAGGCGGGACAGGCAAGTGTCGGTAGCTATGCGAACGACCTATAAACGAGCCTTTGGCGGGATCGGAAGTTATACGGACAACCCTCGTGGCGCCATAAGCGCCGGCATAGCCTTGAAATCTACTGGGGGCTACATTTACCTCGCTATCTGCAATTTCATTAAAATCGCGTCATCTTTTCCATTATAAAACTTCTCTCTTTGCCCAACTTTTTTAAAACCCATTTTATTATAGAAAGAAACGGCGGCTTTATTTTTAACATTTACTTCAAGATCTATCTCGCTACAAGAGTTTTTTTTAGCGTATTCCAGCATCTTAGACATTAATCCCGACGCAATCTTATTTCTCAAGCTATCGCGAGAAACAATAATGGCATTAAGCTGAATTGACGGAGGCAATATCCAAAAATTAATAAATCCTTTAATGCTTTTTTTTCCATCCTCGCAATTAGACTCATATTCCGCGCCCAAAGTAATGGAATGCTTATTTTCAAACTCGGCTTTTAAACCTTTTACGCGCCAGGCGGGATAATCAGGATACTGGGCTTCAATCTCGGCCAAGCTTTCCACATCTTCTTTAAAAAGCTTTCTTATATTCATAGTCAAGTTCGCCGCTGGCTTGTAACAGGTCGAGCCGCCCCAAAGTAAAAAGAATTTGTTGTTTGACTTTGCCGTTTTCGCGGTAGCTTCGGACAATTTGGAGGTATTCTCTACCACGGGCATTTCGGTTGACGCGGATGAACATAATGCCATTACAACATAAAACCTGCCTTTCGTCAATAAAAAAATGGAAGTTAGCGAAAGATTGTGTAACTACATTTTCGACTTTGGGAAAGATGTCTCATAGGAGGGTTGGGTTCAAACTGCTCTTGAACTGTCAAACTCGGGATTTATGTTGCCGTGTCTTACCGTTTATAGGCTTGTTACCGCTTTCTCTTTTGGAATACATTGGCTCTCCCGAGTTCATATCAGTTCCTTTTAGTATCTCGCCGTCATCTCGGTCCGTTGGGTTCTCATAATCTTGCCATTATCGATTACTCGAATGCTGTCTGTGTCTGTATAGAAAGAATAGACCTCCAAGACAATTCAATTTCGGAGCTCAATCTGTTTGCTTTCGCTACGGCCTATACTTCCCTCTTTTCAGCTTCATTTAGGTCGTTACCTTCCCAAATGTGAATTTCGGTGTCGGGCTGGCGGCTAACCTTTGCCCGAATTGGACTTTCACCAATTAGACCTGATACGCTTTGCTCGGCGCACCTATACATTAAAAATAGGCAAAATTGGGGGCTTACTGCGGAAGTTGGGCTAAGATATGTTTTCTGATGACTTCACTTAGGGGGTCACAATGTGTGGCCCCATATGCGTCTGAACTCGGGAACCATTATGCCCAGACCGGCATAGGCCTTAAAACAATATTTTTGTAGCCATTTGGCTCATGTCGGATTATTATGATTTTGGTAAGCTATTGGTGAGAGAAATTGAATTCCGTTGGAACTTAGATTCAAAGGAGAATAAAGTATGAGAAAAGTATTCCTTGTAGCAATGTTCACTGTAGTTGTTTCCGGAGCGACTTATGCCGACGGAAGCGCAATAGCCGACCTAAATTCAAATGTGCCGCTTTCTGCGGGGAGCGTTTCATTTGAAACCCCTAAGGCGGCAAGAAGCGAAAATTGGAAAGAGTCTGTCAGCATCAAGGTTGTCAGAGGCAATCCCGATTCGCCGAAAGTCAAAGCATTCATTTTGGAAAATGGCCCTGCTTTTTCCGTGCGCGGAATTGTGGGAGAACCGATGAAAGTGGCGCAAATAAGAGTTTTGAACACCACATTCGAGGGTAATATCCTTGTGACAAGCGGCGGCCTGCTTTTTCTAGCCAATGATGGGCGCGAGGACCACAGGTATGAGATAAAGCGGGAAAGCAACGGCGCTTATGTCATAACCGGCTATGTGCCTAATGGAGCGTGCTTTTCACCGCGTGAAGATCTGAAAGTGAATCTGACTATAAATAACCAAGGCTATACGCTCAAAAACGCAAAGATCGAGCTTGCCGCGAGCTCAAATTCAATAAAGGGCTGGGTTTACAAGGATAACGCAACCAATAGTCCAAAATTTCTGGCCATGTTAACCGCCATCTCCGAAATGGTGTACGCTCTTAACTGAACTACACAATCTTTGGCATATGGGGCGCAGTTTAGTCCCGTAGGCACTCCCGTCGAAGATTAATATCAAGTTGAATTGTTATATAGGGTTCACTGAAAAAGCCAGTAAACCCTGATTATAACGATAACAGAATGATTGCAACATAATATACCGACCAAAAATCGTCGTAATCTCTGTATAATCGCTATAATCAGGTCCACTGAAAAAGTATAGGTTTGCTTAAAAAGTGCACGGGTTTTAAGGGTGTTTCTAGGTTTTCCGTATACTTTTATATAGTTTCTATGTATATTTTACTTTATTTGTCGTCGAGAAAATACTATTTTCAGCTTTTTTTAGCGGACACTAAGTAGGAATGGCGAAAAAGAAGTAGTGGCGGAAATTGCTAAATCACTTCTCCAAACTCTGAAACTCTCAACTCTTAAACTCTAAACTATTGCCTGCTTCACTACCGAACCTGCCTCTTATTTGCCCATCAACTCATATCTTGCGGGCTTTAAATATAAAGGAGAAATATCCTCATCTTTTTTAATTAAAGCCGTTTTAATGATATTCTCAGGCATAATTTTTGAAATTTTTAATGGCGCTTTCTCATTTTTTTTATCCGCTAATCTATAAATATCCTCGTCTTCTTCGGTGTCGGCTATGACATAAACATCGCCTTTAATATCGGCTATGCGTTTTCTGATATCACCCTCTTCAAGCCATTCGGGCTTGCTCAAACTTTCCGGCAAACCGCTCATATTTTGGGTAAAAACCTGCAGAAAATATTCTTTTTTAAAAGCGTGAAGGATTGCAACTATCTTGGGATTTTTCGCTTTTTCCGCCCATTTTTTAAACACTAAACTTTCAACAACCTGAAAAGCCAATACTTCAAAAGCGGTAACGGTGAAAACCTTGATACCTGTTAAAGCCTTCATCATTGAAGCGAATGTGAGCGATATCCTAATACCGGTAAATCTGCCGGGGCCTTTAATAGCGCATATGCCGCCGATATCCTTAAGCTCGGCTTTCTCAAAAGAAAGAAGTTTTTCAATAATCTTGAAAAAAACTTTCTCCTGATTAGGCTCTTTAATTGATTTGGCTGTGAACTCGCCAATGCCATTTTTCAATGCTATTTTAACGCGAGAGCCGGCCGTTGAAAGGCCGAGAATTATTTTTTTCTTTTTCGCCATAATTGATAAACCTTTGAAACTAAATCTTCTGATTTTTCGCCTTTAGCCGAAACCGTTATTGTTCTATTATCTCCGCCGGATAAATCAAAATAAAGCTCAATCAGTTCCGTTCGGACATAAAGATATGAAGCGGGATTTCCCCATTCAAAAACCGAAACGGATTTCTCTTCGCCCATATACTCTTCTATTCCCAAATAAGGAACTTCCTCATCTTTAAGCCTGAAAAGGTCAAAATGATTAAGATTAAACCTCGCCCCTTTATACATTTTCATCAAACCAAAACTGGCGCTTATCGGCGATTGTTCGCATTTAAGCGCTTTAGCCAAACCTTTAACAAAAATCGTTTTTCCCGCGCCTATCATGCCTTCCAGCGAAATAGTCTGCCCGCTTTTTACTTTCCCGCCAAACATAAGCGCCAAAGAGAATGTCTCGGATTCAGATTTGGTTTTGAATTTAAAAGTGTTCAAAACTTTCATTTTTCCCGTCATAGTTTTCAAATACAAAGCCATTTCCTTTTTCAATTCGGCCGATAATTTTCGCCGACGGCAAAAGTTTCTTAATTTTGTTTTCATTCTTTAAACTCGCTGTAAAGATAAGCCCATAATCCTCTCCGCCGCCAATAGCGTAAGATAAACAATTTTTGCGTTTGCTCAAGGAATATTCCTTTAGCTCTTTTGAAAGCTCTTTTTCTTTAAGCGAAACCATAATCCTGCAGTTGGAAGCTCTCGCTATTATTTCAACGCTTCTTAAAAGGCCGTCGGAATTATCCAGCATGCAATTGGCGAGGCGGCTCCTTCCCAATATTCTTCCCACTTTCGTCATAGGTTTCGGCTCCCAAAATCTTTCAAGCAATTTTTTCGCGCAAAGCGATTTAGGCTTCTTGCCGCTTAAAAATATTTCAAGCCCTGCTTTAGAATCACCCAAATAACCGATACTATAAAGCAAATCTCCCTGCTTTGCTCCGTCTCTCTTTATTATTTCGCCTTTATCAGCCTCACCCAAAACCGTCATATAAATATGCAAAGTTTCAGACCTTGAAAGATTGCCGCCTGAAAGACTTAATCCGAATTTTGCCGATTCCGTTTTAAGCGTTTTTATGAATTTTTTAATCCAAGACGAAGGCGTGTTTCTCGGCATGCCGCCGCCTGAAAGGCAAGTAAGCGGCTTCACATTTCCCATAGCCGCCAAATCGCTTAAATTTATTCTGAGCAGTTTTTTCGCGAGTTTTTCGGGATAATCAAAACCTTTTATAAAATGAGCGCCTTCAACCATCTCATCGGTGGTGGCAACCAAGACCTTGCCTCTTTCCGTTTTAAGCACAGCCGCGTCATCACCCGGCCCTATAAGCAGCCTTGTATCTTTTTGAACGCTAAAATTATCCTCTATATAATTCAAAATCCGGCTTTCATTCATCATCCTTCGCCCCCTGCTTCGCCAAGGCTTCAAAGGACACGAAGGCTTTGGAGGATTTCGCCTGCCCCCCGCTTGCTTACCCGCGCTCTTTGGGATATGGAGCTTCATTTTTGAATTTAAAATTTTCTTCATAAACTTAAAAAAGCGCGTTTCTATTTACTTATAATTCGTCTATACGCGGTTGGAAGAAAATCCAAAAGCTCCCCGGCAAGAACGCATCTCTCAGTTAATTTCTCGCTTGCCAAATCACCGCAAAGCCCGTGCAAATAAACGCCCAGCACTGAACTTTCAAAAGCGGTTTTATCATTATAGCCGCCAAGCTTTCCGCTTTGCGCCCATATTCCCGCTATCAGGCCCGCCAATACATCTCCGCTGCCGCCCTTGCTAAGAACCGGCCCGCCGGTGGTATTTTCATAAAAATTATTTTTACTCTTAACTATCGTCTTATTCCCCTTCATGATAATAACCGCGCCTGTTTTTTCAGAAAGCTTAAAAGCGAGTTTTTTTCTATCGGAAGAATCCGTTTTTAAAAGCCTCCTTATTTCTCCCAAATGCGGAGTCATTATGCGCGGCAGAGCGCAAGCGTTTAAACGCGGTAGCGCGGTAGCGCTGAAAAGTGAAAGAGCGTTTAAAGCGTCGGCGTCAATTATCATTGGAATTTGAAGCTTCTTTATCACTTCTATTATAAAAAGAGGAGCTTCCTTTGAAAGGGAAAGGCCGGGGCCTATCAAAGCCAAATCATATTTTTTAATTTTCTGCCATTTCAAAATTTCACCGGCGGCTTTCAATGAAAGCGCTCCGCCCTTATCGCTTAAAGGAAGAGTCATGGCTTCGGGTAAAGCTGTCGTTATAATAAACCGTTCGGATTTTGGACAAGCAATAGTCACAAGCCCAGCTCCCGCTTTTAATGCCGCTTTCGCCGCTAAAATAGCCGCCCCGCACATGCCTTTTGAACCGGCAATTATCAATACCTTTCCATAATCGCCTTTATGCGAATGTTTATCCCGCTTAACAATCAAATATTTTAATTTTTGTGGAGTTATTTTTTCCATGCCTACTATTCCTTATACATAATTTGCAAACGATATAATACGAAAATAAGATAATAAGTTTATATGGAAAAGAGGAGTTATATTCCTCGCCATTGCTACTATAGCGGCAAATTAGTTGTAGCCGCCTCTGTGTTCTCTTACCCCGCGGGATGCTGTAGATGCCTGCCGCGCCAGAAGTTGCGCAGCAACCCGCGGGGTAAAATGGTTGCTCCTTGTTGCCCAATCGCCTAATTGCCCTTTCTTTATTTCTTGCTTTGTTTTCTGTTGTTGTATCACTGCCGCGCTGTCGCCTGTCGCTCTGTTTCTATCACCACCGCCGAAGCGCAGGCATAATCGGCCGTATGTGACTGAAGTCCGTCTTCCTAACAGATATACTGTGTCTCCTCGCTGGGTCGTTCGTATAACTCCCGACACTTGCTGAGCTATAAGCTCGTTGTTCCGGAAGTCGGACTTCCAAATATTTTAATTATTTTCAACTCCCAGTTTTTGTTCTTTAATCATAATTGCCGAAGCGCAAGCATAATCGGCCGTATGTGAGAGTGATACAAGCACATTTAAACCGGCATATTTTTCATTATTTATTTTTATTGAAGGCTTTCCCGTTTTGTCTTTGATGAGAGCAATATCTTTTAAGGCCAGCTTTTTAAGCCCTGTCGCTTTAATCACCGCTTCTTTGGCCGCAAATCTCGCCGCTATTCTTTCAAATTTATTTTTACCGCTAAGGCAATATTTTATCTCGGACGGCGTAAAAAACCTTTTAAGAAATGAAGTTGTTTCAACCGCCTTTTTTATCCTTCTGATATCAACAATATCAATGCCTATGCCTGAAATAATTTGAGATTTTTTATTCATTTTTCTATCGCACCGTAACGCTTTTGGCAAGATTTCTGGGCTTATCAATATCGCATTTTTTATTCAATGCTATATAGTAAGCAAAAATCTGCAATGGAATGGTATTAAGCAAAGGCGACAGCATCTCAAGAGTTTTGGGAACTTCAATAATCTCCGAGGCTTTTATGTGTTTTTTGGATTCCTCGTCCACAATAGCGATAATCTTTGCCCCGCGCGCCATAGCCTCTTCAATATTGCCTGCCAGAAGTTTTATAACTTTGGAATTTGTCGCTATGCATATAACGGGCATATTCTTCTCTATAATGGCTATGGGCCCATGCTTCATTTCGCCGGCGGCATATCCTTCGGCATGAACATAAGCTATTTCCTTTATTTTGAGCGCCCCTTCAAGAGCAATGGGAAAATTTACATATCTTGATATAAACAAGAAATGCTCATAATCCGAATATTTATCGGCAACTTTTTTAATCTCATCGGAGCGTGACAAAAGCTCTTTAACAAACCGTGGAATCTTTATAAGCTCTTTAACATATTTTTCGGCTTCAATATATGAAATTTTATTAAGCATTACGGCAAAATGAATAGCTAAAACATATATGGCCGATAACTGCCCAAGAAAAGCCTTTGTGGAAGCAACTCCTATTTCAGGTCCGCAATGAGTATAAAAAACATAATCGGCCTCTCTGGTAAGGCTTGAGCCAACCGTATTTGTGATAGCCAAAACTTTCGCTCCCGATTCTTTGGCTTCCCTAACGGCGCAAAGCGTATCCGCTGTTTCACCCGACTGGCTTATGGCTATCAGAAAAGTGTTTTTATCTATTATTTTTGAGCGGTCGGAAAATTCGGAGGCAAAATCCACATAAGTCGGTATTTTAAAATTCTCAAAAATATATTTTGCCACAAGTCCCGCGTGATAGGCCGTTCCGCAAGCTACAATTTGAACATGGCTTAAAGATTTTATATCTTTAAAATCCAATCCTATTTCTTTTTTAAGGATGTCCTTCTCAAGAGGAAGGAGACGGCCCCTTATGGTATTTTCCACCGACTCGGCCTGCTCGTGGATTTCCTTGAGCATGAAATGCTTATAACCGCCCTTCTCGGCCATAGAACTGTCCCATTTAATATCAACTGAATTTTTTTCAATTGCCTTGCCCGCGAAATCAAAATATTCAATTGAATTTTTTCTGACAAGCGCTATCTCGCCATCCTCAAGAAAAACAACTTTCCTTGTAAATTTAAGAAAAGCGGAAACATCGGAAGCCACAAAATTCTCGTCTTTACCGATCCCTACAACTAAAGGGCTATGAAGTCTGGCTGACAATATTATATCGGGACATTTTGACCATATAACCGCTAGAGCAAATGAGCCTTCAATATCGGCTATGGCTTTTTTGAAAGCCGCAAAAAACACACTTTCAAATCCACCATTTTCCACCTCGGAGGTGGAAAATGGTGGATTTGAAGATTTTATTTTGTCTTCTATAAGATGGATTACAACTTCGGTATCGGTTTCGGATTTAAACTTATGTCCCGCGACAAGAAGTTTTTCTTTAAGCTCCGCGTAATTTTCAATTATGCCATTATGAACCAGAACAATTTCACCCGCGCAATCGGTATGGGGATGAGCATTATCTTCAGAAGGAATGCCATGCGTGGCCCATCTTGTATGCGCTATGCCTACCGCGCCGTTTATAGGTTTTTTTTCAACCGCTTCCTCTAAAAAACCCACTCTTCCGCTAACCCTTCTCAAAGAGAGCTTGCCGCTATCTGCTGTGGCAATGCCGCAGGAATCATAGCCTCTGTACTCAAGCCTCTTAAGACCTTCAATAAGAAAATCGGAAGCTTTTTTCTCGCCTATATATCCAATAATTCCACACATATAATATTTTACTCCGTAAAATATAGGTTACAGGTTGCAGGTCACAGGTCACCAGTCACCAGTTACAAAAAACAAATTGCTCCGTAAAATATAGGTCACAGGTTGCA
>JAKLQJ010000176.1 GCA_022013385.1 Elusimicrobiota bacterium
TATTGGTCGTACGCATAGCTACCGACACTTTATGAGCCATAGGCTCGTTTATTGGTCGTACGCATAGCTACCGACACTTTATGAGCCATAGGCTCGTTTATTGTACCAAAAAAATAAAAAACAGACCTCCGCAACTCGCGGGATTGCGGGGATATTTAAAAAAGATTGCCTAGCGTAAAATATATATCGGAGCGCTGTTCGCCCGGTATATGATTGAAGCCATATGCCCAATCTAATCGTATCGGGAAAGCCGGCGTGGTAAATCTTATTCCAAAGCCCGCTCCCGCTTTAAGTCTTGTTGTTCCCGTTCCAAAACGCATGCTTATATTATTAAAATCTTCCCATGAATTGCCCACATCAAAAAAGAATGCCCATTGAACGATAGTTCTTTTTCGTTCTCTCGCGAGCGGGAATTTAAATTCCAGATTAGCGACACTGTATACTTTACCGCCGTCCGGCGGGCCTATTTGTCCGTTTGAATTATAACCTCGCACGGTTTCCGAGCCGCCGATAAAATATTTTTCATACACAGGCACGGATTTTGTCGAGCCAAAACGCGCCACATAGCCAAATCTATTGGCAAATGAAAGGACGAAGGGATAATCTTCTATCTCGAACAGTTTGTAATTATAACTATAAGAAACATTTGGTTTATAAAAATTTACATCGCCCATAAAGGGTCCGCCGGTAAATTCCAATCCTATGGAAGATCGGGAGCCGCTTACCGGATCCCAGATATTATTGCGCGTATCGCGCGCGAATTCCAGATATATGGATGAGGTTGTGCTGGTTCCTTCGGTCAGAATGGTTTTGTATTCGTCTTTAACCCCTGAAATTTTCACTTTTTCATAAGTATAAGAGGTATTAAGGCGATATTTATCATTTTCAAATCGCGGCCCAAGAGAAACTTTTCCGCCGGTTCTTTTTTCGGTATAAGCTGAAAGGGAATCCATATAAGGCCTGTATCTCCGGGTATTATAAATATCTCCGCCCAAGCTTATGGGCTTATCTTTTATCCAAGGAGTTGTCCAGCTAATATGATAATCCTGCACTCTTTTGCCGAATTGCCATGAAATTGAAAGTTTTTGGGCTCTGCCGAACATATTTAAATGTTGCGCCGATAGTGTTCCTACAAGTCCTTCATTGGATGAAATGCCGGCGCCGGCAGTTAGCATGCCGGGTTTGCCTTCCGCTATATCAAATACCAAATCAACTTTGTCGGGAGATGAAGAAGGATTTATGGCAAGCTGGACATCATCGATAAAGCCAAGATTAAAAATCTTTTCCTGACTGCGTCTTATTTTGGATGAGCTGAATATCTCGCCTTCTTTCTGCGCTATTTCCCTGCGCAGAACATAGGTTTTTGTGGCTTTATTTCCTTCAACATCTATGTGGTCAACATAAACGGGAGCGTTTTCCTCTATTTCAAAATTTATGTCCAGCGCTCCCGTCAGCTTATTTTCTATTTTTAAAGGTTTTATAAGCGCTCTCAAATAGCCCTTATCGGCATATTTATTTTGGATTGCTCTCAATGTGTCATTAAGGCGCTCATCGCTATAAAATTTATCTTTTTTATATTCCAAAAGCTCTTGCAAATCGCGTGTTGTATACGCGGTATTTCCGCTGAAAACCGTGTCGCCGAAAGTGAATTTTGCTCCTTCGTCCAGATTTATCTTTATAAAGACCTTGCTTTTATTTTCGCTGAAAACAACGGAAGACGAGTTGATTTTGAAATTGTTAAAGCCGCTATTCTTGTAAAAAACCTCTATCTTTTTCAAATCATCATCCAATTCAAGCGGCGCATAGACTTTTTTCGGTCGGTTTCTCATTTTCTTTAGAATTTTTTTCAATTTAAAGGATTTGGCGTTTAAAATTGACACTTCGGCTATTTTGGATTTTTCCCCTTCTCTAACAATAATTGTCAGCCGGCAAGTATTGGCGGCGGTATCAGTTTTTATTTCATAATCCGTTGCCGCGTCTATGAAACCTTTATCATGGTATTTATCGAGTATCGCTATTATGTCTTCGCGCGCTTTAAGTTCGTCAAAAAAATCTTTTTTGGATAAATTCATAGCTCTCTGAAGGGAAGATTTTGATAACTTTTCATTGCCTTCAAACAAAATATCGGTAATCATGGGTTTTTCTTTTATTATGAAAGTTACTTTAACCGGATAATATTTCGCTCTCTCTTTTTTGTCAAATGAAATAGATTCGCCGTCTAAGGGAGGAGATATGTCTATGGATACTGTTTCAATGCTTCCGAGACCGAGTATGCTTTCTATATCCGCGTTCATATCATCTTTGTAGTAAAATTTTTTTTCTTTTGCTCTTGATGTTTTGAGAATTACTTTCGGCTTAATGTTTATAGCGCCTTTTACCGCCAACTCCTTTATAAGCCACGGACCTTCCATTGAATTTACTTCCGGTTCCGGCAATAGCTCTTGCAGATTTTCAACGGGTTCTATTATTTGCTCGTCTGCCGTTACTTGAGCTTCGACATTTTTTGTTATTTGCCGGCTAAGCGCCGAATCTTGATTTTTGGCATCGTTTATTGTTTGGCTGTCAATTGCCGGCTCTTGATTTGTGGACTTTACGGGATTATCGTTTGTGTTGTTTTTTTGAGTTTCGTCTAATTCTTCAGGCAAATCAGGCGGCAAAAAATTATCATTGCTGAGAGAGGCATCCTGTCGTGTCGCAGAGGAGTTTTGAACGGCATTGTCTTGCGCGTTCAAATTAGCCGAATTTAGCGATATAAACAGACAAACGGGAACAAACAGTTTTTTCATTTTATTTTTTCAAAAGAACCTTTTTCTTTGCTTTGGTTTTTTCCTTTCCATGATAAGGTTTAGCCGGCGCGGCTTGCGACGGAACCGCATTTTCATTTTCATAATAATCCAAGCCCGAATGATCCAATACCTCTTCACCCATAAGCAATCTAAGAGTATTTTTCAGTTTGATATGTTGAATAAAAAGATCATTTTCGGGTTTTAAATCCGGTCTGCACATAGGAGATTTAAAGAAGAAACTAAGCCATTCCTGAATGCCCGAAAGTCCTGCCCTTTGAGCGAAGTCCAAGAGTATAATTATGTCCAGGAGCACCGGCGCGGCCAAAATGGAATCTCTGCATAGGAAATTTATTTTAATTTGCATGGGCATTGACATCCATCCGTCTATGTCAATATTGTCCCAGCCTTCTTTGGCATCGCCTCTGGGCGGATAATAATCTATACGCACTTTATGGAAATAATCGGAATACAGTTCGGGATAAATTTCGGGGCTAAGAATAGAGTCTAATACAGACATTTTGCTTTTCTCTTTCGTCTTGAAAGAACTTGGGTCATCCAATACTTCGCCGTCGCGATTACCGAGAATATTGGTGGAATACCAGCCTTTAAGAGCTAGCATTCTGGCTTTTAAGCCGGGAGCTAATATAGTTTTCATTAAAGTTTGACCGGTTTTAAAATCCTTACCCGTTACAGGCAATCCTTCTTTGATTGCCAATTCCAAGAGGGCCGGCGTATCTATGCTTAAATTGGGAGCGCCGTTAGCAAAAGGAATTCCGCTTTTTAAAGCCGCGTAAGCGTAAATCATTGAAGGCGATATATACGGAGAATTGTTTTTTAGTCCTTTTTCAAAATTTTTGAGGGTTTTATGAACGCTTGAGGGTTTTATAAAAATTTCAGTTGATCCGCACCATACCATAATAATCCTATCTAACTTATTCGCTTTTTTAAAGTCGGCTATATCTTTCATTAGGGCAAAAGCCAGATCCATTTTTGTTTTTGCCTTTTTCATTATTTGCGGATTGAGATTTTTGACGAATTTTTTGTCAAAAACGGCCGGCATGGGCTTTATGGCTTTTAATTCCTTGGCTAGGGGTTCCAATTGTTGCCGATGGAATACGCCTGCCTTGAGAGCAGCCGAGTAAATAGAATCTTTGTAGATGTCCCAGCCGCCGAACACCAAATTTTCCATTTCTGTTAGAGGGATAAAATCTTTAATCAGAGGATTGCGGTTTTCATATCGTTTACCGAGCCTTATATGTTGAAGCTGAGTTATGGAACCTATCGGTTTTCCAAGATTTCTTTTAGTCATTTCAATGCCGGCAATAAGAGTGCTGGTAACCGCTCCCATTCCTGGAATGAGAACGCCAAGTTTGCCTTTTGCCGGTTTTATTTTTCGTTTATTTATCATTTGCTTTCTCCGTCGCGTGATAAACCGTAGTTCAATATGCGGTTCTTAAATTATTGGGTATTATAAGCCTATTTATATCACAGGAGGGTATATGATATCATTTTTTTTATTGGCCACTAAAACATGACGCCGCAAGCCGAGATTTCTCTCACGCTTTATCGCGGCGTCAATATGGTCACAAAAAAAGCCTTTGGTATTATTCCAAGGGTTCCTCCGTTTCATCGGGCTCTTCTGAGGAATCTGATATTTCTTCGTTTTCTTGAATTACATCCTCTTCGATTTGTTCCTCCGCAGCGGGTTCGATTTCTTCTTCCGTAGCTATTTCTTCCGTAGCAGGTTCGATTTCTTCTTCCGAAGTCATTACCACAGTGCCGGATTTTTCTTCATCGATTTCATCCATCGACAATTCTTCTGACGGTTCTTCGATTATTACGGGTTCCGCCGGCGGAACTTGAGTTTCTTTCATTGTTTCCAATGGCGTTTCCGGAAATACCGCCGGCTCCTTTTTTTTCGTGTTAAACATATCTATGCATCCGCTTAAAAGAAAGGCGGTTACCAAAGGGAATATGAAAAGAGCTGATATTCCCAGTACATTTTTTTTGTTTTTGCGTGACATATTAATATGCCTCCTTAACAGTTTCTAAAGAAAAATTCAAAGGATTGGTTTGACGCGTTTTAGGAGATAAGGCTGAAAATAAAAAAGGCGGGAATACTGCCATAGCCTTGCGGTTTTGACGCTGGTTTGACTCCCGTTTCAGGATAAAAAACAAAAGTCCCTTATTACTATTGAAGGGATTGAAACGCCCCAATATTTCAAAAATGCGGGACATATTTTTATAAATTCAACAGTTACCGAGTCTCCTTAATAGAGCTGTTTTATAGCGGAAGATATTATAGCATAGAACTTATCGCGTTTTTTAGCTGAAAATTTGTGGCAGCAAGTTTGATAGAATAATGTTTAGCGTTGAAGGCGCGGAGCTTTAGTATGAGACATGTCATGGGTTTATCAGATGGTTCATTCTGTGGATAATCTGCTGTTAATTTTTGAGCGATAGTGAATATCAAAAAGATGGGTAAACAAGAGAAGATAAAAATTCTGGGAATATCCGCGTTTTATCATGATTCCGCGGCTGTTGTAATAGAAGATGGCAAAATAATAGCCGCGGCTCAAGAAGAAAGGTTTTCAAGAAAAAAGAATGACTTAAATTTTCCCGTGAAAGCCGTAAAATTTTGTATTGACTATAGCGGTTTTTCTTTGGATGATTTTGACGCGATTGTTTTTTACGATAAACCTTTTACCAAATTTGAAAGGCTTTTGGAAACTTATTATGTTTTTGCTCCAAAAGGACTATTTTCTTTTTTAAAAGTCATTCCCGTTTGGCTAAAGCAAAAAATCTTTCTCAAAAAGCTCATTAAAAATGAATTGGCCAAAGCGGGACAAATCAATCATAAGAAAATTAATTTATTATTCTCAAGACATCATCTTTCGCATGCCGCGAGCGCCTTTTTCCCTTCGCCGTTTGACGAGGCGGCGATTCTTACTATAGACGGCGCGGGAGAGTGGGCAACAGCCGCTATTTTCCATGGCATAAAAAATAAAATAGAGCCGCTTAAAGAAATGAGGTTTCCGCATTCGGTTGGCCTTTTTTATTCGGCGTTTACATATTATCTCGGCTTCAAAATTAATGACGGAGAATATAAACTTATGGGGCTTTCGCCTTATGGCGATGCTTCATCTGAAAGAATTTTGGCCTATAAAAAAATCATATATGAGAAATTGATATCCGTAAAAGACGATGGTTCTCTTTATTTAAACCATAACTATTTCGCTTATACAACCGAACTTAAAATGTGCCGAGATGAAAAATGGCTTAAGCTTTTTGGTTTTCCAAA
>JAKLQJ010000177.1 GCA_022013385.1 Elusimicrobiota bacterium
AATAACTTGACATTTACTATTTACGCATCTTGCGTCGTGGTTTTAACCCCGCGGGTTTTTTCTACAACCAAGTTTACCCAACCCACGGGGTAAAAACAAGCATTTAAATGTAAAGAAGTGTTGGACGCACTACACTAGTTACTCTTCCAAGGAGACCCTTTCATGAAAGCTATTTTCAAACATAAAGCCGCTTCCGGCGCTCAATACGGAAAAGTTGATATTCCAATAATAAAAAAAGATGAAATTCTGATAAGAATAAACCATGCCTCAATATGCGGAAGTGATATGCCGATATATAATTGGACCGGATGGGCGCCTAAAAGAATAAAACCGCCGATGGTATTCGGACATGAATTAGCCGGGGAGGTAGTGGAAATAGGACAACTTGCGAGAGACTTTAATAAAGGCGATTTCGTCTCGGTTGAATCGCATATCTTTTGCGGTCTATGTTATCAATGCAGAAACGATCAAAGGCATGTCTGCAGCAATGTCAAAATAATAGGCTTGGATACTCCGGGCGGATTCTCAGAATATGCCGCTATTCCCGCGCGCTGCGCTTGGAAGCATACCGATAATTCAATTAAAGATATAGCCTCCATTATGGAACCGTTCGGCAATGCCGTATACGCAACGCTTATTGAAGATGTGGTGGCTAAAACCGTTTTGGTTTCGGGCTGCGGGCCGCAAGGTCTTTTTTCCATTCCTATAGCGAAAGCAAGCGGGGCAAAAACGGTTATCGCTTTGGATACCGCGCCGTATAGAAGAAAATTGGCCGAAAAAATGGGGGCGGATTATGTATTCAACCCCGCCGATAAAAATATAGAAAGCAAAATCAGAAAAATACTAAAAAACAGAGACGGCGTTGATGTGGTGGTGGAAATGTCCGGCAATACGATAGCCATAGATTTTGGATTGCATATGCTTGGATTTGGAGGAAGGTTTACGGCATTCGGCCTGCCGAGCAAGAAAATAGAAATTGATTATTCGAATGACATAGTGTTCAAAGGCCTGAGAATATACGGCATAGTGGGAAGAGAAATATTTAAAAGCTGGTATAAGATGGAGAGCCTTTTGAAATCAAAAGCCGTGGATCCAAGACCGGTAATCACGCATAGATTCAGATTTAAGGATTATAAAAAAGCTTTCAAAGTAATGAATTCAAAAGATAAAAAATGCGGAAAAGTAATATTAGTTCCGTAAACGGAACTAATAAGTTGCAAGTCACAGGTTTCAGGTCACAGGCATCAGGTTTCAGGTTGCAGGTAACAAGTAACAGCGTTAATAGGTTTCAGGTTTCAGGTTTCAGGTTTCAGGTAACAACAAGAAAAAAACAAACGGAACTAATAAGTTGCAAGTCACAAGTCTCAGGTCACAGGCATCAGGTTTCAGGTCACAACAGAAAAAAAACATAAACGGAACTAATAAGGCTATAAGGCAATTGGGCTACAAGACAATTGGGTAATTGGTCAATAAGTAACAGAAAAAAGTGATTAAAATACCCGCGAGGTTGGGTAGATATGGTTTCGCCGTTTGACGCGCATAGCGCTTGATACGGCAGAACATAGTTTTCTCGAAGGAACCTCGGGGGTTGGAACAAAATAATTAGCAACAAGGTAACCAACAATTAGTTATAGGGCAATTAGGCGCACAAAATGACGCTGATCAAGTAATATGGAATATGGCAAAGTTCAAGGGCCGGGTTGTCGTATCAAGGAGCTATGCTCATCCCGCCACTACTACACGGCGGGCAGGCCCGCCACTACGACTTCGGCGGGCAGGCCAGACGACCAACTTCCAAAGGCAGAAACAAAAGAGGAAAAAAACACGCAAGGCTGTACCAGTGCCGTCCCGCCATAGGCGGGATGCTTATCGGACGGCCAAGTGTTTTTTAGGAGGCTATATGAAATTTAGAACATTGAAATTCGCCGATGATGAAGTGAAAAATTTAAAAAAAGCAAACAGATTTATCTGTCCGCGCGTTCTCAACTCGGCGCAGGAACCTTTGGCCATTATAGACGGCAAAAAAGTCGTCAATCTCACATCAAATAATTATCTCGCCCTCGCCAATCACCCTAAAGTAAAAAAAGCCGCTATTGACGCCATAAAAAAATACGGCGCGGGAACAGCCGCTGTCAGAACAATTATAGGCACTATGAGCATACATACGGAACTTGAAAAAAAATTCGCCGCGTTCAAACAAGCGGAAGCGGCAATACTTTTCCAATCCGGCTTTACCTCAAATGTGGCTCTCTGCCAATCTTTAATGACAAGCCCTGAAGATTTGCTTATATCGGATGAATTAAACCATGCTTCAATAATTGACGGCGGAAGATTATCAAAAGCTACAAAAAAAATATACAAGCATCGCGATATGAATTCGCTTAAAGAAATCCTTGAATCAAAAGAAGCCCGGAAAGCTAGAAGAAAAATGATAGTGACTGACGGCGTATTCAGCATGGACGGAGACATAGCTCCTTTGGATGAAATAAGCGCTCTAGCGCGCAAATACGGCGCTTTTATAATGGTTGATGACGCTCACGCAAGCGGCGTAATAGGCAAACAGGGAAAAGGCACAGTGGACCATTTTAATCTTCACGGGAAAATTGAAATACAGATAGGCACCCTTTCAAAAGCCTTTGCCGCCGTCGGCGGATATGCGGCCACCACTAAAAATCTGCGGGATTATTTGGGCTCGGTTGCAAGACCGTTTTTATTTTCAAGCTCTCAGCCGCCATCGGTCGCCGCAACATGCTTGGCAGTGCTTGATATATTAAAACACGAGCCTAAAATTCTAAAAAAGCTCTGGAGCAATACAGAGTTTTTCAAAGAAGAATTGAAAAAAGCCGGTTTTGATATCGGCAATAGTGGAACCCCTATTGTCCCGATTATGGTAGGCGACACTCAAAAAGCTATTAAATTTTCGCAAACGCTTTTTAAAGAAGGAGTTTTCGCCCTTTCAATAGGTTTTCCAACAGTGCCAAAAGGCAAAGAAAGATTAAGAGCTATAGTAACGGCGGGCCATACGATAAAAGATTTGGAATTTGCCGTAAAGAAATTTATCAAAGTCGGCAAGAAATTAAATATAGTTTAGCTTAAGAAGTCATGGCAGTTGTATTTACACGCATGACCATGGTCGCTTAGTACTGCGCCATTCCGTAACTGCAAGATAGCGACTCGAGAACTTGTGTCCATAGCAAACCTTCGAAAGCCCAGTCCACCCTCACCCTCCAGTAAGCCCAAGTCGGGCTCCGAACGGCCATGCTTAGCAAACACAACTACCATTCTTTCATTGTATTTTATATAGAAAATCCCGCCCTACCTATAACTTGAATTACCCAACCAAAATAAGGAAATTTATCAAAATTAAAAAAACTGAATATTGTTTAGTTCAGAGAATCTATAAGTCACAAATGAACAAAATTTTCCTAATACATCATATCAACATAATGACTTGCCCATGCAGGGCATACATACCGTCTATATAGAAAGTATTGGCGGCATCGGCATTGACTATTGTGATTATGATTTGGTCTATTGCGTCTTTATCGGCATTGGCAACAGTTGATATATCCCACATTACTGACTGAAAGGTATCTGCCACAACTATATTTGGAGTTATTTCTGTAGTCGTTCCGCCGGAATCGTGTATGCCTATCTTAATATTACTGCCGGTTCGCGAAGCCCGCATACTAAATTTGATTCGTGTCTGACCTGTTAAATCTATTGTCGGCGCTACTGTTCTTGTAAGAGTATCGTTGTTAAGACTATCCGTTGTAGCGATGCCTTTCAGCGCATAAGAACCCTGTGTTTTAATGGTGGATTCAGACTCGCATTGAAGCGCCCTTTCCATTAGCTCAAACTCCCCAATTGCCACCGATGATGCGTCTTCACCGGCTGTGATATGTATCCTATAGTAAATATAAGATATTGAGTTAGTAAAACTATATATTTTTTTTTCCGCCTGTGTAAAAGTTTGTCCTGTTTGTGTATCCAAAGTAATCCAATCAGAATCATTTTTACTGCCTTGCAAAGTCCAACTACCAGGATATCTTATAAGACTATAATTCCTTGCGACTACGGTATACCTTTGTATAATTCTTCCTGAAGTAAATTGATACTTTAACCAATGAGGAAATGCGGTAGATGCTGAAAGCCAACAATCATTTATCTCAACATTGGTGTCATCCATTGCTTTATATGCGTCATTGCCCACTCC
>JAKLQJ010000178.1 GCA_022013385.1 Elusimicrobiota bacterium
AATACCCAAATGCTGAAGAATAATTTTCTGCTCGTTTTCAGGATGCACTATACTACGCAGGCAAATCTTTTCGCCGCTCATTGTCGGCAATATAATATCTCCGCTTTGTATACAACCCAACTCTTCTAAAATTGTTTTTGGCGAATTTCCCAATCCCGCGCGACTTTGCCATTGTTCTAAAAATTTCCAAAGTATATATGCTAAAAAACAAATCATAATATGCGCTTGAACCCTGTCTTCCCGATGATGCCAAATTGGCCGTATCTTAAGTTCGCTTTTATGTATTCTAAAGGCATCTTCCACATTTGTCAGTTGAATATAAGTTTTCCAAATTTCGGCCTCTGTCCATTCTTTCACATTGCTGCGTAAAGCGTAACAACCATGGCTTTGTTCATTCAAAATTTCTTCGGCTTTATTATGCCGCCATTCTAAATATATTCCCGAAGCTTGCGTTGATGACGCTTTACAATCTATATCAAAAAAACGAGCGGCGCGCTGATTCCTCTGCAATATCCGACCAATCTGTTGTTGAACCCGAGCTAAAGAAATAGGCTTGAGCGCTTTATCGCATCTTCGTTTAAGCCGGTTAATATCGTTTTCAATCCGACCAGAAAAAAGCTCTCGCATTGCGGACTCTTTCTGCCTGCGTTCTTTGCTGCGGCATAATACAATTAGATCGCTTTCATCTTTCTTATTTGCGTATTTCACCTCCACACCGTCCCTTACAATCTTCCATCCGCGATTTTCGGCCAATAAATCAGAATGCTTTTTAAGTTTGCTTTTGGGAAGTCCTACCACATATTGTCTGCCGCCCTCTTTCATCCATGATAAAATTTCTTCGCTTACCATGCCGCGGTCCATTATCCATGCGCGGTCAGCTTTGCCATAACTCAATTCAATACTTTCAACAATCGTCTTTACCGTTTTTGAATCGTGAAGATTCCCTGGGAAAATTTCATAACCTAACGGCATACCTTCTTTCGTGACTACCAATCCGATACAAATCTGTTTACAATCGCTTCTATGATCGCGGCTGTGCCCGCGTTGCGCTTGTTTATTATTTTTCATGTATCCTTCAAAATAAGTGGATGTTACATCATAAAGAAGAAGGTCATAGTGAATATCGAAAAGACCTTCCCATAAGCTTTTTAAATGCGTTTCCAATTTCTTTTTTAATGGAAGCAGTTTATCTAAACCGCGATAAAGCCGGTCATCATTTATTTTTTCTTCACTAAAACCAAGAATGTCAGCTAATGCGGTTTTACGCAACCACCCTTCGGATATGTGAAGTTCGCTCGATGGTTCGCATAATCGCGCTATCGTCATTATTTCAGCTATATTCACCCATGAAATATTTTCATTGCCGCGCGGAAGATTTTCATCAAAAAATTTATCAAGCTTCGCCATTCTCCATAATTTATATCCAAGCCATACATCGCCGAAGCGTTTAATCCGCATAAGTTTTATGCCGTTTAAACGCACTTCAACTACTTCTTTCTTCGGCGGGATATTAAACAAACCGGGCTCTTCGATATGACCGCCCAATTGTTGCGCAAGACTTTTAGCGCGTAAACGACCTTTATCGTCGAGTTCGCCAAGTTGCGCCACGGTTTCTTGACGGACTTTTTTACCAATGCGCACTGAACGCACCAACCGCCAATATTTGTGTGTTTTTCCGTCTTTCTTGATTATGTCGTGACGCAAATACATAACACAATAAAATCATTTCTTTAATGATTCTGACAAGACCTAAGGTTAGCACTACATTGTCTTTTTTGAATAACTGATAAAGTTCCGCTCAATGAGGATAAAAAATTTAGACAGGGTTTTATAGGAAAAATAGTTAAAATTGGGCGCTCACTGCGGAAGTTGGGTTAAGCTTTAGGTAAGACGAAACTTAACGGAGGAAAACGAAAATGAAAAAACTAATAATATTTGCGGTAGCTGTAACTTTAAACGGAGCGGCATTTGCAAGCGGCTTTGAAAGTTTAAAGACAAAACTAAGTCTTACACCATTGGATGCGAAAACAATAGCTGACACCGGATTTGTAATTCCCGTAGCGACGCAAAAAATTGATATCCGCGTAACGAAAACTAAAACCGAACGCATTGGTTATTATACATCGCAGTTTGACGGAGAAATATATGTCTGCAGGAACGCGGCGGGGAAAACGGGATATAATAAAATCACCGTTGGAGGATTGATTAGCGATCCCAAAAAAGGTGAATGCGCTAGTCTGTATATGGCCAACTTAAGCAAAACTAACCTGCGCGGGGCATATCTGATTGGGGCGGTTCTGAGAAAAGCCAACCTAAGCGAGGCCAATCTTACGGGAGCCAAATTGAAGTATGCCGACTTAAGCGGAGCATACCTGCATAAAGCAGACTTGTACGGGGCAGACTTTGACAATGCCAAGATGATTGGAACAAGTCTAATCAAGGCCATTATGGAAGGAGCTAACCTGAACAGAGCCAACCTGAACGGAGCCAACCTGAACGGAGCTAACCTTAGCAGAACCAACCTGCGTAATGCCAATCTGAGCAAGGCCACCATGAAAAAAGCCGACTTGTGCGGGGCATCTCTAGGCGGGACATACCTGAACGGAGCTAACTTGAGCAATGCCCAACTGATCGAAGCCGACCTGTTCAAAGCCAAATTGAGGAATGCCAACTTGAGCGGGGCATACCTGCATATAGCAAACTTGTGCGATGCCGACTTGAGCGGGGCAGATCTGAGCGGGGCCAAGCTGAACAGAGCCAACCTGCGGGGAGTCACCATGATTGGTGCCAACTTGAGCGGGGCCAACCTGCGGGGAGTCACCATGATTGGTGCCGACTTGAGCGGGGCAAAGTTGAAAGATTCTAAATATAATGATATGACATTTTTACCTTTCAGCGAAGAGGAAGCAAATAAACGGGGCATGATAAAAGTCGCGGATTAACCCGAACAAAAACTTTCATCAACGAAACAGCGGCGCCATAAACGCCGCTGTTTTTTATTTGCGCCAAATTTTTAAAATTTAAACCGCGGTGATCTTATTTTAAAAAATGCCAAATGACCTATTTTCAAGTAGGTCCATTTCTATAAAATCAAGAGACTTTTGACTCTAACCGCCATTATTGAATTGTGTTAAACTTTAGGCAAGAAACAAAATCCAACGGAGAAAAACCAAATGAAAAAGTTAATAATATTCGCAGTGGCGGTAACTTTAAACGGAGTGGTATTCGCAAGCGGCTTTGAAAGTTTAAAGTCAAATTCAAATCTTACATCATTGAATGCGAAAACAATGATTGATGCCGAATTCGTAATTCCCGCGGCAACGCAAAAAGTTGATATCAGCGTGGATGAAACCAAAACAAAGGACTCCAGTTATTATTATCAGCCTGATGGAGTCTGTAGGAATGCGGCAGGTGAAGAAGGATATAATCAGGTTACTGTTGGAGAACTTTATTTCCTAAATGGTGAAGTAGATTCCCTAAACGGTGAATATGAATGCGCGGACCTGCGTAATGCCTATTTGATGGGTGTCATCATGATTGGAATCAATTTGAAAGGGGCCAATATGCTCGGAGCCAATTTAAGCTGGGCTGTCATGGGCGCATCTGACTTGAGCGGGGCAATCATGAGCTTAGCTGACTTAAGCAATTCCATCATGTTAATGGCTAACTTGAGCGGGGCAGATCTGAGCGGGGCCAATCTCAATAGAATTGACCTGAAGGAAGCCGACTTAAGTGGAACCGATTTGGGTGGGGCAAACTTGATTGAGGCCGATCTGAGAGAAGCCAACCTGAACGAGGCATGCCTGAATGCAGCTATCCTTTCTATGTCCAATTTGAGCGGGGCAAAGTTGAAAGATTCTAAATATAATGATATGACATTTTTACCTTTCAGCGAAGAGGAAGCAAATAAACGGGGCATGATAAAAGTCGCGGATTAACTCCGAATACAGATTCTTATCAAAATGTTTTGAAACAGTGGTGTCCATTTTGTGGCGCCACTGTTTTTTTATTTGATTTTTTGAAGTCCAAATTAGGTAAAATCTAAATAGTGTAACAGCATGATAGCGCTACAGCGCGACAGCGATACAATGTGTGGTAGTTCAAAAAATTAACAGCAGCGTGACAGCGCGGCAGTACAACAGTGATACAGTGCTGCAGGCTAACAAAGCAACAGAGAACAGCAAAGAAATTAAGGAGATTTTATGTACGAAGAGATTAAGAAACATGATAATGAGATTTATCAAACCATTAAAAGCGAAGTCTTAAGACAACAAAACAATTTAGAGCTTATAGCTTCGGAAAATTATACCTCAAAAGCCATTATGGAAGCTCTTGGCTCTGTATTAACCAATAAATACGCCGAAGGTTATCCCGGCAAAAGATATTACGGCGGCTGTGAACATGTAGACATAGCAGAAACCATTGCCATTGAAAGAGCAAAGAAACTTTTTAACGCCGAACATGCCAATGTTCAGCCTCATTCCGGCACACAGGCCAATATTACGGCTTATACTTCATTTATAAATCCCGGCGATACCGTAATGGGCTTAAACCTTTCCCATGGAGGACATTTATCGCATGGACATCCGCTCAATTTTTCGGGAAAATACTTTAATATCGTGCCTATCAATGTTGATAAAGAAACCGAACTCATAGATTATGAAGAAGCGGAAAAACTGGCTCTTGAGCATAAACCAAAGCTTATTATGCTTGGAGCTTCAAATTATTCCCGTGCTTTTGATTGGGAAAAATTCAAAAAAATAGCTGATTCGGTCGGAGCTATTTTGGTTTGCGATATCGCGCATTACGCGGGCATGATTGCCACCGGAATTTACCCTTCACCGGTAAAATACGCCGATGCGATGACTTCAACAACACACAAAACATTGCGCGGGCCAAGAGGCGGCTTGATACTTTGTAAAGAGGAACACACCAAGATTATAAACAGAAATAACTTTCCCGGCAATCAGGGCGGACCATTAATGCATGCTATCGCCGCCAAAGCCATTTGTTTTGGCGAAGCTTTAAAACCGGAATTCAAGACTTATCAAGAACAAGTTCTTAAAAATGCCAGGGCTTTAGCCAAGGAAATAGCCGTTAGGGGATATAGAATAGTATCCGGCGGAACAGACTGCCATATGTTTTCCGTGGATTTAAGAGCTAAAAATATAACGGGAAAAGACGCTGAAAAGGCTTTAGATAAAGCGGGCATAACAGTTAATAAGAACACCATTCCCTATGACCCTCAAAAACCCTTTATAACAAGCGGTATCAGAATAGGGGCGCCGGCGCTTACCAGCAGAGGGATGAAAGAAGCGGAAATGGCAATCATAGCCGAATATATGGACGATGCCATAAATCATCATGATGGAGAAGGATTTCTTAAATCCATATCCGAGAAAGTTAAGCAACTTTGCGCCAATTTTCCCATTTATCAGGGATTTGACAATTAGGAATCAATACTACAGCGCAACAGGGATACAGCGCGGCAGTGTGGCGGCGTAGCCTGCGTTTATGGCGCCTATTATTTAATATAATAGATAGCAATGGTTCTAGTTACACAGAGGAGACTACTATGGCGGGAAAAAAATTGGCTGAAATTGGCATTATAGGCGGTAGCGGGCTTTATGAAATTAAGGAACTGTCCAATAAAAGAGAAATAAAAATAAAAACCCCTTTCGGCGCTCCTTCTGACGCTATAATTTTAGGCTCTATTGCCGGCATAAAATGCGCTTTTTTGCCAAGACACGGAAGAAAACACGCGATACTGCCTACTGAAATACCTCAAAAAGCGAATCTTTGGGCATTAAAATCAATAGGCGTAAAAACAATCATTTCAGTTAGCGCGGTGGGATCTCTCAAGCAAAGTCTTCCTCCGGCTCACTTTGTATTTCCGAATCAATTTGTGGATGAAACAAGACTAAGAGATTCCACTTTTTTTGGCAATGGAATAGTGGGACATGTTCCGATGGCTGAGCCCTTCTGTGAAGAAATATCAAAGCTAATGTATAAAGAAAGCAAGAAAATGAAAATCAAATCTCATTTGGGCGGCACTTATGTTTGTATGGAAGGCCCGAGCTTTTCAACTAAAGCGGAATCCTTTTACCATAGAAAAATGGGATATTCCATAATAGGCATGACAATGGCTACGGAAGCCAAACTTGCCAGAGAAGCAGGGTTCTGCTACGCCCCCGTATCGCTTGTCACCGATTATGATTGCTGGAAAGAAGATGATACTGTGGACCAAGAAAAGGTTACCCGCACACTCAAACTAAATATTGAAAATATCAAAAAACTTTTAGTAAGAGCGCTACCTCAAATCGGAAAAATGAAACGCCGCGAGAATTGCTGTAATTTCACTAAGGGTTCCGTACTAACGGCAAGAAAAGACATTCCGGCAAAACTTTACAATAAACTCAAACTGATAATTGAATGAACAGAAAAGCAATTGGGAATGAGATAACAAAAGTTAGAAGCAAGAATTTTGAAAATTGGGTTTTGATATTTGGAATTTAAAACTGAAATATTATCTCCCCTATCCCACCCCCTCCACTACGGCATCGGCGGGTTCGCTTAAGTAGTAGTGGCGAATATGGCGGGATAAACAGGGGGGCTCCGCAAAGAAGGATGTTGCGTGAAAAAAAGTATGCCAAAAGAAAAAATTGCCAAAAGAAAAAACTGGCGGCAGAATATTAGACAAAAGCTAATAAACGCGGCCAAAACCGCTCAAAAAAAGGCCTATTGCCCTTACTCTCGCTATCCGGTCGGAGCGGCGGCTCTTATGGAATCAGGCAAAATTTATACCGGCTGCAATATTGAAAACGCCTCTTTCGGCCTTTCATGCTGCGCGGAAAGAACCGCTATTTTTAATGCTATCGTTCATGGCGAAAAAAAATTGCGGGCAATGGCTATTGTCGCCAAATCTGCTAAACCATGCGGCGCATGCAGACAAGTAATAATTGAATTTGCTTTAAAAGACACTGAAATTATTTTCGTGGATTGGCACCCATTGGAAAAAAAAGAAAAAGTTTCATACGCAATGGCGACAAAACTCTTGCCTAAACCCTTTAATCCTTCACAGGCGGGATTGTAATATCAGTAATCAATAAACAATAAATAGTAATCGGTGAGCGACGCGACAGGTGGCGAAAGAAGTAAGGAATCTGATGTTAGAAGTAAATTGGAGGTATATTATGAATGTGAAAACTTTAGGAAAAATAACCAAGTGGATGTGCGCCACAGATTTAAACGAAATAATATGGAAGAATGGGACAAACAAATTCACCCTCAAAGTTAATAGCGCCCAGCCTCAAGCTTGCAATGTTTCAGCCCGCTCATCACTAATTCCCGTCAATTCGCCATCCATAGGTATTTTCAGATTTGCCATAAGGGGAAAATCCTGCCTTGTTAAGGAAGGCGCTGAAGTTAAAAAAGGTCAAGACATGGGAATAATTGAAATAGGAAAAAATTTTAAGCCTGTAAAAGCTCAAGAAGCCGGATTTGTCAAAATAATATGTATTGAAGACGGAAAAACCGTAGAATACGGACAACCGCTGTTTTTTTTGGAACCCAAATGAGGTTTATTTGACCAAAAGCTGAATTTTCAAAGCAATCTAATACTACAAGCGGAATTCTCCAGCTTGTCCTTCGAAACCATTCTGTTAAAGGCGGAACCGCCGGTTTGTTTAACGGAAGCAAAGAAGGAAGACTTGGCGAAGGGATAAACGATGGCAAAACGCTCCGTAATCAAATGCTCTAAATGCGGATACGAGTCAAACATAGTGTCCGATACCTGCATAAAATGCGAAGGCAAGCTTGATAAAATTTGCGGCGAATGCGGATTTAAAAACTCTCCGTTTAAAAATTTTTGCGATCAATGCGGCAATGTCCTTGCTATTACGAAAACTTGTGAAGAAACGCCCAAAACCGAAATAGAGAAACCTAAAGAGAAAAGAAATGAGATTGAAATACAGCCAATATCAGATACTATGAATGATGAAATCTGGCCGGTAAGCACTGCTCGGATAAGCAAATCACCCGATAAAATTTCTCCCCCAAAGCGCCAACCTCCCCATCCGTATATAACAAAAAGACATATTCCCGTTAAAAAGAAAAATGATGCGCTTAACATACTCATTATAATAGGATTATCCGCGGCCTTGTTCTTCATCTTGTATCTTATAATCGTCCCACATATCCCGAAAATACAACTTTTGATGAAAACAAAAAACTATCTCGCGCAACTATCAAAAGGAAATTATAAAGAAGCCTATATAATGCTTTCGTCTAATTCACAAGCGTCTTGCAGTATGGAAACTTATTTAAAAGACAACGAAAATTATTATTCAAAAAGACCTAAATGGCAATTTAAAGAAATAGAGGTCTTTAGGATGGGGAAAAAAACGGCGCTTATAAAATATAAGCTAAAAGAAGGAAGCAATGAGTGGAAAGACGATTATATTTCTTTCGTAAAAGAAGGAAATACATGGACGCGCCCCTATATCTGGAATCTTTTTAAACCCATTGACGAGGCTTTTGCGAACTCAGATTATTCCGCCGCTCTTTATCTCGCTCAAAAATTAAATTTAATTGACCCTTTAGATCCCAGAACATTAGGGTATTTATGCTCTGCGGAATATAATCTCGGACTTTATGGGAAAGCCGTGGATTCTTGCAAAAAAACCATAGAAACCAGTGAATTTTATCCGGTCGGATTTGATGAAGTAGCCAAAACATCGTACTACTTTCAACTTGCAAATAGCTTAAAATTCACAAAAAATTATGAACCGGCATTTGTAATATACCAAAAACTCCTTTCTGACAAAAATGCTTCACAACTTGAACAATGCCAAATTTTGCTCACTCGTTCCGACGCTTTCGCTGGAGCTAAACAGTATAGAAACGCGCTAAAGGATATTCTGGTTGCTCAAACCATCTGCCCCGACAATTTTCAAGATGATTTAAAAACTTTTCTCGGCTATTTAATCGGAACGTCAAAAGAGGAGGCTATCGCCTTCGCGCAGAAATCAAGGTTTAAATCGGGTATGCCGACCATAGCGGAATTGAGAGAAATAGAGAACGCCGATATGGCAAAACAGCTTGGAAGAAAAAACAGAAAATTTATGCCCAAAGACAAGTGGTCCGCGATACATATCACGGGACCGGAATACAGAGTTTTTCTGCGAGAGGAAAAAATAAATCACCTGACAAAAATGAAAGAATCCAAAAATTTACGCATTTTTAGGGTAAACCTTTGGTCGCGCAGCATTGCTTTGGAAAGTGAACAAGAGAATTAAGGCAGGTTTAAATGAAACATTTCAACAAAATTTTAATCGCGAATCGCGGAGAAATAGCTCTGCGAATCATAAGGACATTAAAAGAGATGGGAATAAAATCCGTGGCGATATTTTCTGAAGCGGACAGAGCCTCCCTGCATGTTAGAGAAGCCAATGAGGCCGTTTGCATAGGTCCGGCGCCATCCAATGAAAGTTATCTCCGCATACCGCAAGTTTTGGCGGCCGCAAAAATAACTGGAGCCGATGCTATACATCCCGGCTATGGTTTTCTAGCTGAAAACCCCGATTTTTCAACCGCCTGCAAAAAAGAAGGCATAGTTTTTATAGGTCCGGATGCCGCGTCAATGGAAAAACTTGGTCATAAAGCCATGGCAAGAGCCATAGCGGTCAAAAGCAAGATTCCCATTACCCCGGGCACCAATGGATGTATTTCAAAGAATTTCCTGCAAGGAGCAAAAAAAATAGGCTATCCTTTAATGGTAAAGGCCGCGGCGGGAGGCGGCGGGAAAGGAATAAGGATAGTAAGGGACAGCTCTCAGCTTGAACGCGAAGCGCGCATGGCGAGTGCGGAAGCCAAAGCCGCCTTTGGCAACGGCGATATTTATTTTGAAAAATATATAGCAAATCCAAGACATGTGGAAATACAATTTGCCAGAGATTCAAAAGGCAATATTGTCGCTTTTCCGGAAAGAGACTGCAGTATTCAACGCAGACATCAGAAATTGCTTGAAGAATCGCCTTCTCCCGCGGTTGATAAAAAAACAAGAGAAAAACTTGTATCAGCCACAATAAGACTGGCGGAAACCTCAAAATATGTGGGTGTCGGAACAGTGGAATTTCTTATGGATAGCAACGGCAATTTCTATTTCATGGAAGTAAATACCCGCTTGCAGGTTGAGCATCCCGTAACCGAATTTATTACGGCAACGGATTTAGTTAAAGAACAGATACTTATAGCCGCCGGAGAAAAATTATCGGTAAATCAAGCCCAAGTTTCAAATTTTAGGGGACATGCCATTGAACACCGCATAAATGCCGAAGATGTTAATAATAATTTTGCTCCTTCGCCGGGCAAAATAGAAGAATTTGTCCTTCCCGGAGGGCAATGGGTGAGAGTGGACACTCATATTTACCAAGGATATATCCTGCCCTTCTACTATGACAGCTTACTGGCCAAACTTATAATATGGGGAGCGACAAGAGAGGAAGCAATAGCAAGATCAAAAAGAGCTTTAAACGAATTCTTTATAAGCGGCATATCCACAACCTTGGGCCTTCATAAAAAAATAGTCAATGATGAAGATTTCGTAAAGTCTAAAGTCAGCGCTGATTTCATTGAAAGAATATTGGCGGCTAAAGAGATCTCGGCATGAGTTTCAGAAAAAAAACATTAACTTTAAAAAAACTCCTAAAATTCTTAATACGCGCTAAAAACGATAAAAAAACCGTCGTTTTTACCAATGGCTGTTTTGATATTGTGCATAGCGGACATATTTCGCTACTTGAGAAAGCGAAAGCTTTGGGTGATATTCTCATTATAGGATTGAACGCGGATGCATCCGTAAAAAAACTTAAAGGAGATACTCGCCCGATAAATAAGGAAAAAGACCGCGCCGCCGTATTAGCCGCGATGGAAATGGTGGACAAGATAATAATATTTAAGGAAGATACGCCGCATGAAATTTTAAAATTTATCAAACCTGACATTTTGGCAAAAGGAGCGGACTATAAATGTTCTAAAATAGTCGGGAGTGAATTCGCGAAAAAAACGAAAAGAATAAAACTGGTGAAAGGACAGTCCACCAGCGGAATTATAAAAAAGTTAAAAGAGAGCGAATAGCGAAATAAGTTCCGCTATTTTGCCTCTGTTTAGTGTTGCGCTGCCATTCTGTCGCATTGCCGCGCTATTTTCATTTGAAGAAGTAAGGCCAAATTTAATACAATAGTATTCTTAATGGAAGACATTTTTAACAAATGTAAGAACTTCGACATTGTAAAACAGCTCATGGACGCGGGTATTTATCCCTATTTCAAAGAATTTGAATCCGAGCAAGCGCCTGAAGTGACGGTCAACGGAAAGAAGTATATCATGATGGGTTCCAATAATTATTTGGGGCTGGCAAATGACCCTCGGATGAAAAAGGCCGCTACTGACGCTATTGAAAAATTCGGTTCAGGCTGCACCGGTTCCAGATTTCTAAACGGCAATACCGTCCTGCACACCCTACTTGAAAAAAAACTTGCCTCTTTTAAAGGCAAAGATGCCGCTCTTATATATTCCACAGGCTATCAAATGAATCTTGGCGTAATATCGTCATTGGTAGGCAAGGACGATGTCGCTATTATAGACAAATTGGATCATGCCAGCATATTGGACGGCTGTAAACTTTCAAGCGGAGAAATAAAAAGATTTAAACATAATGACACCGAGGATTTAGAAAAGGTTTTAAAAGAAATAGGCCCTGAAAAAGGCAAGCTTGTTATAGTCGACGGCGTTTTCAGCATGGAAGGGGATATATGCCCTCTGCCTGAAATAATCAAAGTATCAAAAAAATACGGCGCAAGAATAATGATTGATGACGCTCATGCAACCGGAGTTATAGGCAAAACAGGACGGGGCACTTGTGAATATTTCGGCATTGACCATAATGATGTTGATATTATAGTCGGAACTTGCTCAAAAAGTTTTGCCTCTATAGGAGGTTTTGTAGTAGGAAACAAGGACATTATCAGGTATATTCAACATACTTCAAGATCCATGATATTTTCCGCCGCGCTTCCGGCCTCGGCAGTCGCCAGTATTTTAAAAGCGATTGAAATAATAGAAGCCGAACCCGAAAGAATCCAAAAACTTTGGGATAATTCAAAATATCTTCTGAATGGTTTTCAAAAAATGGGCATGAATACCGGAATTACAAAAACGCCTATCATTCCGATTATAATAGGCGATAATGAACAAACTTTTATCCTGTGGAAACGCCTCTATGAAGCAGGCCTATTTACAAATCCTGTGGTAAGCCCGGCCGTTCCGCCCACAAGAGCTCTTATCAGAATAACCGTAACGGCAACCCATACTCGCGAACATTTGGATAAAGCTTTAAATATATTTGAACACTGCTTCAAAGAAATAATAAAAAAACCTTCTATACAAAAAATTGGTCATTTGGATAGTTTATGACACTATGGCAGGCATAGGACACCCCCGCTTTTCGTTTATTATTTCGATTCCTGTTCCGCCCCCCATGTGATAATAAGCGTTAGTTAAATTCTTGGCAGACCGGATTAGTCAGCCAAACGCTAAAATAATTATGATTATGTCACAGAGCTTTGTTTCAGAAATATCAGAAAAAAATCTAATTGATTTTGTAAATTTTCCTTATGAATTATTTAAGAAAAATCCCTATTGGGTTGGCGAACTAAAAAAAGATGTTTTTCACCTTTTGGAATTAAAACATCCCTTTTGGCAGCATTCAGAGCGTAAATTATTTATAGCGAGAAAAGACGGGCGAATAATCGGCCGCATAGCCGCCGTATTGAATCATAGTTACAATGAATTCCATGATGAAAACACGGGTTTTTTCGGGTTTTTTGATTGCATAAATAATGAAGAAACGGCAAAAAAACTATTGGATCAAGCATCCTTATGGCTTAAAGAAAAAGGCGCCGGCATCATTAGAGGGCCGGTAAACCCCTCAACAAACGAGACTTGCGGGATTCTGATAGAAGGATTTGATTCCCCTCCGGTTATAATGATGCCTTATAATCCGCCTTATTATGCCGGGCTTATAGAAAACGCCGGGTTTTCAAAGATTAAAGATCTTCTCGCCTTTAAAAAATATTCCGATGAACCTTTTTCAGACAGACTAAAAAAAATATTAAAGAGGATTGAACGAACCGCGAATATTGAAATAAAACAAGCCGATATAAAAAACCTTTCATGCGAACTGTCACTATTTAAAGAAATATACAATCAAGCCTGGGCCGAGAATTGGGGCTTTGTGCCGATAACCGATAATGAAATAATAGATTTGGCAAACACGCTTAAACCCCTTTTAAAGCCGGAATATCTTTATTTTGTTCAAATAAACAATAAAGCCATCGGCTTCGTGCTTTTGCTTCCGGATTTTAATATTCCGCTTAAAACCGCAAACGGAAAACTAACTCTTTTAAATATACTGCCGTTTCTCTGGAAAATGCTTAATATAAATCGAGGCAGACTTTTGGCTATGGGCGTAAAAAAGGAATATAGAAACCGCGGCATAGAACTCTTGCTAATAGAACAAGCGATGAAATCGGCCCAAAAATTTAATTGGGATTACGCCGAACTTTCATGGACATTGGAAGATAATGAAAAAGTAAATAAAGTGATAGACATGGCAGGCGGAAAAGTTTATAAAAAATACCGCATTTATGACAAAACTTTGTAACATTCCTTAAATATAATACAGTAGCAAGCAGTGTTGCAGGCGACAGGTTACAGGGACATAAAGTTTATATGGAAAATACTAAATCTAATCATACCGGGAAAAAAAATCGCTTTCAAAACATTGAAAAATCATATACGGAAAAGGAAATTCATTCCCTTGATACCCAAGCAAGGGCGCAGTATTCAAATCTTATCGACCTCTCCCGTAAAATAATCTCAGGCATTGACGCCCCCTATATTGAAATTTATGAAGAAGCTTACAGTCAAACCTTTAACTGCATAGCTATGTTAAAAAGCAATCCTTTTCTATTGAGCTATAACAAATATTCCACGGCGGATAATTATCTTTACGCGCATACGGCAAATACCGCCTTGCTTTCATTGGCCGTTGGAATAGCCCTTAATCTCAAAGAAAAAGAACTTTTAATTCTTGGTATTTCCGCGCTCTTACATGATATAGGCATGACGAATTTTATCTCGCTTGCGCGCAAAGAGCGAAAATTAAATGCTTCTGAAATTAATTCCATCAAAAAACATTCTTTTTTAGGGGTTAAAAAACTGGAAAAAATAATAGATTTTAATTATGGCGATAGGGAAAGAATTGAAAAAATAATTTCTCAGATTCATGAGCGTTATGACGGTAGCGGCTATCCTGATGGGCTTAAATCTGACGAAATAGATATTTTGGCAAGCATAATCTCCGTCGTAGATTCATATGAGGCTATGACACATATAAGGTCATGGCGGGAGCGCATTGGTTTTCATTTGGTGGTAAGACAATTTATAGAAGAGCCCCCCGCCGGCTTTGATCCTGTTGTGCTAAAAAAACTTATAGAAGTTCTTTCGGTTTTTCCGCACGGCTCTTTGATTGAACTTTCAAACGGATTAATAGCGCAGGTTTTAAAAATAAATAGAAACTCTATTTTGCGGCCAATGGTAAAAATCGTTCTTGATGAGAACTATAATCAGACTGAAGAACAAATTTTAGATCTAGCTCAATATCCTCTTACATCAATAATTGATATTGTAACTATTGAAAATTTAGCAAAAAAAAATCCGGTTTTTGCCGCTGAACTTGAATTATCCTTTTTGTGGATTGAATGGTAAAACGACAGAATATAGAATGTAGCATATAATTAGGCTACAAGTTAATTAGGCAATATGGCAATAAGCAACAGCGTCAAAGCCACGGAATCGGCGTGGCGCCTATGGCGCCATGAACGACTAAAATAGAACAGAAGATAGAAACAAGAAATCAGAACACCCCTAAAAGAGATTTATGAACGAGGATACACCCGATAAAAGACAACTTTTATTTATTGAAGAAGAAGGGTATGTAATAGAAAGAATAAATAAAATACTTTTTGATTTTCCAAAATTTGAAATCACCTATGCTGAAAATAGCGAAACAGCGAGAGAAATTCTTGAGAACAAAAAATTTGATGTGGTTTTAAGCGATATTTATATACGAGGCCTTTCAGGCCTTGAAGCTCTGCATAAAGCCAAAGAAAAAAACAGCGATGTTTGTGTGATAATAATAACGGGAGCGGACTCGATGGAACTTGCCGATAAAGCGCTCAAAGAAGGGGCTTTTGACTTTATTCTAAAACCGCCCAATCTTGAAAAACTCTCCAGTATCCTCAAACTCCTAACAATGGTAAAATTTTAATTAAATTAGAGAAAATCAAAAAAACAGCGGCGCCACAAAACGGCCGCCACTGTTTTAAGACATTTTAATGCGGAATTATTTTCAAACTAATCTTTTTTCATTCCCCTTTGCCTTGCAACATGGTCATTAAAAGGCAACCGCGTTGAGCGATTGTATTCCGCGCCCGTTAGCTTAATTCCTCTAATGGCCGTATCTCTCAAATCTGCGCCGCGAAGATTGGTCCATCTAAGGTCGGCGTTTCTAAGGTCGGGCCAAATTTCAGGTATTTTTGATTTACACACTACTGTAGCGACAAAGTAATTACGCAACAAAGAGCGATTTTACCCCGTGGGTTGCTGCGTAACTTCTGGTGCGGCAACATCTAAAGAAACCCGCGGGGTAAGACACTGAAGTGGTTGCAAAACTAATTTGTCATTACACTACTTTCATTGGTAAATCCCACAATAATTGCGAAAAAGCCTGTTTTTTCCTCTTTTGCGCGGAAGTTTGCGGAATTGTTGAATTCACAGTGAAAAAGGTTGCCCAATCAATGAAATTTGATATATTGTTTCAAGCGGTTAATTATGGAGCAGACACTAGCGGAGGAAAATATGAAACAAGCTAAAGAGAAGAAAGAAGATATCAGAGGAAAGGCGCTGAGAGCCAAGGATTTGATAGATTATGACAAAGGCGCGGTTGTGAGCCGAACCATAATAAAGAAGAAAACCGGCTCTGTCACAATTTTTTCTTTTGACAAGGGAGAAGGGTTAAGCGAGCATACAGTCCCCTTTGACGCAATGGTGAATATCTTAGACGGCGAGGCCGAGATAATAATCTCAGGCAAGCCTAATAAAGTATCGGCGGGGGAATTTATAATAATGCCGGCTGACAAGCCTCACGCGCTTAGAGCTATCAAAAAATTCAAAATGGCGCTGATAATGATAAGGTCGTAAAAAATGCGATAAACCCCTGCAACCCCGCGGGTTGCAGAGGTGAGTTCGGCCATTGATAATTAGAAACTTCAAAATTTTTTATTCCGATGATATGTCCCAAATGCTTTTCTAAATAGTTATTTTAATTCGTTTAAAATTTCCAATTCTTTTGCATTTTCTAAAACTTTCAGAATCTTCTTTTGCCATGGTAAAAGCATTGACTTGAAACCTTGTCTAATAATCGGCGTATCACCTTTAGAAATTAAAGCCCTTAAAATTTCAATGGCCGCATTTCTATCCTTCTTTGCTTTTTCTTCTTTAGCGCGCCTTTGAGAAACAATCAATTTATGTAGAGCAAAGTGAACAGGGTGAGGAAGACTAACTTCAATATTTTCAATCTTGACTTTTATTGTGTTTTGTATGATTAAGTCTAGAAATCTCAAGGCTTGAGCATTAAGATTAAATTGTGGCAATTGATAGGGTTTATCTAAACCGCGTCCTTTTTCCGGCGCCAAAAATTCAATTATTAGTTCAGGGTGTTCCAATTGAATATATCCCTTATCTCCTTTGAATCCTATAATGAATCCCAGATCCTTCAATAACTCGGGAATATTTATTCCTTGCTTTGTTTTTGAAGGATACGGAACTAAAAAATCAATATCGCGAGTTTTAATAGCGGTTGAATATTTAATATTTCCAAAATACTCTTTATAAAAAGGAATGCACCAACTGCCGATAAGAACAAGATTTTTTAAAATACCGACTTTTTCTAATCTCTTTAGTACTTTAACGCATAAATCATATTGACTCTTTTCCACGCAAAGCGCTCCTTAAAAATTTGATTTGTTTTTTTATTTGAGATAATAATTTTCTATATTTGGCCCTATATTCCTTAGCTTCTTTATACTTTTTAATTTCTTTGCCTGAAACCTTTCCCTTATAAATAAACTTTACCTTCCCGTTTTCTCTAAACACAAGGTAGAAATATTCATGGCCTTTTATTTTCTTTTTGATAAGACTGCCTTTCGGCAATTTTAACAATTCTTTTTCATAATTGCTCTTCATTCGAATGGAATTTTCGAGCTCTTCTTTAAGAATGCCTTTTATTACGCCCATGATAAATTCTCCTCAAACAGTTACCATACAAGCTATTAAATAGTATATTGTGTATGGTAACTAATGTCAAGCCTTAAATTACCATACAAATTTATAAATAGCGCAAGTTGTATGGTAACTAAATTTATGTATAGGAATTTCAAAGTGTAGCCGCAGCCCCTTCCGCCAAAACAGCGGACAAGTGGGTGGCCTAATTTATAATGAATTCCTATACATTATCGTGATTAAAATTGCAATGCGGGTTTGCAATTGGTTTTTAGGCGGCGATTGGTTTCGGGTTTTGGCATTTCGTTCCAAGTTCGGCCATTGAGCAGCCGTCCGGTTTTTTTCTTATTTACTCCGCCCCATTGCTTAAAGAAAAACGGAACTTTTTGCTTCAAGCATTGATCTCTAATATCGGCAACCCATTTGGG
>JAKLQJ010000179.1 GCA_022013385.1 Elusimicrobiota bacterium
GACACCTGATGAGCCATAGTCTCGTTGTTCCGAAAAAGACCGCAAATATATAATTCAAGCGGCCAAATCTCTCAGCAATCAATTAAAAAAGAAATAAGAAAAGGCAATGTTATTAGCAACAAGGGAATTAGGCAATTGGGAATTAGGCTATTAGGCTATTAGGGTTGGGTAATTAAATGGAAATACGGAAATATGGGAATACGGGAAGAAAAGGCAATTAACAGGGCGACAGGTAATCAGTGAACAGTAAACTTGTGACTTGTGACTGGCCTGTCCCGCCTCTATGGCGGGATGACTTGCAACTTGTTTGCCCGATTTTTATCTCCGATTTTTCAATATCCACTCTTTCCAAAACGGGTCCTCTATTCTAATTTTCTCCCCATTCTTTTTTACCAATGTTCCGATAGCGATTAGTTTGCTTACAACACTGCCGGAAGTGCTAGCCGACTTTATTCCATATTTTCTTATAAACTCTTGTGAAGTGGGACTATAATTGTCTGAAGCAATCCCTATAATGACTTTTCGCTGGGTATTTGTTAAACCATTCCACCATCTTGAATAATCCGCATGATGTTCTGTCGCAATTTGGCTAACAGCCTTATTTATTATTTCTTTTGTTAAAGTCTTTTTCTCGTTTAATATATAAATCTCATGACATAATTGTTGGGTATAATAAGGATGACAATCGGTAAATTTCAAAATATCTTTTACAATTTTGCGAGCGTCTATTTTTTGCGAAAAAAATCTTTTCACGACAAAACTTGAAAATTTGGGCTCTGCTATTTTATGCAAGGTAATATGGCGGCCGAATTTATAGAAAGGATTTTTTTTATTTTGGAAAATTTCCCGAATCATGCTTTCTTGGCTTCCGATGAAGACATATATTATATTTTGGTGATATTGAAATATTCCTCGCATTTTTCGTTCAAGCATAGAAGATATTCTGCGTATTTCCTGAAATTCATCAAAAACAATTACAATCTTGTTTTTCATGTTTTTGGCAATCGTTTCGGGAAGCTGAAAACTATCTGATAAAAGCGTAGAGATATTTTTTTCCTCCGCGGTGAAAGATACGGATATTTCATTTGTTATCGGTTGAATCTGGATATAAGGCTGTATTTTTAAATTCTTTAAATAACGCTTTATTTTTTCAAATCTGCTCAATGACAAGGCCTTTTTAACATAGTAATTGGCCAAATCAACTTCGTCTGAAATTAACTCCATATTAATCCTAATCCATTTCATTTGACTGACTTTCATCGCTTCATCTATAAGGCTGGTTTTGCCATAACGGCGAGGACTCATAAGCACGATGTGCTGGCCGGCTTTTATTTCAGAAACTATTTCTTTTATTTCGTTCTCGCGATTAGTGAAATATTCTCGCGTTACCACACTGCCAAATCTGAAAGGATTCGTCATAAACCTCCGAACTTTGCTATTACGATAAACTTCGTTACGAAATATATCGTAATATACATTAATAAGTTTGTCAAGCCCGATTTTAACTCAAATATTGCCTTCGCCCAATACCTGTTAAAAATCACCAACAATTTAGGTGTAAAATCTATAGCTATGTCAATTTCCGCCCGCTACTGAAATTTCTAACAATGCAAAGCGCTGTGGCTAGTTAGCGACAAGGTAACAAGACAATTGGGTAAATGGAAATACGGAAATATGGGAATACGGAAGAAAAGGCAATTAACAGGGCGACAGGTAATCAGTGAACGGTAATCAGTGAACAGTAATCAGTGAACAGTAAACTTGTGACCTGCGACTTGTAACTGGCCTGTCCCGCCTTTATGGCGGGATGACCTGTAACCTAAAAAGCTATCGCTTTTTAGTGTTCCGCGTCGCAGAATTCTTGGGGTTCGGAGCCTTTTACAAAGGCTTCAAGAAATTTATTTTTGCATGTCGGAAGGGCAAGTTTTCCGGTTGTGGGATCTATTGTCACAAAAACAATGTCATCAGGCACAAAAAAATTCGAAACAGGCTTATCTTCAAGGGCTTTTTTCATTATTTCCGTCCACCACGGGGCCACCACGCCGCCGCCGGTCCAGTGTTTTAATGTGGGGAAAGAGTAATCGTCATAGCCTACCCAGCCGGCAGCCACCAAATCGGGGGTCATGCCGATAAACCATAAATCTTTGGATTCCTGACTAGTGCCGGTTTTACCCGCTATCGGCCTTTTGAGACGTTTTACATAAGAACCTGTTCCCCTTTCAACAACCCCCTTCATCATATTAAGCAAAACATAGCAATTTTGAGGAGAAAATCTTTCTTCTTCGCGAGGAGTATAACTTTCCAGAATCTTGCCCTGAGCATCTACAACTTTTAAAATGGAAAAAGGATCGGTATATATGCCGGCATTAGCAAAAGTTCCAAAAGCGTTTGCCATTTCAAGATTTGTAACCAATGAAGTTCCCAGACCGACCGAAGGAACGGGCGACAAATAACTTTCGATACCGGCTTTATGCGCCACATCAACAACAAGAGTGGGGCCTACCCTGTTTACAAGATAAACGGAAGTAAGATTTCTGGATAATTCAAGCGCTCGCCTTAAAGGAATTCTGCCCATAAATTTATCGCTATAATTGCTCGGAACCCATATTTTAAAATCTTTGTCGCCGACAAACGGCTGAATGGCAAAGTCAATGGAATAACTATCGGTGGCCCCTTCTAAAAGACGCCAATCTTTTCCGTTATAATAAAAAGCCATCGGAGAATCCTCTACCATGGTGGCGGGAGTATAAGCGCTCATAAGCGCCGACATCCATACAAAGGGTTTAAATGTGGAACCCGCCTGCCGTTTGCTTTGAGTCGCTCTGTTAAACTCGCTTTCATTATAATCTCTGCCGCCTATCATGGCTCTTATGGCTCCGGTTTTAACATCCAGCATTACAAAAGAGCCTTGAAGCGTGGCTGTGGATAAAGGATTATTCGGCGAAGAATTATTCAATACATATTTGGCTTGCTCTTCATCGCGATACTTAAGCTGTTTCTCCATTTCTTCTTCAGCCACTTTCTGAATACTCATATCAAGCGTGGTATATATTTTTAAACCGCCTTTCCATAATTGCGCGCTTCCGTATTTATCCGACAAATAACGCCTGATATGCTCGACAAAATAGGGAGCTTTCACGGTAAACATGGAGGATTTTTCGATAGGCACCGGCTCTTTAAGAACCTCTTCCATTTCTTCGCCGGTAATATATCCTCTGTCTAACATTCTATTTAAGACAAGCGAGCGCCGATGCTTTGCTTTTTTCTCATCTTTAGACGGAGAATATGTGCCGGGAGAGGCTACAAGTCCGGCCAAAAAGGCGCAATCGGCAAGCGTCATTTTAGACACATCTTTATCAAAATATAATCTTGCCGCCGCCTGAACGCCATAAACTCCGCCGCCCCAGTAAATCTGATTTAGATACATCTGAAGTATTTCCTGTTTGGAAAAACTTCTTTCAATCTGAATTGAAAGAAACATTTCTTTTATTTTTCTTGTAATGGTCTTTTCAGGCTTGAGAAATATGAGCTTTGAAAGCTGTTGCGTAATGGTTGAGCCGCCTTGCGCCGCGCGCCTATGCATAATATCGCGCATGAGAGCTCTCATTATTCCTTTGGGCGAAATCCCCCAATGTTTAAAAAAATTATGGTCCTCCATGGCTATTACCGCATTTTGCAAATCAACGGGAATTTCATTTAAAGGCAAAAAAGCCCTTCTTTCAATTGAAAGCTCGGCTATGATTTCTTTGTTAATATCGTAAATATATGTGGTAAGCGACGGAGCATATTCATCAAGCTTGTCTATGGAAGGAATATCGGAAAGAATCTTTCTCATCAGTAAAGAGGACGATATTATGGCAATGGAAGAAAATATTGCCGCTAAATAAACAAATCTCAAAAAAAGCTTATGAGAAGAGAGCTCTTTAAGTTCCTTTATTTTGTATTTTTTGAGCATGATTCGCTATTCATTATAACAAAACAGCGCGGCAGTGCGACACGGCGCGGCAGCGATACAGCGGGAGCAGTGCGACAGCGCAGCTTGTCCCGCCAAAGGCGGGAGCAGCGATACAGCGATACAGTGTGGCAGAAGAACAGAAAGGCTATTAGGGAATTAGGCGATTGGGTAATTAGGCTACTTGGCGATTGGGCAATAAGGCTATTAGGAACAGAAAGGCTATTAGGGAATTAGGCGATTGGGTAACAGGGCAATAAGTAGCTGCAAAGCATAGCTTTGCCTACAGAGAACAGAAGCAAGAAGTCAGAGGTCAGAGGGCAGAAGTCAGAAACGGCAATCAGCGCGACAGCGCGGCAGAGCGACAGTGTGGCAGTAGCTGCAAAGCATAGCTTTGCCTACAGAGAACAGAAGCAAAACAGAGAAGTATGGATGCGTAGCAGAATAACGGACGGCGGGAGCAGCGGTTTCAAATAGCATAGTCCACTCACCGGTCTCACATATTACCGGTTGTTAGGAAAACAGCATGACAGCACAGTGCCTTATGCTTCTTTCAATAAAAACATTATTCTTTGTCTTTATCCGTGATATTCCGGTTTTTCTGGTTTTGCATTTGTCAAAAAGAGGGCTAAAATGCTAAATTTACTTTATATGAATATAAAACCGGTTCTTAGTATTGCGATGATTAGCATTTTTTTAAACGCTTGCGATAAGCCTATCGGTGACACAGTGATAGCAACCGTGGGCAAATCGGAAATAACGCAAAATTACATTGAGAATAAATTGCTGGAGATATCTCCTGACTATCAAAACTACCTCTTGACGGAAAACGGAAAAAAACAATTTCTTGACATCCTCATTAACGAACGACTAATATTGCTGGACGCAAAAAGCAATGCCATCGGCAAATCGGAAATGTACAAACAGCAAATACGGCAGATGGAGAAAGAGCTGAACAAAAAATTGGATGAATTTAAAAATTATCTGCTTACAAAAATGTGGATAGAAGAACTTAAGACAGCTGAAATAAAAATTTCCGAGGAAGAAATAAAGGTTTACCACGACAAATATCCGCATGAAGTAACGGTTGAACAAATTTTACTGCCGACTTACAAAGAGGCCGAAGAAATTTATAAAAAGGTTAAATCGGGGCGTAATTTTTCAAAAATAGCGAAAGAAAAATCAATGTTTACCGGACTCTCTAACGGAGGACGCCTGCCGCCGATGATGAAAGGCGAATTCATCCCTGAGCTTGAAGACATGGCTTTTAAAATGAAAACTAAAGAAGTGCAAGGCATAGTAAAAACAAAATTCGGCTTCCATATTCTCAGAAAAATATCTCAACAGCGCCTTGCCTTTGATAAAGCCGCTCAAGACCGGATAAAAAGAATTTTAGAGAAGAAGAAATTTGACGAATACATTGAAGGACTCCAAGCAAAATATAAGATAGAGGTGCTAGATGAAAAGTATAAATAGGCGTTTATTATTATGTTCGATTTTGATAATGGGCGGCGCTGTCAGCTTACAAGCGAAAGTCGTGGATAAAATAGTGGCTAAAGTAAACGGAGAACCCATAATGTCCAGCGAATACGCTAAAAACAAGAACGCGGTTATTGAACAATATGAGAGAGCCATGCCGGGATTCTTTAAACAAGAAAATGCCCGGGAAGAACTATCGAAAAAAGTTCTTGATCAAATGATTGACGACCTTCTGCTAAAACAAAAGGCCAACAGCATGAAAATCAAAGTTTATGACAGAGAACTTGATAAAGGCGTGGATGAAATTAAAAAAAGATTCTCCTTTAATGAAAAGGGCGAAATATTAGACAGCGAAATAGCTGAAAAAGCGTTTCAAAATGAGCTTAATAAGGAAAATTTAACCTTGTCCGGTTTTAGAGAAAAAATACGCGGACAAATAATGGTAAGAAAATTAATAGACCAAACAATTCGTCCGGAAGTAAAAATACCGTCCGAAAAAGAAATTCGTACTTTTTTTGATGAAGTAAATTATATCGTGAAAGGCGATACATCCAGTCTAAAAAATATGCCGGCGGAGCAGCAGCAGGATATGCTTGCCGTAGCGTTAAAATTCAAAGAATTAACAGAGGAAAGAATTCATGTAAGCCATATATTCGTAAAAGTTGAAGAAGATGCTTCTTTTCTTGAGAAAAACAAGTCTTTAAAAAAGGCCCGTGACATAAAAGATAAATTGGATAAAGAAGAAGATTTTGAGGAATTGGCGAAAATCCATTCCGATGACAAAGAAAGCGCTTTGAGAGGCGGAGATTTGGGCTATGTCTTTAAAGGTATTCTGCCTGAAGAGTTGGAAAATGAAGCCTTTTCAATGCAAGTGGGAGAAATATCCAAGCCCGTAAAAACCAAATTCGGCTATCACATCATCAAAGTTAATGAAAGGAAAGCCAAGCAAAAGCTTAAATTTGAGCAAGTAAGAGACGAACTTGGCCAATTACTATCCGCCCAAAACTTTAAGGAAGATCTGCTTAAATTTGTGGATGAATTGCGAACAAAAGCCAAAATAAACCTGTTTGCCGACGAAAAATAAAAACGCAAAGGCGCAAAAGAGGATTGAAAAGAGCGCGGAGATTTTGCGGATTTATGAAAAAAATAATAGCAATAACTTTAGGCGATCCGTTGGGAATAGGGCCTGAAATAACCGTTAAGGCTCTAAAATCTAAAAAACTGCAATCTTCTTTTATTCCGATAGTTATAGGCGAATATGAAACCCTTAAAAAAGCGGGCTGGAATTCTTCGCTTTCTCATTTTATAAATACTGCTCATCAAAAACTTGATTTAAAAACAAGGAAACCTAATAAAACCGCGGGACTGATATCATTTAAAGCCGTCAAAACCGCCGTCAAACTTGCTTTGGCAAAAAAGGCGGATGCTATTGTTACGGCGCCTATCTCAAAAGAAGCATGGCAAATGGCCCAAATTAAATATACGGGGCATACCGATTTTTTTAGAAAAAATTTGAATTCTCATCCTTTAATGGCTTTTATACACGGCAATATCCGAGCGGCTCTTTTAACAGAACATGTCTCCTTAAAAACGGTCCCGTCAAAAATAGATAAAGAGACCATAATTCAAAAAGCGGAACTTTTTAATAAAGCTCTTAGAACACTAGGCATAAAAAAACCTAAGATATGCGCTTGCTCTTTAAATCCTCACTCGGGAGACAATGGATTAATGGGAAATGAAGAAATAAAAACAATATCTCCCGCAATAACCGCGCTAAAACAAAAAAAAGTAGATATACACGGCCCTTATCCGACCGACCAAGCATGGCTTGAACATATAAACGGGAGGTTCGACGGCATATTGGCTAATTATCATGATCAGGCTTTAACGCCGCTAAAAATTATAGCTAAAGGACATAATTTCACGCATTGGACTTATGGACTTGATTTTATAAGAACTTCCCCCGCTCACGGCACAGCTTTTGATATAGCAGGCCAAAAAAAAGCCGGTCATCTAGGCATGCTGGCGGCTATTTTATTTGCTTTAAAACTAGTTAGGCGACAAGGAAATTAGGCAATTGGGCAATAAGTAGCTGCAAAGCATAGCTTTGCCTACAGTGAACGGTAAACAGTAATCAGTGAACGGTGAACAGTAATCAGTAAACTGGTGACTGGTAACTTGTAACTGGTGACTGTTTGTATTGGTAATCTGTGACCTGTTTGTAACTTGTGACATGTGACCTGTGACTTGCAACTTGTGACTTGTTTTGGTGACTGGTGAC
>JAKLQJ010000180.1 GCA_022013385.1 Elusimicrobiota bacterium
AAAGAATTCATTCGCTTAAATAACCAGAATCCAAAACCTTTCGTCTGGACAAAGAAAGTTGAGGCTATTCTGGAAAAGGTTAATCATTGTAAAGTCGCTACTGACTCACTACTCTAGGTTTATTCGATGGCTTGATTGTTTTTCTGTTAATGTCATTATTCTATCAGCTAATCCGGGAACTATATTTTCATAATCTTGGAGTAACCTTGGAGGAGGAATTGGACCTGAATAATGAGCAAACTCAACTGCTCTTATTGAGTTATGCTTTTTAGGGTTCTCGGAATTTTGAGGTAGATTAGTCATGGGTTTTGAATCTGGGGTCATCTATACTGGAAATAGTTCTTTTCATATCATTAGCAACAACAGTAACATCTGCTTTTAGAGCTAATGAATCTGCTTCTTCTCCATTTTCACATGAATTATAAGCGAAATAATCGCCAGCTAAACTAAGCACAGAACCAGCTCCAAGCATATAATTAGCTTCAGGAAATAAAAAATCAGTTGTAACTTGTTCTATTTTCCCCATAAATCCTCCGAGCGGATAGTTTACATCATAATTTAGAAATTATCAATATCTTTTGTTTTGACGGATAAGTGCTTTAGATTAATTCATTTAGAAGTATAATGCGATTCATTTCTAAATCGGTATATACATATTCTATCAAATTTCGCAATTATCATAACATTCTAAAGGAAAAGTGGGATTTTTTTATGAAGTATCAAGCAAAAATTCATATAACTTTCCGCTTCCCATAAGCTCAAGTCGGGTTCCGAACATCCCTGTGAGCAAACACACCTGCCATCCCTATGGTTTTATTTGGTCTTTTATATATAGAGAGATAGGTGTCCGCACCCTATTTAAGATACTTCCGAATTACCCAACCCTACATAAGGTAAGCCTTATGTCCCCAATGAAAATCACACATTCTTGACTTGTGCCAATTTACCTCGATTTATACCATTTTGGACCTAATGTGGACAGTTATAGGGTTAAATAAATTCAAAAAAAGATTGTTTAGAGGTAGTTATTTAGAAATGTCAAGATGAAGATTGATTAATTAACTATTGCGTTCGTGTTACCGCTAATGACGGGGGATTGGGTGAACAGTATTTACGGGAATTTCAAGACAATGAAAAAACTATTCCAACCGTTCTCACAACTTCACAAAAGCTGTCCACAGGAGTTGATGCTCGCAATATCCGCAATATTATTTTAATGCGGCCTATTAACTCTATGATTGAGTTTAAGCAAATTATCGGTCGAGGAACGCGATTGTTTGACGGTAAAGAGTATTTCACTATATATGATTTTGTAGATGCTTATCATCATTTTTTAGATCCTGAATGGGACGGCGAACCTATAGTTGAAATTTGCGCTAAATGCGGTCAAAAACCTTGTGTATGTGGAAAAGAACCTCCACGAATTTGTTATATTTGCGGCAAACAGCCTTGCGAATGCGAAAAACCTCCGCGAATTTGTCCCAAATGCGGCAAACAACCTTGCGAATGTCCTAAAAAAATAAAGATAAAACTTCGCGATGGCAAAGAACGAGAAATTCAGCATATGATTGCTACTTCCTTCTGGTCCGCCGATGGAAAGCTTATTTCTTCTGAAGAATTTATATCGGGACTATTCGGCTCATTGCCGGACTTTTTTAAAAGTGAAGACGAACTGCGCGCCATCTGGTCTAATCCTATAACGCGCAAGACTTTGCTTGAAAAATTATCTGTTGCCGGTTATGGGAGAGATGACCTTTTCACATTGCGAAAGTTGATAGATGCGGAAAAAAGCGACTTGTTTGATGTGCTTGAGTATGTAGCTTTTGCCATGAAACCAATTACAAGAGAAGCGCGCGTGGCAAAGGTAAAGTCAAAAATATTTGAGAACTTGGATGATAAGCAAAAAGAGTTTTTAGAATTTGTACTGTCCAAATATATTGAAACCGGTGTTGAAGAATTGAACGAAGAAAAGTTGCCGGAGCTTCTTGAGCTTAAATATCATGCAATTAATGATGCTACCATTTCATTGGGTGGTGTTCAAAACATCCGCAAAACTTTCATTGATTTTCAAAAATATTTATACGCACGATAAGTAAAAGCGAACGGTTCGTATTGATTATTAAAATTGGGTAATATGGGGAAAAGTAAAAATCCATTAAAAAAGCGTGATTGGGTTAAAAAACATCAAAAGAATTTTGGGTAAACGATTTTATAAAGGTTTCCTTATATTTAATTAGAACCGGTCCCTTTAATTCTTTTTTAAAGCAAATAATTGAGAAACAAAGCAACGTCCCGCTATCCGTCCCGCTATCCGCCCCGGCAGATACTTATGTTTAATTAGAACCGGCCCCTTTAACTGGCTAAAACAAAAAAAATCTCATATCTACAGAATAGATGACCTTATTCGTAATGGGTCCACATTCGCAATATTTTTACTACTCGTTTGGCTTTAAAAACCTGGTAAACGAGACGGTGTTTAATATTAATGCGTCTTGAGTAAGCGCCGGCAAGATCACCCATAAGTTTTTCGTAAGGTGGGGAATTTTGGAATGGATTGATACGAAGAACAGCGAACAACGCATTTATGCGAACGCGAAATCCAGCGGCTTGGATCTTCTTTGCGTCTTTGCAGGCGTCTCGTGTAAAAACAAGTTCCCATTTTACCATGGCAGTTTTTTTGAGCATTTGGAAATGGGGGTCTTCATGTTTTTAATAAGGGACTCACGCATACCCGGGGCGGACAAAAGATAAAGTGTTTCCTGAATTGCATCCCAGTCTTCGGATGAAACAAGAACCGCAGATCCGCGCCGTCCTTTAATCTGTACCGGCTTATGTGAAATCAAAGCCGCATCAACAAGATGAAAGAGTTGTGCGCGCGCTTGGCTGGTTGTTAGAGTTGTCATATATCTATTGTACCAGATAGCGTACTGTTATGCAAGGGGGGATCAAGCGCTACCATTAAAAAATATGCCGGTAATTGTGGCTATTGCCGCAATTACCTTTTTTTCATAAAAACTGTTTTTTTGGCCGGTTTCAGGGAAAAGCTATTTTAAGATTGCGCAAGGTTGCGCTGTAAGGGTGTTTTATCGTCGGGGTGATGTCTTAATATCCATTTTTTTAGGCAGGGCCACTTATATCCGTTGGGGGACTACTTGGGGTTTGGGGTTGTTAGGTAAGGAGTATATGTAGCCCTGCCGTGAATATCTTATAAGAATTTTAAAGCTAAAAGCAATAGCGGAATGAGGTTTTATCTTATTATCGCGCGTTCTTGCGGCCCCCGGCATCCCTGGGCGTCGCATGGGATAGTGTTACGACCTTTAAGTAAAAGGAGTAAGTCTATTAAGCGCGCCTTGCCCCGCCCTTTTGGTCGCAGAAGCTTTATACTCCAAAAGAGTGGGACTTGCTGATTGCGATTAGACTATGAAATAAGGCTATGAGCAATGTGTAATAAGATATAACGAATGAAGCAATCTATAAATCAAGGTGAATTTTAAAATTTAAGCCATTCTTAAGGAATAAAAGAATAAATGAAAAGAGAACGATCTATCGGCGCGCATTTTTCTTTCGCTGTCCGGAAAGGAAAATTATTGTCTAAGAAGTCTTTGGCAATAAGCGCGAATTTCGGTTTATCCGAAACGATAGTTCGTTGGAATGGAATTTATTTCAATTAGTGCCATTTTGGACCTATTGTGGACACTTTTCATCTTAGTTTTAATTTTCGTTAATTATAAAATTTGCTATAGTAATTCTAGGTGATTAAATTTTAGATTGAGGACTTCCTACTGTTTACAAAAACATGGACTACCAATGCAAAAGAATACTAAAAGTGTAAAATGTGGTTTTTGTTTTGGAACGGGAAAAGTATCTTTAAGAAGTGGTAGGACAGGCTGTCGATCATGTAATGCGACTGGAAAAATCGTTGTTCCAGTTTCTTACGAAAAATGTACAAAGTGTAAGGGAACAGGTAGAAATAATGGTTGGTCGAGGCGCTGTACTACTTGTAATGCAACGGGGTGGAGATGAAAACTGAAGTATTTCAACCAAGCTTACTATATGATTTTCACTCTTTTCCAAAGACACGATATCAAGGAAGCAAATTAAAGCTTTTACAATGGATTTCTGAGAATTTAAAAAGTCTTAATTTTGATTCTGTGATAGATCTTTTTGGTGGAACAGGTGCTGTGTCATATTTATTTAAAACGCAGGGTAAGATAGTTGTTTATAATGATAATCTGAAGTTTAATTCAATTATTGGTAAGGCGTTGATAGAAAACTCGTCTACAAGACTTACCTATAAAGATGTGACTAAGATGCTAACTCAATCAAGTCGTAAAAAGTATAAAACTATTATTCAGGATAACTTCCATGATATTTATTATACCGATGAGGAAAATAAATGGCTTGATGTAGTCACACAAAATATTCATTCCATTAGTGATCCTTATAAAAAAGCTATAGCTTTTTTTGCATTATTTCAAGCATGTATTATTAAGAGACCTTACAATTTATTTCATAGAAAAAATTTGTATATGAGAACACAAAATGTTAGTAGGAGTTTTGGTAATAAAACTACTTGGGATAAGTCATTTGAGGAACATTTTAAAAAATTTATAATGGAAGCTAATGAAGCGATATTTGACAATAATATGTCTAATACTGCTCTTAATATGGATGCTATGGATGTTCCGGGAAATTATGATCTTGTTTATATCGATCCTCCCTACATCAACTCCTCTGGAACTGGTGTCCATTATGCGGAATTCTATCATTTTTTGGAAGGGTTGGTGGAGTATAATAATTGGATTGGGCAAATTGATTACAAAATTAAGCATAGGCCAATTAAAACCAATAAATCTGAATGGTGTAAGGCCGATGAAATATTGTTCGCTTTTAATGATGTGTTTAAAAAATTTAGAAAAAGCATAATAGTAGTTTCTTATCGAAATGACGGCACTCCATCTTTATCTGAATTAAAGGAGCTACTTTTGAAATATAAGAAAACTGTTGAAATCTCAACATCTGGAAAATATAAATATGCTTTGTCCAGAAACTCAAATACCAAAGAAATATTATTAATAGGAACATAATTATGAACAATTTTGAAAAAAACTTTAATAAGCATTTCTCAGAATTAACTAAAATAATTTCCACTGAAAATGGTGACTGGATTGTAAAAGGTTTTATTGATGTATATAAGAAGGTATACACGATTTCATCAGATACAAAGGTTATATCAAAATTAATTGAACTAATGATCTTTCCTGAGTTACAAGCATTTGCTATGAGTAACAATTATAAAATGGTTTTATCAAAAGAGCAAAATCATTATCCCGATATTACATTTATTTTGGACAATGGAGATAAAATTGCAGTGGATTTAAAGAGTACGTACAGGCGTAGTTCAACTGAAATTAATGGAATGACTTTGGGTGCTTTTACTGGATATTTTAGAAATAGAACTTCGAGTAAAAATATCACTTTCCCATATGGTGAATACAAAAAACATTATGTGCTTGGAATTATATACACTCGGCAAATAGAGGTATTAAATGAGTGTAAGACTTTTAAAATAGATGATTTACAGACAATTTTTTCTGTTGCCAAAGAATTTGAATTTTTTCTTCAAGAAAAATATAAAATTGCGATTGATAGACCTGGAAGTGGTAATACTAAGAATATTGGGTCTTCAAATAAAATAAAAGTATTGAAGAATGGAACAGCAACATTTTCTAAACTTGGAGTAGATATTTTTGATGACTATTGGATGAATTATTTGACTAATGATATGGCTCAGAAGATAGAAACTCGAACTCCGTATAAAAATTTAAAAGAGTATCTTAAATATCGCAAAAAAACAAAGGAATTAAAACTTCCTTAATTTGTAAACGGGGGGTTGTTTAATTTTGTTGTAAAAATGAGTTTTATTTGAATAAAACTATAAAACTCTAGCAAACACTTTGTGTAGCTATAAGTTTTACAATGTAGTGGGGGATTGTATTGTTTGTTGTATAGGGAAATCTAAAAATCCATTAAAAAAGCGTGATTGGGTTAAAACGATTTTATAAAGCTTTCCTTATTCAGGCCTTGGGGTAATTCAAGTTATAGTTAGGGCGGGATATTTTTATAATAAATTAGGGCGACACTAAGATTTTAAGAATAAATTTAGGAGGCGTTTCGGTGTTTACCTTTAGGACTCTTCGGAGCTTCGCATACGCATACAGCGAAGTGAGATAGAGAGGGGCGGGATTAGCTCGTGCCGACCCCGGTCACTAAAGGTAAATATCGAAAGGCCTCTGTGCTTACACGCCTCGCTATGAATGAGTACGAAACTTTGGCAAGAAGTGTGAAGTTTTCCGGCTTTATATTTGAAATCACCATATAACACATCATTTTAGTAGGTTTACGATGTGTTAATTTATTACAAATTGATACATATTGACACATAACTGGCAATTATATAGACTTATGATGTGTTAATTTATTGCAAATTGATACATATTGACACATTCTAATATATCAGGGAACACAAATGAAAATACCGGAAACCCCGCCAAAGTATACGGAAGTATTAAAGAATAATCGTGAAGAGATTATCAATGCTCTAATCGATCCGGAGGTAATAGATTTCTTAACCAAGGAAGAACAAGAATATAATTATTGGGATAAATTCAAATATTTAAAAATGCCCAAAAATCTGGACCCGAAAATAATTTGGTCTTGTCGTGAAATTCGAAGATCAGGGAAATTAATAGATTCACCGATAAAAAGTAAAGATTCTCAATATTTCTCTTATACACTTACTCCTGTTATCGAGAAAACATTGCATCAGACGGATAGGAATATGCCGTTTATAGCCGCAGAGTTTTCACAAGACGCTTTTGATAGCAGGGCAATGATTATACGCTCGCTTATGGAAGAAGCTATAGCATCAAGCAGAATAGAGGGCGCGGCCGCTACTCGTCGTAAAGCCAAGGAAATGCTTGCCACAAAGAAAAAACCTTCAAATTCTTCAGAGCAGATGATTTTGAATAATTATACAGCCATAAATTATATTCGTAAATTAAAGGAGAAACCCCTAAGCAAAGAAATATTATTGGATTTACATCGCATACTTAGTGAAGAAACTTTAGATAGCAAAGAAATAGGCAGATTTAGACAAAGCCCGCTCGATGATAATGTTGAAATTATTGACTCCGATGGAACTGTATTGCATAAACCGCCGCACGGAAAATATGTTGAATCTATGTTGAATGACTTAATAGAATTTGCAAATACCAATAAAGGCGCTTTTATTCATCCGCTTATAAAAGGAATTTTATTGCATTTCTGGCTTGCTTGGATTCACCCGTTTTGTGACGGCAATGGCCGTACCGCGCGAGCAATTTTTTATTGGTACATGCTAAAGGAAAAATATTGGGCATTTGAGTACCTCTCAATATCTAGAATTGTGCTTAACAAAGAGGGGCAATATAAGCGAGCATTTCTTAACACGGAATTAAGCGGAGATTTAACTTATTTTCTCATGTTTAATTCCAAAATAATCAATGAAGCGGCAAAGGAAGTTCATGATTACATTAAACGGAGATTAAAACAGGAGTGTTTAGAAACAGATATATTGAAAAAATTCTCTATGCTTAATCAACGACAGAGGAAGATTATTTTTCATGCTAAAGCTCATTCCGGACGAATTTACACGATACGCAGACATCAAATCCAAAACAACATAGCCTATGCTACCGCTCGATCGGATATTTTGGGACTTGTGAAACTCGGATTATTTACCGCTATGGGCAGTTCAAAAATCCATGAATTCACTCCCATATCTGAGAAATTAAAATAACTTATAATTGATGGGTTGGAAGGGTTAATCTCCTGAATCTCACCTATTTGTATTCCGGATTTATTAAGTTTGTTTGGCGAATGGTAATTCGCCCGCTACATTGTGACATTCTTTTTTTTAAACTTGCCCTTTTAAGCAAAGCTGCGCTTTGCCGCTACATATGGTAGCGACGGCTATTATTTCCCAACCCCGCGGGTTTTCGCAATAACCACACTGACCCTAACCCACGGGGTTTTGATGAATTATTAAGCAAAAATTCTAAAAATTAGATAAAATGTTGAGAGCAGATATTATTAAAACTGCTGATAAGTATGGGCTGGTGGCGGAATTGGTAGACGCGACGGACTTAAAATCCGTTAGCCGCAAGGCTGTGCGGGTTCGAGTCCCGCCCTGCCCAGTTCTTAGATTTTTTAAGGAAGAATTGGGCAGAGGAATAGTCGAATAATCCTAACACTTGCTTATCGCTAAAAGTTAAAAAATGCCAAAGGCCCGCTATGCGGGAAAAACAGGCTGTAGATTCTGTTAGTTAGTTTTTCTAAATTAGGTTATGTTTCTTGAAACTTGAAACTTGTGACTTGTCGCTTGTATTTTACGAAGTAAAATATTTGTGAGGTATAAATGTCAATTGTTCCCGAAGGTGTTAAACTTATTCTTATAGGCTGTGGGATTATAGCTATAAGCGGAATTGTCTCCATCTGGTCTAAATGGCTGGGTGTCCCTATTTTCATTTTCGCTTTTCTTTTTACGGGTTTTTCGTTTTATTTTTTCAGAGACCCCGAAAGGGATAAAAGCTTTGCGCCCGGTCAAATAGCCTGTCCCGCCGACGGAACCGTGCTTAGCGTAAAATCGGAAGGTAATCCCGATATTACGGTGATTAGAATATTCCTTTCCATTTTCAATGTTCATCTTCAACGCTCGCCCATAAACGGCAAAATTTTGGATACTGAATTTACCAAAGGAAACTTTGCCATTGCCTATAAGCCCGAAGCTTCCGTAAATCAGAGGAAAAAAATAAGAATAGCCGCCGATGATGGGAAGGTTATAGAGGTTGAACAAATTACGGGCTCTATAGCCAGGCGCATAGCCTGCTATGTTAAAAAGGATCAAAAGGTTAAAGCGGGGGAAAAAATAGGAATGATTTATTTTGGTTCGCAGGTCGCTCTTTATCTGCCTTCAAGCGTTAATGTTTTGGTTAAGCCGGGAGAAAAAGTTCAGGCCGGTGAAACTACTATAGCTTTAAGGAAAGACAATTAGGCAATAACGAAAAACAAATAGGCTATTAGCAACAAGGCGATTGGGCAATAAGTAACAGCAAGGAAAGGCTATTAGCAAGAGGCAATCAGCGCGGCAGAAAGGATGAGCTAACTAGAATTAGTCGTTCGCAAAGCTCTCGGCGCTGGATGAATCAAAAGGTTCGATGGTTCGGAAATTCGCTAAGTAAATTTATCATGCGGTAATGGATTGGGTATATGGAAGACGATAATAAAAAAAATTCAATTGAGAAATTGAAAAAAACGGGAATGATTATTCTTCCTTCATTATTTACAATCGCCAATATGGCATTCGGTTTTTTTTCCATAATTGCCGCGTCTAATAGAAATTTTACTCTTGCCGCATGGTTTATTATAGCGGCAATTTTAATGGATATGCTTGACGGAAGGGTTGCCAGACTTGTTCATAGCGAGAGTTCTTTCGGCGTGGAAATAGATTCTCTTGCGGATTGGATTAGTTTCGGCATAGCGCCGGCATTTTTATTGTACGCTTTTGTCATTAAGGATTATGGATTTTGGGGTTATCCCGTAGCTTTTTTTTATACGCTTTGCGGAGCTTTGCGTTTGGCGAAATATAATTTGAAGGCTCATTTCGGCGAAGAGGACGCTAAAGATTATTTTAAAGGTTTGCCTATACCGGGAGCCGCCGGAATACTCGCTTCATTTGTGCTTGCTTATAGCATGCTTGAAGTTAGCGGCAGTGTGAGGAATATAAAATGGATTATGCATCAAATGCCGTTTCTCTACGGAGCAATCCCTTTTATTATGATAGCTTTATCCCTTTTAATGCTTTCATCCGTGCCATACGGAGCGTTTAAAAAAAAGAATGTTGTTAAGCCGCGTTCTTTGAGGAAATTATTTTTTGTTTTAACCGTTATTTTATTGATAATAGCCTACCCTCAGAACGCCTTATTTTTTTTCTTTTCACTTTATGTCGCTTCAGGCATAGTTCTTCTTATATTCAAAAGAATTTCTTCCCTTAGAAATAAATAAAAAAACAGCGTAGATACGGAAATAAGTTTATAAGCTGATAATGCTTATTTTTTGGTTTTTATTAGAAGGATGTTTTTATCGCGGTTTGGATGGCGCAGTTCCGTTATTTTTAGGCTTGAGAGTTTTCTAAGAGAACTTATAAAAGCGGTTTGGGTATATAATTTGCTTTCGATTATTTGAGATGGTTGTTTTGTATCACTTTCGTTTTGCCGCTTTGCAGCATTATTGTTTTCGGCGATTAAATCGCCCGCTACCTTTTTGCCGCGCTGCCATGCTGCCACGCCGCCGCTCTGCCGCTCTATCTTATTTGAATATGCCGCGGCCCATAAAGGAATATAATCGGCGGTTCTATAGGGAAGGCGCCATATATAAAATTCAATTCTCCGGTGTTTTATTATTTTTCCATAACTTAAATCTTGAATTTTTTTGTTTAGATAATGCTTCGCAGCGGGGGGGAAATGCGTGGAATTGTTGCCGGAGACCAAATCTTTTACGGTTAAAAAAAAGGATTTTTTAAAATTTGTGCTAAGTTTATGCCAATTGAGCTTGGCCATTATTTCATCAATTTCGCCTTGCTTGGCGGAAAATATAAAATCTATTCCATAATTTTTTCTGCCTTGAGCTTTATCCGTATATAATGGGATTTTGGAAAGTATGGCTTTGGCTGAAATTACGGTTTTTTCATTTAGAGGGGTTTTGATTAAGCCGTCCATTTCCCAAAATAGCCAGCCGCCTGCCGCCAGCGCGGAAGACCGAAACAGCAGTATTAATAATAAAAATATTTTCAGCATATCATTTTTTTCGGGGAAACAATGCCGGCAATTTCTGATTATCCGAATTGTCGGTTTTAACATTGCCGATTCCGAGATACATTTGCATTTGTGCGGAAGTATTCGGCATAAACGGATAAATCCAGCCCGCTATAAGCCTTAAGCACCATATAGTGTCTTTCAAAAAGGATTTTGTTTTTTCTAAATCGGTTTTTGCCATTTGCCAAGGTTTTTGAGTGTCAATTTCTTTGTTTAATAGCGATACTGCCTCCCATATTGTATTTAGCGCGTCTCCAAATTGAAGATTGTTTATTTTTTCGTCTATGTAAGCGGTATTTGGGCTAAGCTTTGCAAATAAAGCCGAGTTTTCGGGTTTTTCCGGCATATCTTTCCCCAAGTGTTTGTTTGACAGATTTATTACTCGGGAAAAAAGGTTTCCGAGATCATTGGCCAAATCGGCATTATATCTTTGTTTAAATGATTCAAAAGAAAAATCTCCGTCTTGTCCAAACGGCACCTCTCTAAAGAGAAAATATCTTAATGAATCCAATCCGTATTCATCTGCCATATCCATAGGATTAATAAAATTTCCTTTTGACTTTGACATTTTTTCGCCGTTTACAGTCCACCAGCCGTGAGCGAAAATTTTCTTTGGCAAGGGAATATCCATAGCCATGAGAATGGCGGGCCATATAATGGCATGGAATCTGTAAATTTCCTTGCCAACAAGATGCGCATCGGCCGGCCAAAGGCTTTCAAATTTTTTGAGTTTTTCAGGGTCGTTTTTTTCCACTTGATAGCCTGCGCCCGTTATATAATTTAAAAGGGCGTCAAACCATACATAAATGGTATGTTTTGGATTGGATTTTACCGGAATGCCCCAAGAAACTTTAGTTCTTGAGACCGATATATCTTTAAGCCCCGATTTGACAAAATTAACTATTTCGCTTGCTCGGCGTTTCGGCGAGAGGAAACCCGGATTATTTTCATAATGTTTGATAAGTCTATTTTCATATTTGGATAATTTAAAAAAGAAACTTTCCTCTTTTACATTTTCAACTTGCTTTTTATGGACGGGGCAATCTCCGTTGGTAAGTTCGCTTTCATCATAAAAATTTTCGCACATGGGGCAATAAAGACCTTCATATATTCCTAGATAAATATCGCCTGTTTTGATGAGCTGTTCAAATATTAGCCGGACTTGTTCTTCATGGTTTGCGTCGGTGGTTCTTATAAAATAGTCATGCATTATATTTAAATCCAGCCACATTTTTTTAAATTCATAACAGACTTTATCCGCCCATTGTTTGGGTTCTACTTTGTTAAGTAGGGCTATTTTTTCAATATTTGAGCCGTGTTCGTCCGTGCCGGTTTGAAAGAAAACTTTTTCTCCTTTAGCTCTTTTATGTCTTGAAACAATATCGGCCGCGAGCGTGGTATAAGCGTGGCCTATATGCGGGCTCGCGTTCACATAGTAAAGCGGGGTTGTTATATAAAAGGTGTCCTTGGACATGCTATAGTTTCTCCCGCGAATAGTCTTTTTGTCTCTAAATTCTTCATGGCAAAGCAAGCTTTGCGGCTACAATTCTTGCTTTTATTTTCTACTGCTTACTGTTTTCTTTTATTCATGGTATTTTTTCATAAATCCTAAAGTTATTCCATGTTTTAGGCATTCGCTCGCGGCCAATTCTATTATTGGCGTCGGCATAACATTTTGGTTAAGGAATGTTTTTAGTTTTAAAGTTTCTTTTATAAGATTTTTTAAATCGGTTTTTTGATTTGAATCGTTGATTGTTATCCATTTTTGATGAGTTTTTGTCAGAAGAATATTTAATATCAAGCGCGCCTCTTCTCTTGCGAGATAGCTTTCTTTCGGCAACATGGACGAAATTTTAAAGGGATACAATGTGCTTGATGTATCAAGTTTTTGAAGTTTTTCCATAATGGTTTTCATATCTAGGGCTGTTTTTACGGCGCCGCCCGAAAATTTGCTTAAGAGGGCGGCTTCGTCTAAAGAAATATTGTTTCTTGCCAATATCTCTTCCACGGTTTCATTTGAAAGCGGCCCGAATTCCATTATATGGCAACGAGACAATACGGTAGGCAGAAAAGTGTTTTTTTGAGAGGATATTAAGATAAAAAAAGTATTTTTCGGCGGTTCTTCCAAAAGTTTCAACATGGCGTTTTGAGCTTCTGTCGTAAGGGTGTCGGCATCATTGACAATGAATACTTTATGTTCTGAAAGCAAAGGCCTTTTATAGGCGTATTTTGAGAATTCTCTCACGGTATCTATTTTCAGTTTTTTTTGTTTTTTTATATCCTCATCAAGTAAAAATCCCTGAAAGGATGAGTCTATTATTCTAACATCCGGATGCGCGCCGACTTCAATTTGTTTGCAGGATTGGCAATTATCGCATGGTTTTACTTCATTTGAATCAGATTTTTTTTCGGTTTCATTTTGATTTTGAAAAAGGTCTAGGGACAAATTATCTTCTTGAGGTTTTTCATGCGAGCAGTTTATGCTTTTCGCGAATTCTTTGGCGACGATGAATTTTCCCACGCCCTGCCGGCCGTTAAAAATCATAGACGGCGGAATTCTTTTTGAAAGAAGAAGCGCTTTTAAACGGTTTAAAACATTTTTATGGCCTAGAATTTTATTTGAGTACATGATTGTTTAATGGGAGAATTTGTGTTCTATTTTCTTTATTATCTCGGCGTGAATAGCTTCTATGGAGTTTACAGCGTTTATTTTTATCACTCCCGGCTTATTTGAAAGTATTTTATATGCCTTATTTACTCTTTTTCTGAAATTTGACGATGCGCTTTCAATTCTATCGGCGCCGAGAAATTTTTCTACCAAGCGTTCTCTTTCATTAAAAACTCTGTCAGGTATATTTAAAACTATGGTTATATCCGGTTTTAATCCGGCGGTAGCTATCTTGTTTAAAGTTTCCACCGTTTTTATGGGAAGTTGTCTTCCGTAACCTTGATAGGCGATGCTTGCCAGCGTGAATCTATCTGAAATTACCACTTTTCCTTTTTTAAGAGCCGGCATTATTATGTCGCTTGTATGTTGAGCTCTTGCGGCTTCATAAAGCAATAGTTCTGATAAAGAGGATATATTGCTGTGGGTGTCCAGAAGAATTTTTCTTATATTTTCGGATAGTTTTGTCCCGCCCGGCTCTCTGGTTAAAACGATTTTATACTTTTTTTCTTTAAGCCATTTGACCAAAAGTTTGGCTTGAGTGGATTTCCCTGATCTGTCAGGACCTTCAAAAATTATAAAAATTCCTTTTTTTTTCATGGAAATAATATTCTATCCAGCGCGGCAGCGCGACAGTGATATCCCCTGCAATCTGTGACTTGCAACCTGTGATTTGAGACCTGTGACTTGCAACCTGTGACTTGTGACTTGCAACCTGTGACTTGCAACCTGTGACCTATAACCTGCCAAAGGTCCAGAGCCTTTTTATGATCATTCGGAATAACCGCAGTCATGGCAAGTGGGCCCTGAACATCCCGATTCATAGCTTACATTTGAAGAATAGCATTTGGGGCAATAGGATGTTCTGGATACTTCCCATAATTCCAGTTTGTCTTCTTTCTCATCAGAGTCT
>JAKLQJ010000181.1 GCA_022013385.1 Elusimicrobiota bacterium
ACAAATACTTCCCCTTGAATCGGATTCTCGTTCTCAAAAATTATGTCTCTGGCTTCTTGCATCTGGCTTCTGATTTCTATTTTTTGCTGTTTTACCCCTAATCCTATCCCGTCATTTGCTTCAATCAAATCGTCAATACTTGTAACCGTAAAACTCGTCTTATCAGTCACATAGGTTATACCTTCACCGGTAACTGACCACTGGTCACTGATCACTGTTTTTGTCCTCGTCGGCATTATATCATGCACAATTTCAAAACTCCCGCTCGTTTTTGTTGAAATATTATTCGCCCAATCTTCGGCTGAAACAATCAATTCCCATATCCCGTCGTCTATATTCAATGGCTCTATTGTTTGACCGCTTGAAACAATTATCTCGCTTGGCCTTTCGCCTCGCGGGCTTCCCAAATCTTCTGTTTGTCTTAAAATGGCCTGAATTTGAGGAGCAGGGTCTAAATTATCCATTGCTTCGTAGATTACGGTTATTGTGGATTTTGTGGCTATGAATGTTTCGCCGACGGCGGGCGATGAAACAATTATAGACGGTATTGTTCTATCTATATTCAGAATGATTGTTGAAGTGGAGGAATTCCCCGCCCAATCATATACCGTTCCGTTTACCGATATATTCGCGCCTTCACTGCTTATTTCAATCGGCTCTGCATATGCTCTAAACTCTGAACTCTCGTCTCTAAACTCTATTTGATACCCTATCTCTTTTACTCCCGACAATGTGTCTGTTCCGCTGAATATGACACTCACCGAAGTATTGTTCCAGCCAAGCGCATTGGCTATTGGCGTTGATATTGCCGTGATTTGAGGCGGGGTCAAATCTATTTTTAAAGAAATGGTTTTTTCTTCTTCAATATTTCCGACATTGTCCTCGGCCAAATAGTAAACATTAGATATTCCCTCACTGCTTATTTCCACCGGCTCCGTATATATTCCCGAACTTATTAAAATTTCCTCTCCGCTCTCCCCTATACCCTCTCCGTCCCGCCATAGGCGGGATACCCTATACCCTATCTCTTTCACTCCCGACAATGTATCGGTTGATACAAGCCTTACTGTTACCGATGAAGAATACCATTCGTTATCGCCCGTCTCGCCGCCTTGTCCCGCCATAGGCGGGATTATCTCCGCCGTTGTTATCGGCGCCATTGTGTCGTAAACAATTGTATAAGTATTTTCCAAACTTCTATTGCTCACATTATCTTCACTGTAAAATGAAAGCGTATTGTTTGCCTGATTAAATTCGGTTATAAATACTGTTGAGCTTTTTATTATGGCAGTTGAACCGTTTAAGTTATAATAAATTTCCTTTATCCCCGAACTTACGCCGTTTGATATCGGGTCAATAGCGGTCAATACAATGGAACTTCCGGCATTTATATAAGTTCTTTCCTCCCCGCTCTCCCCCACACCCTCCCCGTCCCGCCAAAGGCGGGATACCCTGTATTCTGTTATCGGCGCCGTACCGTCAACATAAATTGTCGTTGATTTGGCAATTTCTATATTTCCGGCATTGTCTTGGCTTCTGAATTCTATGCTGTTTATACCTTCATCAAGTGTAAAAGGTAAATTGTAAAGCGCAAAAAGTGTTGATGTATCCGGATTTATTTTGAATTCTGTAAAAGCCACTCCCGTGCTTGTTGCATAAACTACAGAATCGTATGCCGTCAATGTTATTGAACTCCCGGCGTTTATATATGTTATCTCTCCGACTCTGTAACTCCGTAACTCTTCAACTCCCAGACTCGTTTCCGGTGCTGCATTATCATGGCTTTCTCCGAATATGGCAAATATTGAAGCCAATATTGATATTTCAACTGTTATTTCTTTTCTTTCTGTATCGCGTATCTGACCCGGCACTTTCGCAAGGCTTCCGTCTTCCTCATAATGATACAGGTAGATATCTTCTTCAAAGATATTAAATTCCGCTAAGGTTGAAGTGGAATATCTAAAGGTAAGCAATAAGGGCGGTGAAAAGAGAATGTTTGCAGGTCCGATATCATAGATATTGCTTACGGGATAAATTCCCTGTTCAGTGGCGGTGGCAAGTATTATGGTACCGATGGTTCCTGAAATTTCCACAGTTTCTAAAGTAACGGGCTGGCTTGCGTTGACAAAAACTTCAGCTTGTCCCGAAATTGTTTGTGTGCTGGCGGCATAATAAGAGCCGATTGTTCCGTATGCGCCGAATTGCGCTAGTCCGCCGCCGTCGCCGCCGCGCGCGGTAACTGTCCCCGCATAATTTCCATATAAGCCTATCCTTCCTCCGGCGCCGCCTCCTCCGCCTCTTATATTTCCCGCGCCTCCGTTTCCGCCGCTTGCCTCTATCATTCCCAATCCTTCTAAATTGCCGGCCGCTATTTTTATTGTTCCGCCCGCGCCGCCGCCTCCGCCATAATTGCCGTTTGTTACGCCGTCATTTCCTTTCGCTAATAATGAACCGTTTACGGTTAATGTCCCTACCACCACTAAATTTATTGCTCCGCCGCCGTTGCCGCCTCCAATATCGTTTGATCCGCCGCCGCCGCTTCCTAAATCTTCCGGTTCTTCTATTGAGCCATAACTTATTCCGCCTAGTGTTCCGCCATGCCCTCTGCCGCCTGTTCCGCCATAACCCGCGCCGCCGCCGCCGTTTTCATTTGAGCCTGAACCATATCCTAAACCATAACCGTTTTGCCCGCTTGTTCCGCCCATATAGCCCAGTCCGTTTGTTTCTATACTGCCGCCGGGTTCTACTATCATGTCGCCCAATACTTTTATGTTTAGGGTATATAGCTTATCGCTTGTATTAGCTTTATGTGTTATTTTGCTTCCGCTCTTTATTGTTATATTCCCTATTGTCCATTGGGCTAATCCTGTCTGCTCCAATATTGAGCCGATTCCGCTTACGCTGTCCAATATAATGCTTCCCAATGCTGTTAGGCTTGATACTCTTAATGTCGCGCCGGTTAGCGTTAGCTCGCTGTCCGACGGGAATGTCATTGTGGCTATGCTTATGTCATTGAATAATGGCAATAGCACTCCCCCGCCGGGAAAGTCTGCTTCGCCTGTGATGTTTTCTATTTTGTTTCTGCCGGTGAATTCCGCTGTTTCTAGTATGCTTAAATGCTTTATGCTTTCAAATCTTACGGATATATCACTGAATTTAAGACTGCTCAATATTATGTCGTCGCTTCCCATGTTTCCTGAATTAATCGGCGTATAACCCTTATAATTACCACCCAAATTATTGCTTAGAATAAGATTTGCCTCCTTGCTTTCTTCTTTAATGTAAATGGTGCCGGAACCTGCCGGATAACGCCATTGGGTGTAATAATTACTTCCCCTGCCGGATGCCGTCATTTCAATTCCGGATACATCACCACTGCTCATATTTACCGCTATTCTTCCGCCGCCGCCTTCACCCTCATACTGAGGAATACCTCCATTCGCACTTATCTTTCCCGAACCACTTAAAACACTCACACTCAGATTAACGCTTCCCCCTGATCCGCATCCCCATTCGCCGCTATTGCCGTCCGCGTTTATCAATCCGTCTAAAATCAATTCCCCACCGACTTTTATTGTAACCGCGCCTCCACCGCTTGCGCTATATCCACCACTACCCAAATCTTCGGGCTCTGTAACGGAACCATAAGTATTACCAGCGCTATCTCTTTCATGAAATCCGGGGCCGCCGTAGCCGCCGCCATTGGGAAAGCTATTCCCCCTTCCCGGACCCTGTCCCGTTCCATATCCCATTCCTGTAACGCTTATTGTTGAGCCGGCTTCCATTATGAAATTATTTGTTATTTCTAAGTTGATAATGCTTTCTTTAATATTGCTGTTGGCTTTATGTTCTATTTTTCCGCCGGCTAAAAGTGAAAGGTTGCCGATTTTAAGCGGTTCAAGCGTATTCTGCATTAAAGTAGCGTTTTTGTTAATTGTCCATTTGCCGTTTGAAATAACTCCTGTTGAAATCATAAGTATCGGCGCGGATAGGCCTTCCTCATCGCCCAATACTAAATCATGGATTAACAAAGCGGGGGAATCGGAACTGACATAAACAGTATCCCTTGTGGCAAGAACGGCATTGTCATTTGCTCCCGGAATAACATTGTTGCGCCAATTATCGGGATTATGCCAATTGCCGTCCCCGCCCAAACCAGACCAGATTGCGATTTCAGGCATAGCGCCGACAATAACAGTCATGCTCTTTACTTCTTCTTCATTGCCTACATTGTCAATGCTGGCGTAATAAATTATATGCGCGCCGACAGGAACCATGAACGGCCCATTATATGCCGTAGCAGTCATGGTGGAGAATGCCACATCAATGGTGTAATATATCCCCTCAATGCCTGTTCCTTCATCCACGGCAGTAAGGGTAACCGTGTCTGTGGAAGTTATATTTACCGTCGCTCCGTTTGCTATTGTTTCCCCTTGTATTACAGCGGTTGTCACAGGCGGATTAACATCTACAAAAGCAAGTGTCGCGGTGCTTTCCGTGGCAATATATTTCTCATCGCCGTTGAACTTCGCCTTAAGTTGATAAGCTGCAGTTAATGGCTGTGGCAATGCAAATTGAAAAACGGCGGCGCCGCTTGAAAGCGCGGCCTGCCCCAGAGGTTCCCATATTTCCCCGTTCTGATATTCAAGATATACCGTTTTGGGTTCCGTGTCTTGATGTAATATTTGAACATTTTTACTGTTTGTCATGGGTACGGTTATGACAGGCATGGTGGAATATGTGACGGTGGAAAAATCGGCTATATAGGTTTCCGATTTTACTACCTGAATGGCAACTGTTTGCGTGGAAGAAGTGTAATAACAACCATCGCCGGGGAAAGCCACTGTAAGCTGATAGTTTCCCGGTGAGGCATCTACCTGCGGATAAATCATAGCGTCGCCAACCCCGCCCGTTATGGTCGTGAAAGTTGAATCACCGATATGGAAATTAACCGTTTTACCTAAAAGTGTTTGTCCCGCGCTGGTTACTGTTGCCGATAATATAATATAAGATGAATAAACTGCCGTAGTTGAGCCGGTGTATTCCACTAATGCGGGCAGCGGCACCGCGGAGATAATAGAGTTTGTAACCGTTTCTTCAAACACAGTGGGGAAATATACGGTGGCAAAGTTTTCTATCACCGTGCCTTGCGGAACATCAGGCTTAAGCCTCAGTTCCACTGTAAATTCCCCGCCCTGTCGGGAATCAAATGCGCCCGCAAGCACGGTAAGTTTACGGGCGTTTTGGTCATAATGATAAGGCAAGGTTGTGGGCGTTTTGATATTAGTGGACCAATCCACAAGATAAAAGTCTTTTACCACAAGTTCGGAATCGTCAAGGTCGGTGTCAAATATATCCGTGATATAAACATCAAAAGCGGTTCCTAAACCTTCGTTCTCAAACTGGATAGTATAGGTCATCAACTGGCCGGGAGTAACATAACCCTCCGGTCCCAACTTGGCGTTCGGGTCATGAGGAAAAAGCGCGGCTAACACATACTCGTCCCACGGAGGTTCGTGCCACGGAGGCAGCGGTTTAAACAGACACCTTAAATCTTTCGGGCCGCCGCCAGTCTGAACCGGAGGATCCCCTTCCCATTCCGCCCAGCAATCCCAACCCTTGTCAAGATTATTGAATTTCGAAGCGCATTTATTCCAAAATTCCACATGCAAATGCGGCCCTGTTGAATAACCAGTATTGCCAGAAGAAGCAATTGCTACATCATATGTTACATTATCGCCTACATCAAAATTTATACTACCGTATTCCAAATGAGCATATTGAGTAAAAACATTACCCTCATGCCTTATCGCAATCCAACAACCAGCGGCACCAGTTGAACTTGTATTGACCGCTACAACAGTCCCATCAGCCATAGGATAAACGGGTGTATCATTAGGTGTAAGAAAATCCGTGCCGCCGTGCGGTCTCGTCCGACCTTCCGTAGTGCCAAAAGTGTCGCCGAGTGGATCAAGCACAGGCCGCTGATAATCGCGTTCCGGCAAGTCAATGCAATCAGCCTCGCCAAGTGGCAATGTTTGAATTCCGGCAAAAGCCGTTTGACAAAAAAGCAAAAACACAAATGGAACTAAAATTATCTTTTTAATTTTACCCTTCATAAGTTTTAAAAACTTTTATATAGCTTTAC